>JAHBVU010000003.1 GCA_019637315.1 Gemmatimonadales bacterium
GCAGCCAGAGGATCGGCTCGATCGGGCCGAGCACCACGCGCTCCAGCGGCTCCACGAAGACACCACGTCCGGCGTTGACGGGATAGCGGCGCTCCAGATCCAGCGCGAGGGCGGCTGCTGCTTCCTGCGCAGCAGCCGGTTCCACGGTCGGCTGGAGGCGTCCGAGCAGCAGGAACGGATGGGTATAGCGTGGAAACGCGGCTTCGTTCACCTGGAGCGGAAGCCACGCCTCCACCGGTCCACCGCGCGGATATGGCGCATGGTATGCCGCCCGCGCATGGATCTGGTCGATCCCCGTGCTCGCCGCGTCCGGGACGACTCCGATCACGGTATACGCCTGATCGCCGAACGAGAGCGCGGCGCCGATCACAGCGGGGTCACCTGCCAGTCGCGAACGCCAGAACCCCTCTGCGAGCACCGCGACCCGCGGCCCGCCGGGAGCGGTCTCATCCGAGGTAAAGAGCCGCCCAGCGATGGCACGAACGCCAAGGGTTTCGAACAAGCTTGCCGTAACGGCGAGGCTTCGGAGCCGGGTCGGCTCTGCCCCGGAAGAGGTGTAGCTCACCGCTGTGCCCTGGATGGCGGCCAGATTGGCCAAGGTACCAGTGAGCCCAGCCTGAAAGTCGAGATAGTCGGGCCAAGAGCCCGGTTCCCTGGTCGTGCCGCTCCGGCGATCGGTTTCCCAGAGCATCACGAGCCGGTCCGGCGCCTCGAAGGGGAGCGGCCGCAGCAAGACGCCATCGAGCACACTGACGATGGCCGTGTTGGCTCCGATCCCAAGCCCAAGGGTCACGACGGTCACGGCAGCGAACGCCGGCGCTCTCCGCAGCTGGCGTATGGCCTGCTTCGTATCGCGGGCAAGATCCTGCAGCAGCGTCACCCCGCGCGCCGCGCGCACCGCCTCGCGCGTCTGGGTCACCCCGCCGAAGGCTACCCTGGCAAGGCGACGGGCCTCCTCGGCGTCATGGCCACGCTCGCGGTACTTCCGCTCCTCCATCTCCAAGTGGAAGCGGATTTCTTCCGCTGTGTCGTCATCTGCCGCGGTCCCGCTGTGGAGCGCCCGCCACCGGGCACGGATCTCGGTCCAGAGGCTCATAGTGCTTCCCCCGACCACGCCAGGATCGAGTTGACGGCCTGCGACGAGCGCTCCCAGCCCTGCTGCTGCAGGGCAAGCTGGCACCGCCCGTCATCGGTCAACTCATAGTACCGCGCTCGTCGGTTATTCTCTGTGATCCGCCACTCAGAGCGAATCCAGCCTCGGCGGCCAAGCCGCTCGAGGGCCGGATAGAGCGATCCTTGGTTGACCTGGAGCACCTGCCGGGAAAGCTGCTCGATCCGCTGGGTGATGCCCCACCCGTGCATCGGCTCGACTGAGAGAGTCTTCAGGATCAGCAGTTCCATCGTTCCCTGGAGCAGGTCGGCGCGTTCTTCGAGCATTCAACACCCCCTCTGGATCCTGCCAGACCACCCGCCCGACCCAGCGCGAGAACGGTTCGACCTCGACCCGGTCGGCACCATGGCTTCTCTTGACTGTCGAGAGCAAAAATGAGCCCATTACTCTCGACCGTCAAGAGTTACGACGGAGTTCTTGCCAGGCGGCTCAGGAGCGACCAAACGACAGGGGCCCATCGATGTCATCGATGGGCCCCTGTGTGCGGATCAGCTGATCTGCCGTTACGCCGGCTGCCCCTGCGGCTGTCCGGGGTCGCCGGCCTCATCCTCATGGTGGGCCCCGTGGCCCGCTTCATGGTCGGCCGCGATCTGCGCCAAGCGCGGTGAGACCATCGGATAGGTCCTGCCAAAGAGTGCGTAGCAGAAGAGGAACAGACCCAGCATGAGGAGGGTCGGGCCAAGTTCAGGCAGGCCGAAGATCGGACCGCTGCCGGCCGTAATCGAGGGCAGCACGAGCAGGTAGCGCTCCAACCAGAGCGAGCTGGCGCTGACGAGAGCAAAGAGCCCGAGGACCAGCGGCGACTTCTTCGCCGCGATAAACAGGAGCCCCCAGAACGGCAGCAGGAACATCCCGATAAACACGATCCGCGCCACCGGCATCCACTCGCCCCAGAGACGCTGGAACACGAAGCCGGTTTCTTCCGGGATATTGCCGTACCAGATCACGAGGAACTGTGACCACATCAGGTAGGCCCAGAAGATCGTAAAGCCGAAACAGAGCTTACCCAGATCGTGACGTTGCTTGGGCGTGACCAGGTCCGTAATGCCCAGGTGGCGACGGGTGTACAGCATCAGGAGCGCCAGCACGGTATGGGCACCGAGGAAGGAGCCCATGAAGTACCAGCCACCGAGCAGGTTACTGAACCAGTGCGGCTGCAACGCCTGGATCCCGTCGAAACCGATCAGGCTGAAGACGAGCGCGTACAGTACCACGTAGCCCGCGGCGAATCGGTTGGTCGAGGCGCGCTGGGTCTCGACGGCAGCCTCGGAGCCATCAAAGCCCTGCGTTGCGGCCTCATAGCGGGCCTTGCGGTCGTCGCCGACCGTGTTGCGTGCCAGGAACATGTCGCCCACCATATCGGAGCGGATCATCTTCCAGCCGACCCAGTAAAGGGCCGCCATGCCGACGAGCAGCCGACCGAACATGAACGGCTTCGACAACCAAACCGCTTTGCCGTGCGGCAGCGAATGCAGCTGCTCGTACATGTGACCGTAAATCGAGTGATACCCCACCGTGAAGATCAGGATGAGCCCGATCAGGGATACCACCGCAAAAAAGACGTGGGCCGCGGCAAACCTGACGATGACGCCCGACCACTTGGCGTTCGCCAGCTTGTTCGCAGCAACCAGAGCCAAACTGCCGCCGGTCAGGCCGGTGAAGTAGATCCAGTTGACGTGAAAGAGCTGCCAGGCGCGCTCGCTCTCGCCCGAGAACAACGAGAGCGCGAAGAGCGCGGCTCCAACGGCCGCCAGGGCCAGCCCCACCGTCCACAGCAGGTTGAAGCGCCCCGCATTGCCGCGAACGATGATGCGTTCGCGCTGTGCCGCTCGGCTCATTGGCTGGCTCCTTCCGCCACCGCAGCAGTCGCGGGCGGCGTGATCCCTTGCAGGTGCCGCATATAGTTCACCACGGCCCAGCGGTCATGCTGCCGAAAGATCTTGTCACCGTACATTGGCATGATACCGCGGCCATAGCGCACGATGCTGTACAGGTACCCGTCCGATAATCCCTTGGCCTTGTCGGTCAGCAGGGACTGCGCGCCTAATCGAACACCGACCGGACCGTCTCCCGCACCCGAATCACCGTGACAAACCGTGCAGAAGTTCCGGTAGACCTCTTCCCCGCGCTTCAGCGTTTCGGAGAACTCGGCAACGGTCGGGTTGCGCACCCTGGCGGCCGCGAGCGTGTCGAAGCCGTACATAGGCACGGGTCCCGAGAAATTCAGGAGTCCCCAATCCGCCTCCCCGCCGGTGATCGGCACCGATCCCTTCGGGGTGTACCGAGGAATGTCAGCCCGCTGATATGGCGATGGCGTGGGCGACTTGATCATATGATCGAACCACGGCACGGCCTTCATCAGGTCGTCGGGCGACGGCAGCGTGTCGTAGTACCAGTTGCAGCCCGACAGCCCCGCCAGAAGGCCGAGGGTCGCGAGCAGTCGCTTACGCGCCATGTTCCGTCACCTCGTCTGAACCGATTTCTTCCAGAAACTTCCGAACTCCGTTCCGCTGGTCCGGCGGGCACGGCACAAACAAACCGATGGTGTCGTCACTGAACTCGGGCTTGAATGGGCGTCCTTTGAGGGACTTGAGCGCGGAGAGAATGATGACGCCCGCCACCGTGGAGAGCGAGCCGTACAGAATCGTCAGCTCGAAGGCAATCACGACGTAAGGCGGAATCGCCCCGATCGGCTTGCCACCGACGAGAAGCGGCCAGTCGTAGGACATCCAGAGGGTCAGCCCGAATCCGGCACCCAAGCCGATCAAACCGCCGATCAGCGTGAAGGCACGGACCCAGCTGGTCTTGTGCTCGAGCGCTTCTTCGATGTGGTGATTGTGTGCGGCCGTATAGACGGTCAGATCCCGGTATCCCCGAGCCCTGAGGCCTTTGATGGCATCAATTGCCGAGTCCTCGAACTTGAACGCAGCAAGCACACCCGAGAGGGTCTTGGCAGCCATCAATGCCCTCCCTTCTTACGGCGCGGCATCGGAATCATCTCCTTGATCTCCTGGATCGCGACGACCGGGAAGGTCTTAGCGAACAACAGGAAGTACATCCCGAACCATCCGAACGAGCCGATCAGAATGCCCCAGTCAGCCCAAGTCGGATTCATGCGGTCCCAGGCAAACGGAATGAAGTCGTTGGCCAGTGACGACGAGATGATGACGTAACGCTCAAACCACATTCCGATATTGATGAAGATCGAAATGACGAAAAGCGCAGTCAGGTTCTGCCGGATTTTCTTGAACCAGAGCAACTGGGACACAAACGCGTTGCAGATGATCATGGTCCAGCCGGACCACCAGAGCGGACCGAACGCACGGAGCCAGAAGGTCGTCTGCTCAAAGGTGTTGCCACTGTACCAGGCGATGAAATACTCCATCGCATAGGCGTAGAACAGAATCGTGCCGGTCAGTAGCGTGAGCTTGGCCAGATTGTCGAAGTGGTAGTCCGTGATCATGTGCTCGATCTTGAGCACTTTTCGGAGCGGAATCACCAGCGTCAACACCATGCCGATGCCGGAATAGATCGCACCGGCAACGAAGTAGGGAGCGAAGATGGTGCCGTGCCATCCGGGGATGACCGACACGGCGAAGTCCCAAGAGACGACCGAGTGCACCGACAGCACCAGAGGCGCCGCCAGCGCTGCCATGAAGCCATAGCCCTTGACGTAGTGTCGCCACTGGCTGTCCGCACCGGTCCAGCCTAGGGACAGCGAGCCGTACACCTTTTTGCGCCAGCCGGTGACCTTGTCGCGCACGGCCGCAATGTCGGGGATGAGCCCGACCACGAGGAACGTGGCTGACACGGTGAAGTAGGTCGAGATGGCAAAGACGTCCCAGACCAGGGGCGACTTGAAGTTCGGCCAGAGGAATCGCTGGTTCGGGTACGGCAGCAGCCAGTAGAAGATCCACTGACGTCCGATATGAATGATCGGGAACAGTGCCGCCGTCATAACGGCGAACACGGTCATGGCTTCGGTCGATCGGTACACCGCCGTTCGCCAGGGCGATCGGAAGAGGAACAGAATCGCGGAAATCAGGGTTCCCGCGTGGCCGATACCGACCCAGAAGACGAAGGTCGTGATGTAGACGGACCAGAAGATCGGCGGCTGATAGCCCGCCAGACCAAGACCTTCCTTGAGGAGCGCAACGAAGGTAACGGCACCAATCAGGAACATCGCGATGGCGCCGAAGAGCGCCATGTAGTAGCCGCGACTCGGTGTCTCGAGTGTCTTGACGACGTCACGAGTGACGTCGGCGTGGCTCATGTCCTGGTGCGGCATCCCGTGTGGCATCGCGGTCATTGGATTAGGCCTCCGATCCCGCCACGACCTTGGCCAAGTAGGTCACGGACGGCCGCACGTTGATGAGGTCGAGCACCTGATAGGCACGCGGATCACGCGCCGCGCGGCTCACCTGGCTGTTCGGATCGGTGATGTCACCGAAGGTGATGGCGCCGGATGCACAGGCCTGAGCGCATGCGGTCTGAATCTCGCCGTCGCGCACCGACCGATCTTCGAGTCGGGCCTGATGCTGCGCCGAGCGGATCCGCTGCACACAGAAGGTGCACTTCTCCATCACACCGCGCGCCCGCACCGTGACGTCCGGGTTGAGCTGGAGGTTGAGCGGCTCCGGAAAGGCGCGCTGATTGTACGCGTACCAGTTGAAGTAGCGCACCTTGTAAGGGCAGTTATTGGCGCAGAACCGGGTGCCGACACAACGATTGTACACCTGACCATTGAGTCCGTCAGGCGTATTGTACGCTGCGTAGACCGGGCAAACCGGCTCGCACGGGGCGTTCTCACAATGCTGGCACAGCATCGGGATGACTCGAGCCGAGAACGGTTCGCCGTCCTCGCCGCCGTGGTAGTAGCGCTCGATCCGGAGCCAGCTCATTTCGCGACCGCGGAAAATTTCCTCCTCACCCACGGTCGGAATGTTATTCTCGGCGTAGCAGGCGGTGACGCACGCAGAGCACCCGGTGCACTTGGCCAGGTCGATGACCTGATGCCATTGCGGGTGGTTGCCACGATACTCACCGAACTTCCGCTTCTCGACCTGCGCCTCGCGGAACCCGGCAATGGCTTCGAGTTCCTTGTCGGTGTTGATGTGGTGCTCTTCGCCGCCCTGTTCGTAGTACGCCTGCTTGACGGTCAAGCCACGTGCCGCGAGCGCGAGCGGCATTGTCTCTGTGATTCCCCGGCCGAGTTCACGCGGGTTACCCTCGGTCTTGGCGACCTTCCGGTAGCGGCCCGTCTTCTCGACCTTGATCTTGGTCGAAAGGTACGGCAGGAAGCCCTGACCATCGGCGGCCGAGAGCAGGTCGAGGGCGTTGACGCCGCGCCCAGTGGCGTAGCGACCGAACTCCGAGTGGCCCAAGCCGAGCGGCATCGCGAGCACGTCCTTGCGAATGCCAGGGTAGACATAGACCTGCGCTTCGATCGATCCGGCAGGCGAGACCAGACGAAGGATCTCGCCCTCCCGCACGTCGATGGCGCGGGCCGTCTCGGGATTCAGCTCAACCCAAGACTGCCAGGTAATCTTCGTGACGGGATCAGGAATCTCGAGCAGCCAGGGGCGATTGGCACCTCGGCCGTCGTGATAGTGAAGACTCGGGAATGGCGCGAAGATAAACTCGCCGTCGCCGTCCAGGGTGGGCGCCTGCGGGGCAAACGACGCAGCGGTGCTCGCCAGCCGCACCGGCGTCGCCGGCGCGGGAGTGTCGTAAACGCCGCCGCGGGCGAGCGCCGCGCGCCAGAACGCCTCCGTGTCGGCTGCGCCACGGCTGCGCGCAAAATCCGCCCAGACACTCTTCAAATGGGCTTCGAACGTCGGCGCGCTGAACGTCGCCGCCATGGTGCCGCCCAGCTTGCGGGCCGTCTGCAGCAGCACGTCGCCCGTCGACACGTTCTTGAAGACCCGCTCCATGACCGGCTGCATCAGCCCGCGCACCCCCGCCCGAGGGCGCGCATCGTCCCACCGCTCCAGCGAGTGGAGATTGGGAATCAGGAGGTCGGAGGCCGCAGCCGTCTCGTCGAAGTAGAGGCTGGTCGAGACCTTGAATCGTACCTTGTCGAGTGCCGACCGGAACCCGCCGCTCTTGGGCAGCGTGAAGAGCGGATTGACATCGTGGAAGATCACGACATCGATCTCACCCGCCTCCATGGCGCGTTCCAGGCCGAGCATGGCCCCGTAGCCGTCGCCGCCCGAGTTGCCACCCCCAAACCGGACCGTCGTTCCGACGTTGCCCGCGAGGTAGTTGAGCAGGTTGACCGCAGCGCAGAGATCCGCCGCTCCGCGATGCTGCGCCCCGATACCACCGGCCACCGCGAGGCTCGGCGCATGGGACACGAACTCGTCGTAGAAGCGGCGGATCTGATCGGAAGCAAGGCCAGTATCCGCGGCAACCCGTTCCAGTCCGTAGCCCGCGAGCAGGGGCCGAAGGGCGGCGGCATCCGCCGGCAGATTCGCACGGGTATTGATCACGGCGTTGGCCAGGCCGAGAACCAACGACGTTTCTGAGCCCGGAATCGGCGCGAGCCACTGGTCGGCATTGACGCCCGTCAGCGACATGCGGGGTCCGACGTACACGAACTTGGCCATCTGCCGGCCGACGAAGCCGTGGGCCTGGGCAAAGCCTCGCTCGTTCTCGATCGGGCCGTTCCAGGTCTCGAGGAAGTCGGCGCCGAACGACACGATGTACTTGGCCGCGGCAAAGTCGTGGGCGGGAATCTCGTCGAGCCCAAAGATCCGCTGACTCGCCAGCCGGAGCGGCTCGTGGTCGAACGCCTGATAGCGCACCAGCCGGCCGCCGAGCGTCGAGACCCACTGAGCCATCAGGTCGGACATGGTTCCGGCCCCTGCTCCGCTCACGATCGCCACGCGCGACCCTGCAGTTCGGAGTTCGGCCGCCAGTTGGTCGATCGCCTCGTTCCAGAGGATCTCGGCGTGCTTGCCGGCCGCGTTGCGCAGCTTGGGGCCCTTCAGCCGATCGGGATTGTAGAGTCCCTGGAGCGACGCCTGCCCCCGAGAGCACAGCGCGCCCCCGTTGACCGGATGCTCGGGATTGCCCTCGAGCTTGATAGCCCGACCCTCACGGGTCCGGACATGCAGGCCACAGCCTCCTGCGCATTCACCGCAGGTGCTCGCGTAGACCGTCGGTATGCTGGGCACCTGGTCTTCTGACTGGACCAGATACGGAATCAGCTTCTCGACCTTGCCCGTGGAGCACCCCGAAAGCGCGGCGGAGCCGGCACCGGCTACGCCCACAACCTTCAGAAATCGGCGTCGATCCAAGGCTTCGTTGTCTGCCATTCCCTCTCCTATCGGCACGGACCCGGTTGCGTCCGCCGCCCTATCCTGCCGTGACCGTCCGGTTCGACGTCCCGGCCCAATCGCCTGGTAACCTGCGCTGTTCTACCGTTGTGCTGCACCTAGTAATGGCACGCCGTGCAATCGCGCGTCACACCCCGCTCCACGTGGCAACTGATGCAGAAGCCCATGTTGTTCACGTTGTTGGCCTTGAAGACCTGCGGCATCCGCGCGACATCACCATGACAGGTGGAGCAGGCATTCGGCCCCATCGCCTTGACGTGAACGCTATGCGGGAAGTGGGCGTGCTTGGCAAGCGTGTGAATCCGAACCCATTCGATCGGCCGCTTCTCGCGGAACGCCTCACGCACCTTGCGGATCTCTGCCCGGTCCGTGCTGTCCGTGCCCGCAATGGCCAGGTGGCACCCCATGCACGTCTGCACCGATGGAATGCCCGGCTCGTTGCCATCGGCGACCGAGTAGTGACAGTACTGGCACTGAATCTTGAACTGCCCGGCGTGAATGTCGTGCCGGAAGAAGATTGGCTGCCGCGGGCCCCTCAAATTGGCCGAGTCCGCGACCGTGAGCCGCGGAGCGACGATCGAGTCGGCCGGCGCTTGGGCTGCCTGCTGTTGAGCAATGGAGGGCAAGGGCAACGTGAGAAATACCGCTGCGCCGGCTACTGCCACCGCAACTCCAGCAACCAAGAGCTTACGCATGCGTCTGCATCCGCCGATCCATGGTGACGAAGTATGTGAAACTTTTCACGACCAGAGAAAACGCGCGCAAGTGCATGTAGCGCAAGGCGCAACGCCGCGAGAAAAATACCCGCAAGCGACTCGGAAACAAGCCTCGAACCTTCGGGATAACTCCGGCCTCGACAACGAGATATGCGACCGAGAGAGTCCCTATTCTTCCCCAGGCTCCGACTCCCCCGGAGGCGTCATACCCGCCGGCCAGCGGAGAGCCGCCGGCAGTTCGCCAAGCACTTGATGCCGCGTGAGATAGTGGACCGTCTCGAGCGCCATGGCTCGCAACAACTTCGCCTCGCGCGAGTCCGGGTCGGCCCGATAGACGATTTCACGAAATGAGCGCATCACGTTCTCGGCATTTCGACTCTTGAAAAAGTCGAGGGCCCACAGGGCGCGGTGCCAGTCGTGAAAGGTTTTGTCGAGATCCTCGGCCGTAGCCCGGGTGGCGCGCCGACGCGGGGCCTTCCGGGTCTGCTCAGCGCCCTCCCGCGCGTTCCAGCACTCGTAGCTCATGATCGCGACCGCCTGGGCCAGATTGAGCGAACGATGGGTCGGATTGGTGGCGATGGTTGTCAGGGTCTGACAGGCGTCGAGTTCCGCATTGGTGAGACCGCTGTCCTCCCGACCGAAGACGAGGGCGACCGGCCCGTCCGCCGACTGCTCCGTCAACCACGCGGCCGCCGCGGGCGGGCGCAGCAGGCGGCGCTTGGCGGCCCGTTCCCGTGCCGTCATTGCCACCGCATGCACGCAGTCAGCAATGGCTTCGGCCAGCGAGTCGAAGTGGCCGATCCGTTCGACGACGTCACCGGTGTTGTGGGCAATGCCTTCGATCCGGTAGGGATCGAACACCGCGGGTTTGACGAGCCGGACGTTGGGAATCCCGAAATTTTTCGCGATCCGGACCGTTGCTGCGATGTTGACGAGGTCCTGCGGTTCGACCAGGACCAGGATGGGCGGCGCGGTCACCCGTTGTCCAGAAAGGCGGTCGAGACGCCACGCGATTTGAACATCGCGAGCAAGCCGGCCTTGTCGACCGCCTTGAGGTACGCCTCTTTCGGCTCGACCTGCTGCGACTCGACCAACTCAACCAAGGCATCATTGAGCGTGACCATCCCGGCCCGGCGGTTGGTCTGCATGATCGAGGGGATCTGAAACGTCTTGCCTTCCCGGATCAGATTCGAGACGGCGTGGTTCGCCAGCAGCACTTCGTACGCTGCGACTCGGCCACCGCCGACCTTCTTGCAGAGCGTCTGGGCGATGACACCGCGGAACGACTCGGCCAGCATGACGCGAATCTGCGCCTGCCGATCGGCGGGGAACTGGTCGATGATCCGATCGATGGTCGAGGCTGCCGTTGTCGTGTGCAGCGTCCCGAAGACGAGGTGTCCGGTTTCAGCCGTCTCGAGCGCTATCGCCACCGTTTCGAGATCTCGCAGCTCGCCGACCAGGATGACGTCCGGATCTTCTCGGAGTGCGGCGCGCAAGGCGGACTTGAACGTCTTGGTGTGCACCCCGACCTGTCGCTGGGTCACCACGCACTGCCTGCTCTGATGAACAAACTCGATCGGGTCCTCGATCGTCAGGATGTGATCGTTTCGAGTCGCGTTGACGAGATCAACCAGCGCGGCAAGCGTGGTCGATTTCCCTGACCCGGTCGGCCCGGTCACCAGCACCAAGCCCTTGGTGAGCTGACAGAGCGCCTGCACCTCGGCGCTCAGGCCGAGTTCCTGGACGGTGCGAATGCGGGTGGGAATCAGCCGAAAGACGCCGACGGGTCCCAGCCGATCCCGGGCCGCGTTACACCGGAGCCGCCCGACCTCGGCAAGTTCATAGGCGTAGTCGGCATCGCCGTCCTCGCGCCATGCGGCAAGATCGCGCGGCGTCATAGTGGCGCGCAGCATCAGTTCGATCTCCTCGGCGCTCAGGGCCGGCTCCTCGAGCACGGTCAGCGAGCCGGAGGCTCGGAGAATCGGCGGGCTCCCGACCCGGAGGTGGAGATCGCTGCCGTCCCGCTCCGCCAGCGTGTGGAAGAGGCCCTCGATTCGTTCACGCGGCCCGCTGAGGTCGACCGCCACCGGCTCCTCGGCCGGGGCGCGCGCCATCGGGGGGAAGAGCGATCGGAGAGTCGCTGACAGGCTCCCGTTGGACGGCGCAACCTGGACCTCGATGGCCCCATCCGGACCATCGTACGTGAAGGCGAACTCCACTGGCCCACTGCCCAGTCGGTCGCTCAGCTGCGCCGGCGCGATTTCCCGAAGCAGGCTGACAACCTGCTGCTCGGAGAGCGCCTCCTTGGTCATCGAGCGGACCAACCCGTTCTTCTTGAGGGCAACGGGCTGCCCAGGCACCAGGCGAATCGCTTCACCCGCCTGCGCCTTCATGACACCGAGAAAACGATCAAGCCTGGCCACGTCGAACACCCACGACTGGACTTGCGGCCCGAATGTGATTGCGGTTGACGATCCGCACCGCGTCCTCGGTCCACAGCGGGAAGAAGGTCGGCGCCGCATTCAGAAAATCCAGCGCGCGAAGCCGATCCGGCGGCAACTCGATCATGACCATCCCCTCCAACAGGGTTCCGTCGGCCAATTCGATTTCCAGTTCGAGACGCCGCGCAGCCGAGGCACGATCGGGGTCTTCGATGGCGGGCTGGGGCGGCAGCTCGAGGTACAAGGTGTGTCGCTTGGCGACGAAGACCGGTTGCCCCTCATCGAGGATAAGGACGTAGAACATCTCGTCTCGATTGAGGAGATCGTCCGTCGTTTCAGGACCGCTGTGATGGCGTGCGATCATCTGGAGATGGATACTGCCCGTCAGCACCCGCCGATCGGTCAGGTGGACGGCAGCCTGCTGGCGCTGGGTCGTAATCCAATCGCTCATCCGCGAATCTCTACTCCCGCCCGTTGCTCGCTCCGGCGAATCGGATCAAGGTAGTCTGCGGCCTCGCCCAACTCACTGCGCAGCGCGGCCGAATGCTCAGCCACGACATCGAGCAGCGGCGATTCGAGATCGAGCTGGCGAATCAGTTCCAGGGCAATCCGAACATCCTTGTCGAGCAAGGCCAGCCGAAACAACCGGGGCCACGCCCCGGTCAGGACCCGATCTGGCACCAGACTCTCGCTGACGAAGCTTCGGCCGCTCGAGGCGTTGAGCACCTCGAGGCCGGCCCGCGCCGGCACGCCGGCTTTCACCATGGCCGTAAGCGCTTCGGACAGCGCCAGGATATGGGTGGCGAGCAGCACCTGATTGATGGCTTTGATCGCGTCGCCGGCGCCGACGGGGCCCATGGGAACGATCAGTTTGCCAAAGGTTTCCAGGTAGGGACGGGCCCGGTCGAACACTTCCGGCTCGCCCCCTACCATGACTGTGAGGCCGCCCTGCTCCGCTCCAGGCGGCCCCCCACTCACAGGACAATCGGCAAAGGCAACCTCGCGTTCCGCCAGCCGCGCAGCAATGCGCCTCGAGGTGGCCGGATCGCCAGAGGTGCAGTCGAGAAACAAGGCACCGCGCCGAATGCCTGCGAGGACGCCATCCGGCCCGTCGAGGAGACCGAGCACATCCGCTGAGGTAGGGAGACAGGTCAGAACGACGTCAGCATCTCGAACGGCTGCGGCCGGGGTGGCGGCAACCCGACACGAGGTGGACCGCGCAAAGGCTTCCGCCCGCTCCCTGGTCCGGTTCCAGACCGTCAGCGGGTACCGTTCCGCGACTCGGGCCGCCATCGGTCGTCCGATGGCGCCGAGCCCGAGAAACGCGACAGCGGTCAATCGCCCGGCTCCCGCTTGCCGAGTTCACGATCGAAGATGAAGAGACCGGAGGCGTTGTCGCCGATCTGCTTCAGGGTATCGACGATTTCCGTCGAGGTCTTCTCTTCTTCGACCTGCTCCGTGATGAACCACTGAAGCATGGCCTGGGTAGCCCAGTCCTTTTCAGCCGCAGCCTGCTCATAGAGCTGGAAGATCCCCGCGGACACTTTCTTCTCGTGGTCACGCGCCAGCTCGAACACCGCGAGCGAAGACGGGAAATCCGGCGGCGGACGGTCGATCGCTTCGAGCACGACGCGGCCACCCCGATCCTCGACGAAGTCGATGATACGCATGGCGTGCTTGGCTTCTTCCATGGCCTGCATCCGCATCCAGCGGGCAAAGCCGTTGCGGCTCTTTTCCGCAAAGTACGCGGCCATCGAGAGGTACAGGTACGAGGCCCCGAATTCTTTGTTGATCTGATCGTTCAGCGCCTTCTGAATGCTGGCTGACATGCGCATCGTCGTGCTCCTTGAGGCTGGGACACCATCAATATAAAGCGGCGCCATCATGCTGCGCTGGGCCGGTGACGGGACTGGGATCACCCCGTGCGCCACGTTACCGGAAATTGCCCCCCTCGAACCGAAGTCCGACAATGCCACTCGGATCCACCTGGGTCCCCAGATCCAGGAACGTGGCCGTCCGCCCGGCTCGATCGACCGCCCGCACTGTGGTGTTGCGGTACAACGGATAGAAGCCGATCGGCATGCGGATCGCCCCGGCAGGCACCTCGCAACCGCAATCTGAGGCACCCTCGAGTCCCGCGTTGACCGTAATGCGGAGCGGGCTGCCGGTCTCATTGGTAATCAGCGGAGCGAACATCGGGATCCGGGTCCGCGCCAATGACAGAACGGCTCGATTCGACCCGCGTCTCGCCTCGAGCCCGACCTCGCCCGACAAGGGATGTCCATGGGTCGCACCACCGTCGCTCTGGAGCGGCGCTGCTCGCCAGAGCAGCCGGGCAAACCCAGGCCGATCGAGCCGGGTCGTGATGGTGCGCCCGGCCGCCACCGACAGACTGTCTCCGGCAGGCAACGTTACGACCGCCGCCACCGCGAGACGGTTGTCGAGTCGAACCGAAACGGGACGCCCGAAGAACCACCACGCCGCGCTCGCAGCGAGCAGGATGAACCAGAAGGTTCCCCAGCCACGGCGGCGCGGCGGTGGACCCACCGGTGCCACCGGCGCCTCCAGCTGCGCACTGACGCGATGCGCCACCTGGCCGGCTGAGACCGAGGGCCCGTGGAGGCCCCCCGCCTGACCCTGCCGAATCGCGGTGACGACTTCGTCGGCCGACTGATAGCGGTCGATCGGTCGCTTGGCGAGACACTTGACGATGACCTCGGAAAGCCAGATCGGAATCCGGGCGTTGCGATCGACCGGGGCCGGCACCGGCGCCGCGATGTGCTTGCCGACGATTTCCTGCGACGAATCGCCGTCATAGGGCGGCGCACCGGTCAGCATCTGAAACAGGAGGGCGCCAAACGCATAGAGGTCACTTCGGACGTCGACCTGGGTATCGCCCAGCGCCTGCTCCGGACTCATGTACTGGGGTGTGCCCACGACAAAACCGGTCTGGGTCTGCCCCGCCGCTGCATCGAGCCGCTTGGCGATTCCGAAATCCACCAGGAGCGCGCGCCCCGACACTGCGTCGATCATGATGTTGTCGGGCTTGATGTCCCGGTGCAGCAAGCCCGCCCGATGCGCATGCCCCAGTGCTTCCAAGACCGGGACCGCGATCTCGAGCGCCCGGCCGGACTCCAGGGCGCCGAAATCCCGCAAGTACGCACCAACCGAATGCCCGTCGACGAAGGGCATCACGTAGTAGGTGAGTCCGTGACCCTCGCCGACGAAGTGGATGGGCAGAATGTTGGGATGATTGAGACTGGCCACGACCCGGGCCTCGTCCCGAAATCGAGCCAGCATTCCCGGCGTCCAGGCAATGTCTGGCCGCAGCACTTTGACCGCCAGGCGACGAGCCAGGCCCCGATCATAGACCTCATAGACCTCGGCGAACCCGCCGCGACCGACGAGACCGCGAACCTCGTAGCCATCGCCGAGGACCAGGGCGAGCTGGTGGCTGAGATCGGCAGGTCGCACCTCAATGGCCGCCACTGCCCCTGCGCCTCCGAATCGCGTGCCACAGCGGGGGCAGAACGCCGCCGCGTCCGGTAGCTGCGCCTGGCAACTCGGGCAGGTTGTCTCCGCCATGCTCTCTCCTGACCGCTGCATCGGTTGGAACGGGCCATCACGAAGGGCTGCCCCGCGGGGCGGGCAGGACGCTCGAAATATAGTCGACACAGTTCGCCTATTGCGTTGCCAGGTAAACAGATATAGACTTGCTTGTCAGCTAGCAAGTTACTGATGACCAATTTGACGCTGTTCGCCAGAGACCGAGAACGCAACGCCGTTCGTTCGCGCGAGTTGATCCTCGACGCGGCGGAGCGGCTCTTTGCCGACCAGGGGTACGAGGAGACCAGCCTCAGCGATGTCGGCCGGGCGGCGGGCCTGTCGCGGGCGACGCCAGGGTATTTTTTCGGCTCCAAGGCCGACCTGCATCGTGCCGTTCTCGAACGGTGTTTCGAGGACGTTCGCCGAGCGGTTCGCGAGGGCCGCGACCGAGCCCTGGCCAGCGGCCACCCGCCGGAGGTTCTGCTGGCAGGCGCGGTGTCGGACTACGTCGATTTCGTGGCCGCGCGCCCGCATTTCGTGCGGCTGATTCAGCGCGAGGCCCTGAGCGGACGGACGACCCTGGACGCGTTTCCACTCGGTCTCGCTGCTGGTCGAGAAATGATCTCGGCGCTGACCCTGGAACTCGGCCTCGAGGAAGTCGACCCCGGCGAGGTGGCGCATCTGCTGTTCAGCCTGATCGCGCTGACCTGGTTTCCCCACCAGGGATCGAGCCTGGCCCGCGCCATCGGCATCGATACGGAAGCGCCGGGCTTCCCGACCGAGCGCAAACGTCACGTGACCGAACTCATCACCGGATGGCTGGCGGCGCGACGGGCCAGCATCCCATCCCGTTAGGCAGACCGGAGACCAACGCCATGACCGCGACTGCAGAGCCCCGCCCCACCGCGCGCCCAGCCACCGGACGAGAGGCCGAGCAGGCCGCGCGCGACACCGCCGAAGCGGCCCGCGAAACGGAGTGGAACGACAGCTTCGTCAAAGAACTCTTCGAGGGCAACCTCCGGCTCGACCTGATTCATCCTTTTCCCGAGCCCAAAGCCGAGGACGTTGCCCGTGCGGAACCGTTCCTGGAGGCCCTGGAGCAGTTCCTGCTCACCAAAGTCGACGCGGACCGGATCGATGAAGACGGTCAGGTCCCGCCTGACGTCGTCGAGGGGCTCCGCAAGCTGGGCGCGTTCGGGATCAAGGTGCCCGAGGCGTTCGGAGGCAAGGGGCTGAGCCAGTTGATGTACACGCGGGCCATTGCGATGACCTCGAGCATCTGCGGGAACCTGACCGCACTGCTGTCCGCCAGCCAGTCGATCGGCGTTCCCGTTCCCCTCAAGTTGTTCGGCACGCCTGAGCAGCAGAAGAAATACTTTCCGCGGCTGGCGAGCGGGCAGATCTCCGCGTTTGCCTTGACCGAGAACGACGCGGGGTCCGACCCGGCCGGCCTGTCCACCTCGGCGCGCTTGAGCGAGGACGGAAAGCACTGGATCCTCTCCGGCGAGAAGCTCTGGTGTACCAACGGCACGGTGGCCGACGTGATGGTGGTCATGGCCCGCACCGGCCCCAAGGCAATCACGGCGTTCATCGTCGAGGCGGATTGGCCCGGCGTCGAAGTGGTCCAGCGTCTGCACTTCATGGGATTGCGGGCCCTGGAGAACGGCATCCTCCGGTTTCACGACGTCAAGGTTCCGGTCGAGAACGTGCTCTGGGGCGAAGGCAAGGGACTCAAGCTTGCCCTCATCACGCTCAATACCGGGCGCTTGACCCTGCCGGCATCGTGCGTGACCGGTGCCAAACGGATGCTCGAGATCGCGCGCCGCTGGGCATCCGAGCGGGTGCAATGGGGCCAGCCGATCGGGAAACACGACGCCATCGCGCAGAAGGTCGGTCGGATGGCCGCAGAGACGTTTGCCCTCGAAGCCGTCAGCGATCTGTGCTCGCTGCTGGCCGATCGACCCAAGACCGACATTCGGCTCGAAGCCGCGATTGCCAAGATGTGGAACTCCGAGGTCGGCTGGCGGATCGTCGATGATACGCTGCAGATCAAGGGCGGGCGCGGCTATGAGACGGCAGCCTCCCTCAAATCACGGGGAGAGCGGCCCGACCCGGTCGAACGGGCGCTGCGCGACTGGCGCATCAACCTGATCTTCGAGGGCAGCTCCGAGATCATGCGGCTCTTCATTGCCCGCGAGGCCGTCGACACCCATCTCAAGGTCGCCGGGAAGCTGATCGACCCGCGCTCGTCGTTCGGCGACAAACTCGGCGCACTCCTCAAAGCAGGCCTCTTCTATGCCTGGTGGTATCCCAAGCAGTACCTCGGATGGGCCCTGCCGCCTCGCTATGCCGAGTTCGGGCCGCTGGCCAAGCACCTGCGGTTCGTCAACCGTGCCTCCCGTCGCCTGGCCCGCAACCTGTTCCACGCGATGATCCGCTTCGGACCGCGGCTCGAGAAGAAGCAATCTGTGCTGTTCCGCATGGTCGAGATTGGAGCGGACCTCTTTGCCATGAGCGCCGTAGTCTCCAAGGCCCAGCTGCTCGCCAAACAAGATCCGAGCAACCGCGGGCCGATCGAGCTCGCCGATCTGTTCTGCCGGCAGACGAGCTGGCGTATTACCGTTCGGTTCGAAGAAATCTTCGGTAACGACGACGACCGTGCCTACCGGCTAGCCCAGGACGTGATGAAGCAGGAGTACGTCTGGCTCGAGGAGGGCATCGCAGGGTGGGAGGGCCGGAAAAAGCCCTGAGGACCAGAGCCGCTCGCGCGAATCGCTTGCGGCGAGCGGCTGGCCGGAGGCCCGACTAGATTGCGCCCCGACCGGAGGAAGTGACCATGGCGACAGCTGAAGGCAGGACCATCCCGTTCGTCGGCCCAGAGCACATCGATGTCGCGGTGCTTGAAACTTTTGCGTATGACGGACCGGATCAGGACATCGTGACGGAGACGGACGAGTTCAGCGCGGTCTGCCCCTACAGCGGGCTGCCGGACTACGCCACGTTGACGATCAGCTACACGCCAGGCACGAGCTGCATCGAGCTCAAGAGCCTCAAGTATTACATTACCAGCTATCGTAACGTCGGAATCTTCCAGGAACATGCCACGGCGCGGATTGCCGAGGATCTCTTCCGGGTGCTTGCCCCCAAGCGTCTTTCCGTTCGGACCCTCTACAACGTACGGGGCGGCTTCGAGACCACCTGCACGGTGTCGCTGCCCGCCGCCTAACGTTCGGCCCGCGCCGTCTCGGCCGACCAGCCGTCGCGGGCCGCGAGCAGCGCCCGCCCCAGCCGGCGCGCGGATGGGGCCTGGCGGTCAATCTCCTGGCGCGCCCGCTCCGGGACGCCCTGGTGGTACAAGGTACGCAGAACCTGATCCAATTCCCTGACCAGGTCGTGGATCGGCTCGCCGATCGACGGACGGGACCAGACCGGCACCTGACGCAGTTGGGTCACCAGTTCGGCTGGAGCGTCGTTGGAGAGCAAGACGTCGAGCACATCCGCTACGAAGTCACGACGCCCCTGCAGGAAGCATCGTGCGGTGGCCGCGGCTACGAGCGCTGCAAACCAACCCAGGGCACTCGGATCGAGCAAACGCGCCGCGTAGTACACTCCCGAATACAGATTCCGGGGCTGGTGGGCCAGCCTGGTAGCCATCCCGACCGTTACGACTGCAGCACCGAGCCCCGGACCGAATGCGTCGTCGGGTGCGGGCATACCGTGCTCTCCCAGCCAGCGAACGGCGCGCGCCACCACGGGACACTCGCAAGCGTTCGAGATCTGCCCCCACCGTGCCGCAAGCCGTCCGAAGTCGGGGGACGATCGCTGAAGTTCCTCGTCGAGCAGCCCTGCCAGGGTCGCTTCGCCAGGACGCGGCAACGCGGGCGGAAAGAGGGCGATCCGCAAACCATCGGCGCGGGCGGCTGAATCGAGGGGCGGTATGATCGAAGGCACGGCGGAAGATAATCGGGTTGCGTATCTTCGCTCAGAGCGAAAAAGGGGTCGAAATTCCGAGCAGCGGGAGGCCTGGTCTTCCTTCCTCTGCTATGTTTCGCGCAGCACAACTCGACCGTGCGCGCTGGCGTGCGCAGATGCCGTTCCAATCAGCTGAAAGAAGGTTTGCGGTGGCCAAGGATACTCTCTCCATCACCGACAATCGGACCGGAAAGACCTACGAGGTCCCTATTGCCGAAGGCACCATCCGGGCCGTCGATCTCCGCAACATCAAGACGGGCGACGACGACTTCGGCCTGATGACCTATGACCCCGCCTTCATGAACACGGCCGCCTGCCGCAGCGCGGTCACCTTCATCGACGGCGACAAAGGCATCCTCCGCTACCGCGGATACCCGATCGAGCAGCTTGCTGAGCATGCCAGCTTCCTCGAAGTTGCCTACCTGCTGGCCGAGGGCGAGCTGCCGACTGAGGATCAGCTGGCGAGCTGGACCAACGAGATTCGGTACCATACCTACGTTCACACCAACGTCACCAAGTTCCTCGAGGGCTTCCGGTACGACGCTCACCCGATGGGCATGCTGGTCAGCGCGGTCGCCGCGCTCTCGACCTTCTACCCCGAAGCGAAGCACATCAACGATCCGGCCAATCGCTACATTCAGCGGGTCCGGTTGCTGGCCAAGTTCCCGACGATTGCGGCATTCATTTTCCGCCATCTGCGGGGCCTGCCGTACGAGTTCCCGCGCAACGATCTCGACTACATCGGCAACTACGTCAACATGATGTTTTCGATCGGCGGGCAGCATCAGCCGAACAAGGTGCTGCAGCGCGCCCTCGAGATCCTGCTCATCCTGCACGCCGACCACGAGCAGAACTGCTCGACCAGCGCGGTGCGGGCCGTTGGCTCCTCGCAGGTCGACCCTTTCTCCGCCGTGTCAGCCGGGGTGGCTGCGCTGTACGGCCCGCTGCACGGGGGCGCCAATGAAGCGGTCTTGGCAATGCTCGACGAGATCGCCGACAAGAAGAACATTCCGGCCTTCATCGCCAAAGTGAAGGCGGGCGAGGGCCGTCTGATGGGCTTTGGGCACCGCGTCTACAAGTCCTATGATCCGCGTGCCACGCTGATCAAGAAGACGGCATACGAGGTCTTTGCCGAGACCGGAATGAATCCGAAGCTCGAGATTGCTCTCGAACTCGAGCGCATTGCGCTCGAGGACGAGTACTTCATCAAGCGGAAGCTGTACCCGAACGTCGACTTCTATTCGGGCCTGATCTACCAGGCCATGGGATATCCGGTCGATTACTTCACCGTGCTCTTTGCGGTGGGGCGGCTGCCCGGTTGGCTGGCGCAGTGGGAGGAGATGCTGGTCGACAAGGATCAGAAGATCGCGCGGCCGCGCCAGATCTACACCGGACACGATGCGCGGGACTTCGTTCCGCTCGCGGCCCGCAAGTAACCCGATCGCTCCGCATCTATGACGAAGAGGGCGGGCCCGGATCGAGGCCCGCCCTCTTTCGCGTTCCCCCCTGCGAACCGTCAGCCGTTGGCTGCGTCGTCCCGATCGACCGGTTCGCCAACCGGAATGTCGCCCTCGAGATAGGTGTAGCCTTCGAGCCCGGCGACATAGTCCGCGATGAAGGCATTCGCCTCGTTGCGGCTCAAGCCCTCAGCCCGGGCCACCTTGCGACGGAAATTGGCCAGCAGGTCTGACGCCTTGAACTGCACATAGTTGAGCACTTCGGTCACGGTATCGCCATGCACCAGATCGGTAATCTCGTATCCGGTCGGGGTGGCCCGAACGTGAACGGCGTTGGTGTCGCCAAACAGGTTGTGCAGATCGCCCAGAATCTCCTGGTAGGCGCCCGCCAGGAAGATGCCGAGGATGTACGGTTCGCCCGGCCGATGCGGGTGCAGCTCGAGACTTGGCTTGCCCTTGCGACCGCCGGCAAAACGATCGATCACGCCGTCGGAATCGCAGGTGATGTCCTGGATGGTCCCGCGTCGAATCGGCTGCTCATCGAGCCGATGAATCGGCATGATCGGGAAGAGCTGATCGATGGCCCAGTGGTCCGGCAACGACTGAAACAGCGAGAAATTGCAGAAGTAGCGGTCAACCAGCGCCGTTTCGATGTGGTTGAGGATTTCCGTATACGCGGAGCGATCCTCGCGCGCAATCAGCTTCGCGATCGCGTTGATGGTGCAGAGGTAGAGTTCCTCGATGTTGGCAAGCTCGCGCAACGTGATCGCGTCGCTGGCAAACAGTTCCTGGACCCGTTCCTTGGCAGCAATCGCATCGTGGAACGCTTCCTCGACCCGGTCCAGCGAAAGCGACTCGAGATTCTCGTGCAACTCGACCAGGACGCGGTGATCGTCGGGCCGCAACGGCGGGACCTTCGGGTCGGTCTGCGCCTCGACATCCGTGACATTGACGAGCAACAGGGAGTGATGCGCCGTCAACGCTCGACCTGACTCCGAGATCAGATTCGGCATCGGAATGCCCTGCTCCCGGCAGATCGTGCCAAGCCCGTACACGATGTCGTTGGCGTATTCCCGCGTCGTGTAGTTCATGCTGGCGGGTCGGGTGGTCTTGGACCCCTCGTAGTCGACGCCGAGCCCTCCACCCACGTCGACATGGGTCAGGTCAAAGCCCATTTCTCGAATCTCGACGTAGAATCGCCCGATCTCTTCGAGTGCTGCCTTGATGTAACGAATGTCCGTGATCTGGCTGCCCAGATGAAAATGCAGCAGCTTGAGGATGTCTTTCCGCCCCATCCGGTCGAGCTTCTCGAGCAGTCGCAAGAGTTGCGGAGCACTCAAGCCGAACTTTGACTTCTCACCGCCGCTCTTGGCCCAGCGCCCCGCGCCTTCGGTTGCCAGCTTGATACGGACCCCAATGATGGGGACGACCCCGAGCTCCTCGGCTACCTGAAGTACCAAGTCGAGTTCCGAGGACTGCTCCAACACGATGAAGACGGTGTGTCCGAGCTTCTGCGCCATCAGGGCAAAGCGCAGAAACTCCTCGTCCTTGTAGCCATTGCAGACAATCAGGTGGTCGGTTCGGTCCGTGGTACCGAGCACCGCCTGGAGTTCGGGCTTGCTGCCGCACTCGAGGCCCAGCCCGAACGGCGCGCCGGCTTCGAGGATCTCCTCGATGACATGGCGCTGCTGATTGACCTTGATCGGATATACCGTGGTGTATTTCGCCTCGTACCCGAACTCGTCGATGGCCCGCGCAAACTCCTTGGCCAGCAACTCGATCCGAGACTGCAGGATATCCGAGAAACGAATCAGGAGCGGAAGCGGAACGCCCTGCGCGTTGAGGTCGAGAGCGAGGCGGTAGAGATCGAGCGCGACACCATTGCTCGGATCGGGATGGACCGTGACATGACCCTCCGCATTGATGCGGAAGAACCCCTGCCCCCAACCCATCATGTTGTAGAGCTTCTCTGCGTCCTTGACGGACCACGACGAGGTGCTGATCGAAACCTCCTGCAAGGACAAGACGTGCGACGGCGGAACAATTTAGGGACGTCGACCCGCCCTGGCGAGAGGCAGCGCTATCTTTGGGTATGCAGATCGACCGAGTGACCGAGATCCTCTCGCCGGCTGACGCGATCTTCGCCTGGCACGAACGGCCCGGTGCGCTCGAGCGCCTGACCCCGCCCTGGCAGCCCGTGGAGGTCACCTCCGATCCCGGGCCCCTCGAGGCGGGGCGGACCGTCGCCCTGCGGATCAAGGTCGGGCCGGTGGCGCTGCGGTGGATTGCCCGCTACGAGTCGGTCAGCCCGGGCGCCGGCTTTGTCGACATCCAGGAGCGGGGGCCGTTCGACCGCTGGCGGCATACCCATCGCTTCGATGCCCTCGATCCGAATCGCACCGCGGTTTCCGACACGATCGACTTCGAGGCTCCTGCCGGGCCACTGGGCAGCCTGGCCGAGCCGGCGATCCGGCAACGGATTCGGCGGCTGCTTCGCTACCGGCACGACGTGATGGCCGCCGACCTCGCCTGGCACGCCCGCTACGCATCCCTGCCCCGGCAAACGGTGGCAATTACCGGCGCATCCGGATTGGTCGGCGCCGCGCTGAGTGCGCTGCTCACCACCGGTGGGCACCGAGTCAGGCCGATGGTGCGGCGTGCTCCCGGCCCCGGGGAGATTGCCTGGGATCCGAAGCGGGGCATGAACCCGGCTGACCTCGAGGGCGTCGACGCCGTGGTCCACCTGGCGGGGGAGGCGATCGTCAGCGGGCGCTGGACCGCAGAGCAGAAGCGGCGGATCCGCGACAGCCGTGTCGCCGGCACCGGGACGATCGCTGATGCGATTGCCCGCGCGCCCAACGGGCCCAAGGTCCTGATCTCGGCTTCGGCCATGGGGATCTACGGCGACCGCGGCAACGAGATGCTCGATGACGAGGCAGCACCGGGGCAAGGGTTCCTCCCGGAGCTTGCGGGCCAGTGGGAGGCTGCAACGGCACCGGCCGCGCACGCCGGGGTCCGGGTTGCTCAGGCCCGCTTCGGTCTGATCCTGTCACCGGCCGGAGGTCTGCTTCAGCGGATGCTGCCCCCGTTCCGGCTTGGAATCGGCGGCCCGCTCGGAAACGGGTCGCAATGGATGAGTTGGATCTCGATCGACGATTGCATCACCGGGCTCGGCCACCTGCTCTTCAATCCGCTGCAGGGCGCGTTCAACTTCGGATCGCCCGAACCGGTGACCAACCGCGATTTCACCAGAACGCTGGGCCGCGTGCTGCGGCGGCCGACATTCTTTCCGGTTCCAAAGACCGCCCTCCGGCTCGTCTTTGGCGAGTTGGCCGATGCCGGGATCCTGGCCAGCACGCGGATGGCACCGACACGCTTGCTGGCGAGTGACTTCAGCTTCAGGCACCGGGAACTCGAACCGGCGCTGCGGCACCTGCTGGGTCGCCACCGGCACGCATGAGTGCAGCGGCCGTCATCCTGCTCAGCGGAGGCCTCGATTCCGCCAGCGCTCTGGCAACGGCCAAGGCGCTCGGGCTCACTCCCTACGCGTTGAGCTTCCGATATGGCCAGCGCCATGTGGCCGAGATCCGAGCAGCCCAAGCGGTTGCTGCGCACCTCGGGGTGGCTCGCCACATCGTGGTCGACATCGACCTCCGGGTCTTCGGCGGCTCGGCCCTGACCGCCGACATCCCGGTGCCGGTCGACCGCACGGCCGACGCCGCGACCGCGGGCATCCCGATCACCTACGTGCCGGCTCGCAATACCATCTTTCTTTCGTATGCGCTTGCCTGGGCCGAAGTGCTGGAAGCCCGCGACATCGTAATCGGCGTCAACGCGGTCGACTATAGCGGGTATCCTGACTGCCGACCGGAGTACATCGCCGCGTTCCAGACCATGGCCAACCTGGCCACCAAGGCCGCGATCGACGGCAACCGCGTGACCATCCATACCCCGCTGATCTGGCTCTCGAAAGCCCAGATCATCCAGCGTGGCCTCGATCTCGGTGTCGACTTCGGCCTGACCCGCAGTTGCTATCAGTTGACTGACGAAGGCCTCTCGTGTGGTCGCTGCGACGCCTGCAGCATCCGCCTGCGTGGGTTTGCCGAGCTGGGGCTGACCGACCCGGCACCGTACCTGACGAGTTGAGACCGTGTCATACGCCGTCAAAGAGATCTATTTCACCTTGCAGGGCGAGGGTGCCCAGACCGGCCGGGCCGCCGTATTCTGCCGCTTTGCCGGGTGTAACCTGTGGACCGGGCGTGAGCACGACCGCGGCTCGGCCGTTTGCCAGTTCTGTGACACCGACTTCGTTGGAACCGATGGTCCGGGTGGCGGGAGGTTCGGGACCCCGGCTGCGCTGGCGGCGGCCATTGGCGCCATGTGGCCGGAAGGTGGCGGGCCGTCGAGCCGGCCCTATGTCGTGTTTACCGGGGGGGAACCCCTGCTGCAGCTCGATCCGCCGTTGATCGAGGCAGTTCACGCGCTGGGATTCGAAACTGCCATCGAAACCAACGGAACCCTGCCCGTGCCGCCAGGCGTCGACTGGGTCTGTGTCAGCCCCAAGGCAGCGAGCACACTGGCCGTGACTCGCGGCGACGAGCTCAAGCTCGTCTATCCACAGGAAACCGCTCGGCCCGAGCGGTTTGCCGACCTGGCATTCCGGCACTTCTTTCTGCAGCCGATGGACGGACCGGATCGAGAGGCCAACACCCAAGCCGCGATTGCCTATTGTCTGGCGCACCCCGCGTGGCGATTGTCCCTGCAGACTCACAAGCTGACCGGACTCCGATAGCCCGTGTACTCCGACCGAATTCATCACGCGCTCGCCTTCGCGGCCAAACACCATCCCGAACGCATCTCCCGCTACGACGGGCAGTCCTGCCTGATTCGCGCCTCGAGCGTTGCCGTCATCCTGGCGCGTTTCGGCGCCGACGAGTCCACCATCGTCGCCGGGATTCTGAAGCACCTTGCTGACGCGGTGCCCATCACCAGAACACCCTCGCTGGCCCAGGAAATCGACCGGAAATTCGGTGCGCCCGTGGCCGCGATGGTGGCGGCCTCAACCGAGCCCCGATTCGATGTCCTCGGGCGGGAACGGACCTGGAAGACCTGCCGTCTCGAGTACCTCGCGCAGATTGCCGAGGCCACACCCCTGGCGGTCGATATCTGCGTAGCGGAGGAACTGCATCGGATCGGCGCCGCGCTGGTCTCCATCCGGCGTCTGGGCATCGAGTATCACGAGACGGTCGGGCAAGACAACATCGGCAGCCCCAAGTCCGCCGAAACCCTCTGGTGGCTCGGCATTCTGGGCGACACGCTGGAGCGGCACCAGACCTGGAACCACCCGGTCATGATGGAGGCGTTCCGCAACTCGGCCGACGAGTTGAGGCAGCGCCTCAGGGCGGGCTAGACCTCAGTGTGACGCGGCAGCGGCAGGTGGCCCGTCGTTCGCCGCCACGACGCCTTCGACGGTCGGCGGCTTCGCTCGGACAGCCTCAGCCTCACGCAGCGCCCTGAGATAGCCACGGGCCAGCCCGGTGTTGACCCGGACGGCCGCCTCGCCCATCCCCTTGAAGCGATAGGTGTCGGTGATGGCCGGCAAACGGTCGGCCGCGTTCTGCTCGGAAACCGTTTGGCCGGCGGGAACATACCGGTTGGGCGGAATGGTGACGCCGATGACCCGGGCCCCGGGCTCGATCACGACCCCAGCGCTGATCCGGGACTGGAATACCAGTGCCTGCATGCCCACATAGACGTTGTCATCGAGTTGGGCCGGGCCGTGGACCAGCGCCTGCGGGGCAAGCGAGACTCGCTTGCCGATGTAGACGGAGTATTCCCGGGTTCCGACCTTGAAGGTTCGCCCGGGAATCGGCTTGCCCTCATCCACAGTCTCGAGCGCCTGAACGACCGCACCGTCCTGGATGTTGCTACCCTCCCCGACGGCAATCGGCTGACCGGCGGCATCGCCACGGACCGATGCCAGCGGAGCAACGAAGACATCCTTGCCCAGCTGGACATACCCGACCACGCTCGCGAGCGGGTCGACGAATGCGGACGGGTCGAGCGACGGTGCCATTGCAGCCGGGATGTCCGGTGTGACCGCTCCAGGTCGGCCGGCAACGAAGCCGCGCGCCGGCATGGTCCCGCCCAGGGCAACGCGCATGCTGTCGACCGCGCGCCGGATCACTACCAGGTCATCCCCGGCCCGACGGAGCTCACGCCCCGACATCGCAATCACGCCCACCAGAACCGCGCCTCCAAAGGCTGCGGCTCCGGTGGCCAGCAGTTTCACAACGAACATCCCGAGCTCCTTGGCACAAAGCCTGCCAAACCAGAATACGTCCAAGTATCGGCAACCGGGTCGGAAGGTTAAGCCCGGCAGGCATTTGCACCATATTTCGCCGCCACGGGCACGCCCCTATTATTCGAGCTATGGACGGATCCATCTCCGCGATTTCCGAGCTTCCCAGCGCCTTCTCGATCGCCTGCCGCCAGGCCAGGTCGGACGGGGAATTGCTGGAGCGATGCCGGCGGATCCTCGCGGAGCGGTTGGCATCTGACCGGATCTGGCTTTCGGTTACTACCGCGAGCGAAACCCGGTGGTTTGGCCCGGCCGGCCCGGAGGCCGAGCGGGTTCAAGTGGCGCACTATGCTGCTGGGGACACCGCCATCGCGATCTCGACGGAAAACGGGCTGGTGGAACAGCTGCGCCCGCTGGCCTACCAGGTCGGTTTCGGCCTTTCGGTCGTCCTCGACCTCCGAAGCGTGCTGGTCGACCGCCAGCTGGCCCTCGACGATGCGGTGTTCCAGCTGCGCGCCCTCCGCCAGGTGGCCCGGTTGCTTTCCTCTGCCCATTCCACCGGTGAAAGTGAAACCCTGGTCCTCGACTTCATGGCCGAGGTCTTCTTTGCCTGGTGGGCATGCCTCTACCGACCAAGCGGGGCCGCGTTCGTGCCGATGTCGATCCGATCGCTCGATCGGGATCGGGTGCCTGAAAGCATCGGTCGGGAAGAACTCGAACTGGCGGTACCGCTCGGGTCCGGCATTGCCGATCCTCGCGAGGTGGGGCTGGCCCAGCTGATCCCCGCCGGCACCGAGATGCTGATTCCGCTGGACGCCGGTGGCGAGCGAGTTGCCGTGCTGCTGCTGGGCCCTCGGCTCAACGGGCTGGCGTACGGCAAAGCCGAGCGCGACCTCGCAGCGACACTGGCGTTTGCCGGCGCGATTGCACTCAAGAACGCCGAGCTCGTGGAACGGCTCCAGAACGCGGCGACGACCGATCAGCTGACCGGCCTGTTCAACCGCCGCGCTCTGGCTGAGCGGCTCGAGGCCGAGATCTCACGCAGCGTGCGTCACCAGATCCGCACCACCATCGCTATGATCGACCTGGATCGGTTCAAGGTCATCAACGACACCCTGGGGCACGCCGCGGGCGATCGGTACCTCGTGCTGATCAGTCAGCTGCTCCGCCGCCATATCAGAACCCTGGACGTGGTGGGACGTTTGGGTGGCGACGAGTTTCTCGTCATCCTCCCGATGACCAATCCGTCCGAAGCCCAGGGGTTCGTCGACCGCGTCATCGCCGCCTTCGGCGAAATGGTGACCGAGTATCCCGAGTTCGGCATTGGCTCATTGTCGATCGGGATCGCCGAGGCACCGCGCGACGGTCTGACACCGGCCGCGGTGATGGCCGCCGCCGACGCCGCGTTGTACAAGGCGAAGAAATACGGCGGCCACGCCGTCGTCACCACCCGCGACGAGTGACCAACCTCGACCCGGCCTCACTCTTCGCAGCAACCGAACGGCGGCTGGGCTCGCGCTACCGGTTGGAGCGACTGGTTGCGGCCTCGCTCGAGCGGGTGCTGTTCGTCGGCCGGGATACCCTGCTCAACCGCCGCGTCAGCATTCGGGTCAACTTTTCGGGCAATGACCAGCTGCGGGTCTGGTTTCTCCGGGAAGCGGAGGCGCTCGGCCAGCTCGATCATCCAGCGATCCGTCACGCCTATGATGTTGGCGTGGTCGACGACATGGCATTCCGGATCGGCAACTGGATCGAAGCAGAATCGCTCCAGATTGCGGTGACCCGGGGGCCGCGACCGATTCCCCAAGTGCACGTACTGGCCCGCGACCTCCTGCGCGGCATGGAGCATGCCCACGCCAACGGGATCATCCTTCGGCGCGTCGTGCCGAGTTCGCTGCTGGTCAGCGCCACCGGGCGGGGTACCATCACCGACGTGCGGTTCTGCAGCTATGTCTTGCCCTTCATCCCGCCGACGGAGGGACCGTCGTCGCCCCATTTCATGGCACCCGAGGTACGGGACGGGTCGATGGGCGACGTCATGGCCGACGTATACGCAGCTGGCGCTGTCATCTACTACGCCCTGACCGGCGTCGAGCCCGATGCCGATCCGACCAGGATCGAACCGCCTTCGCAGATTCGGCATGCCAGCCCGCAACTGCTCGACCGCATCCTGATCCGTGCCATGCAGCCACAGCCCAATGCGCGGTTTATGAGCGTGTCGGAAATGCTCGAGGACTTCGCCTCGGAGGCCGGCGCATATACCACCGCCTCGACCCTGGACGCGACCCCGCAGTCCGTGAGCGAGGCGCCGCGTGAGTGGGAAAAGCGGATCCGTCGCGCCTTTGGCGACGACTACGAACTGCTGGGCGAAATCGGGTCGGGCGGGTTCGGGCGCGTCTACCGGGTTCGCGACCTGCATCTGGAGCGGGTCGTTGCGCTCAAGCTGCTGCATCCGACGCTGACCCAGGATCCTGCTGGCCTCGAGCGCTTCCGCCAGGAAGCGCAGCTGGCAGCCCGCGTCAATCATCCCAACATCGTCAATATCTATGAAATCGGCGGCCGGTCGGGACTGCTCTGGTATACCATGGAGCTGATCGATGGCCCCAACCTGGCGCAGCTGGTGGAACGCGAAGGGCCGCTCGACGCGGAGCGGGTCGTAGGCCTGCTCCGAGAAGCGCTCGGCGCACTGGCCCACGCACACAGCAGCGGACTCGTCCATCGTGATATCAAGCCCGAGAATCTGCTGATCGATCGCGCCGGACGACTGCGGATCACCGACTTCGGATTGGCCGTCGCGTTGCTCGGGCAAGGCCGGTTCGGCGGTGCGTCGAGCCGAAGCGGAACGCCTCAGTTCGCCAGCCCCGAACAGTTGCTCGGCGACGGGATCGATCACCGGTCGGACCTGTACAGCCTCGCGGCGGTCGGGTACTACGCCCTGCTCGGTTACCCTCCCTTTTCCGGCAACCGCCCCGAAGTAGTGCTGGCCAAGCAGACGATGAATCGACTCCCCGACCTCGAGACCGAGCAACCCGATGTCGGATCAGGACTGGCCGGGGTGCTCCGACTCGCGATCCAAGCCGACAAGAACTCCCGCTACCAGTCCGCAGCCGAATTCCTGCACGCCTTGAATCGTGCCGCACGCCGAGACCAGCGCGCCCGGTCGAAGTTCTGGTGGCAGAAGGGTCTGGCACGGCTGTACGAACCCTATCGGCCAAAGTCTTGACACCTTCGATACCCGGAGCCAACATTGATGCCGGCTTCGATGAAGCCGTCGTCCACCCTACCAATCAAAGTCGTCGTTCGACGTCGGCCGCTGACATCCTGTTCGGCGGGTTGCTGCGCGGTCGGCGTAAAGTTTCCCGGCGCGAGATGGGCTCGCGCTCCGTGGAATGGCCGGGCGATCTCGTCGTGCACCGGCTGCGGTAATCATCAAATGAGGGAGTAGGCGTAATGGCTCGCATCACCGGCACCGTGAAGTGGTTCAACGACGCGAAGGGGTTTGGCTTCATCACCCCCGAGAACGGGGAAAAGGATTGCTTCGTTCACCACTCGGCGATCAAGATGGATGGATTCCGCAGCCTCGCCGAGGGCGAGCGAGTGGAGTTCGACATGGTGTCCGGGGCGAAGGGCCCGGCCGCAGAGAATGTGACCAAGGCCAGGTAGGTTCGCCGCCTCAGCGCATACGAGAAGGGGCCGCTCCCGATTCGGAGCGGCCCCTTCTGGTTTCAGAGGCTGAGGTCGTCGTCGCGCGTCCTACTTGTGGCGATAGATGACGCGGCCGCGGGTCAAGTCGTAGGGCGAAAGCACCACACTGACCCGGTCTCCCTCGAGCACGCGGATCTTGAACTTGCTCATCTTCCCGGCGGCGTATGCGAGGATCGTGTGGCCGTTCTCGAGCAGCACACGGTAGTTTCGGTCGGGGAGCACCTCCTGCACCACCCCTTCCATCTCAATGCCTTCTTCCTTCGCCATCCGAGATGCCTGATCCTTTCGGCGGTGAATCCAATCCAACCCAGATTGATAAATCTGCCCTGAACCGGGCTTCAGGGCAACCGCGGCCCCCAGCCGGCCCACGGCTGCCAACGGCCAGCGGCGGCGGTGGAACCGGTCAGCTATCCAATCACCGCCCGCTGCCGCTCGATTTCCGACTCGACCAGGCCGACCAACGCCTCCATCGACTTTCGGTCGAAGACGAGTCGGGCCCCGGCCTCCCGGTACAACTCGGGCAGCGAGGCGGTCGCACCGAGCGCCAGGAAACGGCGATATGCGTCGAGCGCCGCAGCGGGGTTCTGGCGGTGATTCTGCCAGACCTGAATCGCACCGAGTTGGGCTATCCCGTACTCGATGTAGTAAAACGGATACAGGAAGATGTGCAGCTGCCGGTACCAGCGGGCTACCCGCTCTGCGGCGAGCATGCTCCAGTCGACGGCAGGCTCGAACCGCGACCGGAGCGCCACCCAGGCGTCGTCCCGCGCCTCGGCGATGGCCCCGTTCGGGTCGGTATAGATCCACGCTTGAAAGGCATCGACCGATGCGACATGACACAACGTCACGAGCACGTCCTCGAGATGCTCGATCCGGGCGACTGCGGCATCGCGCTCGGAGAGGAACACACCGGGCGAATCGAGCAGCGGCGCCGCCAGCAGTTCCATCGACATCGACGCCAGCTCGGCTGACTCGGCAGTCGGATGGCGCTGCCAGATCAACGGCTGCCGATGCGCCGAAAAGGCGTGGAACGCATGTCCCGCCTCATGCAGCAGAGTCTGCACGTCCTCCATCACGCCCGAGGCGTTCATAAAGACGAACGGGCGCCCCCGGTAATGGAGGGTATCGCAGTACCCGCCAGGCGCCTTGTTCTTGCGGCTGTCCAGATCCAGCAACTGCTCGGCTGCCATGATCCGGAACTGGCTTGCCAGGTCATCGTCGAGTCGTTCAAACAGGCGAGCCGTCTTGCCGATCAGCTCGGCAACATCCCCAAACGGGCGGAGCGGCTGGTCCCGGTAGATCGGCGCCATCAGATCCCAGGGCCGAAGTGACGACACACCGAGCCGGCGCTGCCGCTCCTCGTAGATCCTGGCCACGGCGGGAACGGCAACCGCTTCGACCGCATCGTGAAAGCGCCGGCACTCATCCGGCCCGTAGTCGAACCGGCACTTGGCGGCGAACGTATACTGCTGGAAGTTCGCGAATCCAGCGTTGTGGGCCACCTGCTGTCTCAGGCGCAGCTGGCGGTTGAACAGCTCGGCGAGCTGATCGCGCGCCGCCATGTAGGGGCCGACAATCGCCCGAAAGGCGCGCTCCCGGACTGCGCGGTCGGCCGACTGCAGGAAGGGTGTCAGCTGAGGAATCGGCTTCCGCTCGCGCTCCCAGTCAGCCAGCATCCCACCGGTCGTCCGCTGATACTCGGTTGCCGTTTCTTCCAGCTCGGCGATCAGCGGTATGTTGGCCTCACGAAAGATCTCGATGGCACGGCGGAAGCGGGCCGTCATCTGTTCGATCCCAGGCCGGTCGTACCCGAGCGCGGCAAACTTCTCGGCCAGTTTGACGCTCTTTTCCTCAACCTTCGGCGCAATCTCGACAACGAAGCGCCGGTGAGTCGCCTCCTTGTCCTCGTCAGCCGTGTCGCAGGTATAGGCAATCATCGCCGTCGAGATTGCCTCCGTGACGATCTCCTCGAGACGCGACCATTCAGCCAACCACGATTCAACGTTGTCCCGGTCAATCGGGCGATCGAGGAGCAGATCGAAACTCGGCTCGAGGTCGGCCCAGGAGGCATCACGGATAGACTGCGGAGAAGTCACATTCATCGGGGAAGTTTAGCCACTTTCGTCGCTCTGCGGACCCGCTGGCCGGTCCGGCAGCTGAAACGCCAGGAGACCGACCATCGCGACGATTGCCGCAGCCACGTAGAATGGCGTTCCCGCTCCCAGACGCTGGAACAGAAAGGTCGCCGCGAGCGGGGCCACCACCCTCGAGGTTCCCGCAAACGCCTGGGCCACGCCCATCGTCGTTCCGAGGGCCGAGGGGTCGGAATACTTTGTCATCAGGGCCGTCGTCGACGGGAAGAGCAAGGCTGTCCCGATCGGCATCAGGAGCATCACCAACGGCAGAATCATCAGCGAAGGCACCAGGGGATAGGCAACCAGCCCGACGACCAGCGTGATGGTCCCGAGCCGAATCGCCCCGGTCTCTCCCAACCGGCGTACGGCCGGGCCCAGCACGATGGCGCGCATCCCGAAATTGAGCAAGCCGAGATAGGTGAAGAACGGACCGATCTTGTCAGCGGTAATGGCAAACCGATCGTGAAGGTAGAGGGCAAACACCGATGTCATTGCCGAGAAGCCGAGCATGCCTGCGCCATAGATCCACACCAGGCGCGACACCGTTTCACGGGGCCGCCGGACCACGGTCGCGAAGGCGGCACGGATCGAACGGCGTGGGCGGGCCGCATCACCGGCCTCACGAATGCGGGACTCGGGCAGCCACTTCCAGGTAAACACGAAGTTGAGCAGGCAGAGCCCCGCCGCCACCATGCCCGGAACGGCGGTGCCGTACTTGACCGCCCATGACCCGATCAGCGGACCAACCGAAACCCCGAGGCCGGTCGCTGCGGAAATCCACCCCAGTGCCTGGGCCCGGCGTTCGGGACGGATGGCATCACCGACATAGGCGTGCAGCACGGCCGTGGTGCCGCCTCCCGCGCCCTGCACCAGCCGGGACAGCAGCAGCACCCAGAGACTGGTCGCGTAGCCGAAGACCAGATAGGCGATCCCCGAGGCCGCCAGACCGGCCAGCACCGCCGGGCGGCGACCGTGGCGATCGGAGACGCGTCCCCAAAGCGGCGCTGACGCCAGCTGCGCTACCGAAAAGGACGCCATGATCCAGCCGATGGCAAACGGCGACGCATTGAGCTCGATGGCGTAGAACGGCAGCAGCGGGAAGATGATCGCGAATCCGATCATATCGATCATCGCGGTGGCGATCAGTACCGAAACCTTCTTGAATTCGGGATCGCGCAGGGGACCGACGCGCCATCGCTCGTGGGGCTCGCTCACCCGGTTTGATTCCCTTCTCCGGCAGCGTAAAACACCACGGCGCTCACCAGCATGAGGAGCACCCCATAGGCGGCGGCAACGCCAACGTCTGCCTGCCGCAAGCTGGACAGGATCTCGAGGGAGATCGGCCGGGTATCGTAGGTGTAGAGCAGAATCGAGGTCACGAAATCTCCGAACGCCGTCACGAACCCCAGGGTTGCTGCCGCGACAATCGCGGGTTTGAGCAGCGGCATGGTGACCCGTCGCGCGGTACGCCAGGTGCCCGCACCGAGCGTGGCCGCGACCTCATCGAGACTGGGATCCAACTGCCGGTAACCGGCCAGCAAGGCGCGACCGCTGACCGGCAGATTCCTGACGAGATACGCAAGCGGCAGGATGACGGATGTTCCGACCAGCAGCAACCGACCGGTCCACGGTGCATTGACGCTGAAGGCCGTGGCCAACGCAATCGCGAACACCGTGCCGGGCACCGCCCAGGGCAGCGCCATGACCGTCTCCAGGAAACGAGCGGTTCGGACCCGGGCCCGAACCGCGAGCCAGCTGACCAGAACAGCCAGGGCCACGGCGCCAACCGTGGCGACGACTGCCATCCAGCTGCTGTTGAGAATCGGGCCGAGACGGACGGGATCTTTGAAAAGCGTGAGGTAATTGCCAGGCGCCAGCACCGGCGGAAACGCCTGCGAGGTCCAGGTGCCGCGCGGTACGAACGACACCAGCAGCAGCGCCAGGTGCGGAAGGATCAGCACCAGTGCCGCGCCCCAGGCGGCCACGGGCAGGGCAACGCGTCCCAGGCTGCCGGCCAGCGGTCGTGGCCGCGGCGGCGTTCCCTTGCTGCCACCCCGCCCAGCGGGCGCCTGGTCGGCCCGTCGAACCAGCCAGAGCCCAGCCAGCGCCAGGAGCGTCAGCGACAGCGTCTCGACCATCGCCAGGCGATCGTCGCCGTTGAGCTTGGTGGCCATGATCTGGGTCGTCATGACCCGGAATCGGCCGCCGAAGAGGTAGGGTGCGCTGAATGAGGCCAGTGAGGTCATCAGGACCAGCAGGGAGGCTCCCGCCAGATGGGTTCGCAGCAGCGGCAAGGTGACTCGACGGAAGGTGCGCCACGGCCCCGCACCGAGCGATGCCGCAGCCTCGTAGACCGAGCCATCGATGCCTGTCAGGCCGGCTCGCACGAAGAGGTAGAAGTACACGTACATCGTCGAGACGTGCACCAGGAGAATCGCCGGAGCGCCCTCGAGTCGCCACGGGGGGGTCTCGAGACGAAGGGCCGCCTGCACCAGATGGGAAATGAATCCGCTTTCACCGTAGAGAAACAGAAAGGCCAGCACGCCAACGAGGGGCGGGAGGACAGCAGGCAGCGACAGCAACGCGCCAACCAGCCGCCGTCCGGGAAAGGCAACCCGGGAAACCAGCACAGCAAGCGGAACCCCGATCAGCGCAGATCCGACCACCGACGCGACCGACAGCCCCATCGAATTGGCCAGCACCCGCCATTCGACCCGACTGGCGACAAAGCGCGAGACTGCCTCGAAGGTAGTGCCGTCCGGGCCCGAAACCGCCTCGATCGCGACAAATCCCAGAGGGAGCAGGACAAGCCAGGCCAACAGAATGGCCACAGCAACGCCCAGCATTTCGAGGCCGGATCGATTCATCCCGGCAGAGCCCCGGCAAAGATGTGCAACCCCTTCCCGGTCGGTTCCAGACCGACCCGCTCGCCGATGGCCGCTTCCTCGGGAGACGCCTCAACCTCGAGCTCGAGCCCTGCTCCGTCCAACGCGACCCGAAGCAGCGCCGTATTGCCCAGGTACCGTCGCGCGACGACCTGGCCCGACCAGCGCCCCGCGCCACCGGACCGCAGACGGAAGGCTTCGGGCCGGACCGCAACCCGAACGGGACCCGCGGCAACCGCCCCGAGCGGAACCTCGAGGCCCTGCCCGGCAAACGTCAGCAGCCCTCCCTGCTGCCGAACGGTGAGGTCCGCATCAATCAGGGTGGCTCGTCCGATGAACCCGGCCACGAACGGGGTCGCTGGCGTGCGATAGAGCTGATCCGGCGTCCCCAACTGGTCCAGTCGTCCCGCATGGAGCACAGCGATTCGGTCTGCCAGATCGAATGCCTCTTCCTGCTCGTGGGTCACCAGAACCGTTGTGATGCCGATCCGCTGAATCAGCTCCCGCAACTCGCGGCGAGTGCGTTCGCGAAGCGAGGGGTCGAGATTCGACAGGGGTTCATCCAACAGCAGTACCGGCGGCTCTGGAGCAAGCGCCCTCGCGACCGCGACCCGCTGCTGCTGACCGCCCGACAACGAGGCAATCGAACGGGCCCCGTAACCGGCGAGATCGACGGCACGGAGCACCCCCTCGACCCGGTCAGTCAGTGCAGCCGTGCCAAGCTTGAGGCTCTCGAGACCGAAGGCCACGTTCTGGGCAACGGTCAGGTGCGGAAAGAGGGCATAGTGCTGAAACACCATCCCGAACCGACGCGCCACGGGTGCCATGGTCGTGACGTCCGCACCGTTCACGACAATCCTGCCGGCATCCGGTTGCTCGAATCCGGCCAGCAGGCGCAAGGTCGTCGTCTTGCCCGATCCACTCGGACCCAGCAGCGCGAGAATCTCACCTCGGGCGAGCGAAAGCGATACGTCGCGCACCCCCGCACCGCCATCGAATCGCTTGCTCAGGCCGTCGAGAATCAGGTAGTCAGATTGGCTCATCGGCGTCCCGTTCCACGAACATGCTGATCCCAATGGCGCATCCAGCCGGCGCCCTCACGCACCAGGAGCGCCCAGTCCATCGGCGCGGTGACCATCTCCGTTTCCACCTGGGCCACCCAAGCCGGCACCGAATCGACCGGCAGGTCCGACCGAGCGGGGAGCCGAAAGACATGCCGCGCAGCAAGCAGCTGTCCCTCGACCGACCCGACGAAATCGATGAACAGTTTGGCCGCCTCCGGCTGCCGACTTCCCTTGACCAGCGCAATCGGATCATCGATCACCACCGTGCCGCTCCGGGGAAAGACATAGTCGATGGCGACGCCCGCCGCGCGGTCGCTCAGCACGTCCCCCAAGTCCCACAAGGTGATCAGGCCCTCCTGCCGAGCCAGGCGCTCCATCAGAATCGCCGGGTTGAGGGCATATGCCTTGGTTTGGCCGTCCAGGCGTCGGAGCCAGCTCATGCCCGCTGCGGTATCGCCGGTCGCCTCGATGCTGCGAGTCAGGATGAGGCCCCAGATGGCTCGCATGGTCCCGCTCGCCATCGGGTCACGAATCAGCACCTTGTCCCGCCACTCGGGCGCCAGGACCTCGTCCCAGTCCTTCGGTGCCTGCTCACGGGTGATTGCCGCGGAATTGAACGCAATCACCGCCGGAGTCCGATAGGCCGGCCAGTACAGCTCGTCGGGCCCGATACCATTCGGGCCAACGGCGTCGGCCCAGACAGGTCGGTAGGGCGACAGCAACTGCTCGCCAACCGCCCGATCGAAGATGCTGCTCGGCCCGCCGAACCAGACATCTGCCTGTGGATTGGCCCGCTCCGATCGGATCCGGTCGAGGATCTCCTGGCTCCCCATATCGAGCCAACGAATGTCGATCTCCGGATGTTTCGCTTCGAAGGCCCGCTCCAGCAGATCGAGCTGTTCCCGCCCATGCGGGGAGTACAGCAGCACCGGGGTGCGGCCGTCGGCACAGCCAGTGCCAACGAGGACCGCAGCAAGCATCAGGTTACGGATGCGACGGCGCACGGTCGGATTCCATCAGATTGAGAAAGAGGCGCAAGGCCCCTGGCACACCGGCGGCGAGCTGCCGGAAGAAGGCGAGGCCGGTATACCAGTAGGTGCCCTCACCATAGCGGGCGCGGAGCAGGCCGCCCTGCAGGGGCGGACCACCGCGATCGTTCATTTCGAGCAGCGGCTGCCAGGCATCTCCCCAGGTGCGGGGGAAGTAAAGCCCACGCTCCTGGACCCATCCCTCCCAGTCGGCAGGCTCGATCCGATTGGGTGTAGTAAAGACCGGGTCGTCGGCCAGGAGCAGACGCACGGGAGCCGTTTCATCGGTGACACGGTCATGTTGCCGAGCAACCGACAGCGGATACGGAGCGAGCTGCCCGCCGAAGTACGTCTGCTGCTGGTACTGGACGAGCAGCTGTCCCCCGCGCCGGACGAACTCGAGCAAACGGGCATTGGAGGCAACCAGCGCCGGATTGATTTCATAGGCCCGGCTTCCCACCACGATGGTCTGGAAGCGACCCAGGTCGCCTCGCTCGAGCGTCGCCGGATCGAGGACTTCGAGGTTGAGCCCGACCGCAGCAAGCGCCTCCGGAACCTGATCTGCCGCGCCACGCACATAACCGATGCGTTGCGCCCGGACCGGAAGACGAACCGAGGCCGTCCGGACGGTTGCCACGCTGGGGATCAGATAGGCACGGTCGCGAATGTGGGGATAGGCCACCTGCACCCGCCCCGCCTGATAGCGCCGGCCCGCCTGATCGGTCGCCCAGGCTGTGATTGCCACGTCGGCCCGCCCCTGATCGCGGGGCGCAGTCACCGAGAAGGTGAAGGTTTCGCGCTGGTCCGGACGCGTCATCCGAAAGGGGATCGGCCGGTCTGCCGTCCAGCCTGGCGGCAGATCCAACCCGATCTCGCCAACCGTCGTGTCGCGCCCGCCGTGGCGGAGGGTCACGACGAGTTCCTGCGGACCCGCGCTCGGCAGGGGCCAGACCTTCACCGGCGGCGTCACCCGCAGATCGAGGCGCGGGACCACGGCCAGCGGGACCCGGAGCTCACCCAGGGTTCGGTCTCGAACCTGAGCGGTCGCCTCCCGTTCGAGTCGAACCGTCTGACCCGACCACCCCAGCTCAAAGCGCGCCGTCACGAGCGGCGGATCGAAGGGATCACCCCAATACCGGACCGGTCCATCCCAATGATAGAAGCCCGGCCCACGCGGCTGCCGAAGAAAGTAGGGTGAGGTTGGGCTTGCGGCAGCCGGAATGCCGACCTCGGCCGTACACTGCACGAGTTGGCCAGGCGCGAGCTGGTGCTCGGCAGCCAGGCAGGACGCCTGACTGTCCCACCCCTCAGGCAGAACGAGACCGACCCGACCCGAAGCGGGTGCCGATCCGGTGTTCCAGATCGAGAGGGTGACTGTGACGCTCTGCCCGCCAACCACGCTGGCACGGTCGGTCGTGGCATCGACGATCAGGCCTGCCCGCCCAGCGGCGGCTTCGGCTGCGAATCGGTCGAGATCCTGCGCCTCCGGTGATCCGGACCTCGGCGGCGCGGTATCGACACCGGCGAAGAGCGGCGAGCCGGCACCGGTTCGATCGGCCAGCAACGCGAGACGAATCGAACTCGGCCCAACCTGCTGCAGCGCGCCCATGTCCTGCGAGCGGTGCAGACTCCGACTCCGCATCGCGATCTGCCGATAGGATTGGCCCACCTCAGGATCGAGCCGGCCACCCTCGAGCACGAGACTGACGCCAGTCGTATCAAACCACGCCGAGCGATACAGCTTGAGCGGCTGCCAGGGGGCAAGCCCCTCGTCGCGGACCAGTTCCGGGAAACGCGCGGGATCGCCCGCCGCGTGAAAGGCTTCCGCCGCGACCCACCCTGCGGCCTGATGATGCCCGTGACCGTCACGAGGGGTTCCGGAGAAAATCGAGACCACGAGCTGGGGCCGAAAGCGGCGGATGATGCGGACGGCGTCCTTGAGCAGCGAATCGGCGGGCCAAAACTGGAGCGCTTCGTCAATCGATTTCGAAAATCCGTAGTCGAATGCGCGGGTAAAGAACTGCTGTGCGCCATCGAGTCGGCGCGCCGCCAGCAGCTCCTCTGTCCGGATCAGCCCGAGCGCCTCGCCCAGTTCCGGGCCAATCAGGTTCTGGCCCCCCTCCCCCCGGGTCAACGACAGGTAGGCCGTCACAGCCCCCTCCCGACGAACCAGGTAGGTGAGCAGCTCGGTATCCTCGTCGTCGGGGTGCGCAGCGATCATCAGCACCCGTTTGGTATGACCCAGCATGCGTTCCGCCCGCGCCAGCGCGGCGGCCCCGCCCGTCGATGCCCCGGTGATCTCCTGTCCTGCCCCGCCCGCTACTCCAAACGCGCACAGCACGGCAACCAGCGCCGCAGTCTGCCTCATTCGCCGGTCTGAACGTCAGGGGCCCGATGCTGACGCAACTGATAGGCGCCACGACGTCCGACCACAAAGGCGGCCACGAAGGCCAGCAGTGCCGTCACCAGCAGGGCCTCAGCGCCAGACCCGTCTCGATCGTGCAGGATCAAGAGCATCCCGAGCGACACGAGGATCGTTCCGGCAGCACGAAGGATCTCATCGAGATTCTGCCATGAGGTTCGCCGCCCCCAGTACACCGCGGCAACCAGGCCGACCGATCCGGTCAACAGAATCCCGTACCAAATCACGATCCACCAGCGGTGTCCTATGATCATGGCGTCGACGCTATCGGTGAGGAGTTGACCCGCAACCACGCGAAGGTAAAGATGCCAGTCGAGTGACCATCGCTCCAGTGAACCCGGAGCCCATATGTACCTACGAGTGCAAGATGCACCGGCCGGATATCATCAGGAATCGTCGCGGGATCCAACAGGGGACGACTGGACATCTCTTCGACGCACTCGGCGCAGGGACAGGCAAGCCGAAGCGCCCGCGATCCGAAGGCTGTCCTGGTTCCGTGCTGATCCCAGTCGAACAGGATGGCATCGTCACGTCTGGTTATTGATACGGGCGTCTGGCCGTGCAATTCGGCGTTCCTTCCTCGGAGCCGTTACTTTACTCGCTCACTGGCATTTAAATATCCGACGAAATATGACGGGTTTCAACGATGACCGCTCCTCTCCCCAATCCTTTTGGCACCCGCTCCACGCTCGATCTCGGCAATGGTCGTCATGCGACGATCTTCCGGCTGGGCGAGCTGGCACGTCAGGGACTGATCGACCTCGACCGAATTCCCTTCTCGATCCGGATTCTCGTTGAGAATGCCTTGCGACATGCGGGCCGGGGCATCGTCACGGAGGACCACGTCCTTCAGATCGGGAAATGGACCGGCCAGCCTGCTCCGGGCAAAGAGATTCCGTTCATGCCCGCCCGCGTCGTTCTCCAGGATTTTACGGGCGTTCCCTGCGTCGTCGACCTGGCCGCAATGCGCGATGCAATGGCCGCGATGGGCGGCGACCCGAACCGGATCAACCCGGTGGTGCCCTGTGACCTGGTGATTGACCACTCAGTTCAGGTCGACCACTACGGCACGGCGCTGGCCTTCCGCCAGAACGTGGCCCTGGAATTTGAACGCAACAAAGAGCGCTATCAACTCCTCAAGTTCGCCCAGCATGCTTTTGAAAACTTCCGGGTCGTCCCTCCCGGCACCGGGATCGTCCACCAGGTCAACCTCGAATACCTCGCCCCGCTGGTCCAGGTGCGCGAGCAGTATGGCTCGCTCACGGCCTATCCGGACAGCCTGGTCGGCACCGATTCCCACACGACGATGATCAACGGGCTGGGCGTGATGGGGTGGGGCGTCGGCGGTATCGAGGCCGAGGCGGTGATGCTGGGCCAGCCGTACTTCATGCTGATTCCCGAGGTGGTCGGGATGAAGCTCGTCGGCGAGCTCCCGATCGGCACGACCGCGACGGACCTGGTCCTCCACGTCACCAACATCCTGCGCAGCCAGGGCGTCGTCGACAAGTTCGTCGAATTCTACGGGCCTGGCCTTTCGAGCCTGGGTCTCGCCGACCGTGCGACCATTGCCAACATGGCGCCCGAGTACGGGGCCACGATGGGCTTCTTCCCGGTGGACGACGAGACGATCGAGTATCTCCGCCGCACCGGTCGGCCGGCCGATGTCGTAACCGCGTCGGAACGGTACTGCAAGGAGAACGGTTTCTTCCGCACCGACGCAACGCCAGATCCGATCTTCACGTCGAGCCTGACCCTCGACCTGTCGACGATCGTCCCGAGCCTGGCCGGCCCGCGCCGTCCTCAGGATCTCGTCAGGCTGACCGATGTCCGCCGCAATTTTGCAGTCAACCTGCCTGGCCTGATGCCGGCGGCCGTGACACCTGATCGTAAAGAAGCCGCAACCAGCAACTCTGCCCGCTGGGAGGGCGAAGGTGGCGCCCTGGCGACCCTCGACGCGCCGCCCGAGGTCGACTGCGAGCTCGACGGCCACAGCTTCAAGCTCCGCGACGGCTCCATCGTCATCGCCGCCATCACGAGCTGCACCAATACCTCGAATCCCTCGGTCATGGTCGGGGCCGGCCTGCTCGCGAAGAAGGCCGTCGAGCGCGGTCTGACCACCAAGCCATGGGTCAAGAGCAGCATGGCCCCGGGCTCACGGGTGGTAACCGACTACCTCGATAACGCCGGCCTGACGCCTTTCCTCGATCAGCTCGGCTTCAATACCGTCGGCTACGGCTGCACCACCTGTATCGGCAACAGCGGCCCGCTGCCGAGCACCATCGAAGACACCATCGCCAAGCACAATCTCGTCTGTGCGGCGGTCCTGTCTGGCAACCGGAATTTCGAGGCCCGGATCCACCCGCTGGTGCGCGCCAATTACCTCGCCTCACCCGTGCTGGTCGTGGCCTATGCACTGGTGGGCCGAGTCGATCTCGATCTGGCCTCAGAACCGCTGGGAACGGACCGGAACGGTCAGCCGGTGTACCTGGCCGACATCTGGCCCAGCAGCGAGGAGATCCAGCGCGTCATGTCGGAAGCGCTCAACCCCGCGATCTTCGAGAAGAGCTATGGTTCTGTCTTCGAGGGCGATGTCGAGTGGCAGAACCTCGAAGCCCCGGGCGGAAGTCGGTTCGAATGGGACACCGAGTCGACCTACGTGCAGAACCCGCCGTTCTTCCAAAGCCTGGCCGCCGCGCCCGGAGCCTATCGGGACGTTACCGGCGCCCGGGTGCTCGCCGCCCTCGGCGATTCGGTCACGACCGACCACATCTCGCCGGCCGGCTCGATCCCGAAGAACGGCCCCGCCGCCCGTTTCCTGCTCGACCGCGGCGTCGACCCCAAAGACTGGAACACCTTCGGCGCCCGACGCGGCAATCACGAAGTCATGATGCGCGGCACCTTCGGCAACGTGCGCATCAAGAATGCGCTCGTACCGGGTCGCGAAGGCAACTGGACGGTCGACTTCAGTACTGGTGAGGTGATGTCGATCTACGACGCGGCAATGGGCTACATCGAGCGCGGCACGCCGCTGATCGTGCTGGCGGGGAAAGAGTACGGCACGGGATCCAGCCGCGACTGGGCGGCCAAGGGCACCACCCTGCTGGGCGTCAAAGCCGTGATTGCCGAAAGCTACGAGCGGATTCACCGCAGCAACCTGGTCGGCATGGGCGTGCTTCCCTTGGCCTATGTTCCCGGCCAGAACCGGGAGGCGCTGGGCCTCACTGGACGCGAAACGTTCGACATCACAGGCATTGCCAACGGTCTGATTCCCGGCGGACGGGTGCAGGTCACCGCCACCGCTGAGGACGGGTCCAGCAAGACCTTCGAGGCCGTGGTGCGCCTCAACTCGAATGTCGAGCTCGACTACTACCGTCACGGCGGCATCCTGCCGCGGGTGCTCCGGATGTTCCTGGCGAAATAGGGCTGCTCGTCGGCAGGGCAACAAAGAGACGCGGGGGAGGCATCGGCCACCCCCGCGTTCTTACTTCAGTCGAACCGTACTGCAGGTCGAATCAGGCGACGAGATCCTTGAGACGATCGCCCGTTTCCCCTTCACGCAGGCGCTGGAGCGCCCGGTCCCGGAGCTGACGGATCCGCTCGCGGGTGACACCCATCATCCGACCGATCTCTTCGAGGGTCCGACTGTTGCCGTCCTCGAGCCCGAAATAGAGCCGGAGCACTTTGGCATCGCGCGGCGGCAGCGTAGCAAGCGCCGCTTCGATGTCGTTGGTCTGGCTGTTGGCCAGGGTCGAGCTGTCCGTGCCCTCCTGATCGGTGGCGGCAAATCGCTCCATCCGCTCGTTGCCATCGCCATCCCGAGTGGGATGATCGAGGCGAACGGCCTCGGAGTTGAGCGCGCTCAAGCTCCGCACCGCCTCCGGCGTCAAACCGGTGGCCCGGGCCAGCTCCTCGGTCGTCGGCATCCGCCCCATCCGCTCCTTGAGAAGCGTCGTGGTTCGACCGAGACGCGAGAGGTCTGCCGTCCGGTTGAGCGGTACCCGGACCGGCCGACCGTGGCGGGCGATTGCCGCCTGGACGGCCTGACGAATCCACCACACCGCATACGAGATGAACTTGACGCCCCGATCCGGATCAAACTTCCGGGCCGCAGTCATGAGCCCCAGGTTGCCCTCGCCGATCAGGTCGACCAGCGGCACCCCGCGGTTCTGGAACTTCTTGGCTACCGAAACCACGAACCGGACGTTATGACGAGCCAGCTTCTCCTGTGCGGCGATATTGCCCCGAAACGCTTTGCGAGCGAGGTCCATTTCCTCGTCTCGACTGAGCAGCGGTACTCGGGAAATTTCATCCAGGTACAGGTCGAGGCTCTCACGGCCCTCGTCCACCGCACGGGCGATCTGGGCCGGCCTTGCCGCCCTGCGCTTCGCACGAGGAAGAGTCACTTGTCCTCCACTCATTGAATGTCACGCCGACCCGTTGAAACCCCGAATGGTTCCCCGTCGTCGGCACGCCAATATACAATCTAACCTCAAAAAAATCAACAACTTAGCATCAAAAACCGCACTGAAGGTCCTAAACCAGCCTGGGATAATGGGTTGCAACACCCACATCCCAACCTCCGTCACCAGCCACAAGCCCCCGCAGCGGCGAACGGAGTAGCTCGGACCACCCCGTTTCCAGGGTATCGGCTACATCGGGGAGACGTTCAGGGCCCGGCCAACCCGCACCGAACGTCTCCCGATGAACCAAACTCAGACGGTCTTGAGTTCTGCAGCGAGCTTCTGGAGCGAGGATTTCGCGTCACCAAACAGCATCGCTGTCTTGGAATCGAAGAACAGTTCGTTCTCGATCCCGGCAAAACCGGTTCCGGCGCCGCGCTTGAGGACGATAACCGACCGCGCCTGATCGGCGTTGAGGATCGGCATGCCGTAGATCGGACTGGAAGGGTCACTCCGGGCAGCCGGGTTCACGACGTCGTTGGCGCCGATCACGAGGCAGACATCGGTCCGGGCAAACTCTCCGTTGATGTCCTCCATGTCGTAGAGCTTGTCGTAGGCAATGTTGGCCTCAGCCATCAGCACGTTGAGGTGCCCTGGCATCCGGCCAGCGACAGGATGAATGGCATACTTGACCTCTCCCCCCCGCTTTTCGATCAACTCGGCCACCTCGCGGATCAGGTGCTGGGCCTGCGCCACGGCCAAACCATACCCCGGCACCACTATGACCTGCTTGGCGTAAGCCAGCTGGATTGCCGCGTCCTCGACACTCACCTGCCGCATGGTCAGTCCTTCGGCCGACTTCTTGGCTGCGGCCCCACCGCCCCCAAAGGCACCGAAGATGACGTTGGCAAAGGACCGGTTCATGGCCTTGCACATCAGGATCGACAGCAGGAATCCGGAGGCCCCGTCCAACGCGCCGACGATGATGAGCAGGTTGTTCCCCAGCGCAAAGCCCATGGCCGACGCCGCTAGCCCGGCATAGGCATTCAACAGCGAGATCACGACAGGCATGTCGGCCCCGCCGATCGGAAGCACCATCAGGATGCCGAGCACTGCTGCAATCCCAAGCATCAGGAGGAAGAGGTGCGGCTGCCCGGGCACGATCAGCTGATAGATCAGCAAGCCCACGGTCAATGCGAACAGGGACAGATTGATGAAGTTCTGTCCCGGATAGGTGATCGGCTTCCCGGTGATGATTTCCTGGAGCTTGCCGAAGGCCATAAAGCTGCCGGTGACCGTCAACGCGCCGAGAATGACCTCGAAGCTCAGCGCCACCATCACGGGACCCGACGGCCGCGTGTCCAGCGCCAGGTACTCGGTCAAACCGACGATGGTAGCCGCGATGGCGCCGAACATGTGCGAGATGGCGACAAACTGCGGCATCGCCGTCATCGGGATGTTGATGCCCAGCGGGAGCCCGATGATGACGCCGACCAGCGATCCGGCAATCAGCCCGGCCACGATGAAGTCGAACCGAACGATGTCGTGGTGCAGCAGGGTTCCGACGACCGCCAACAACATGGCGATCGACGCCTGGTGCATACCCCGGCGCGCCGTGGTCGGACTGCTCAGCCCTCGAAGGCCCAGGATGAACAGGACGGATGAGGTCAGGTAGAAGGCCTGAATCAGACCTTCGCGAACCGCTGGAGCCAAATATCCGGCCTCTGCAGCGGCCCCGCTCACGATTTCCGATCCGGGCTCTTGAACATCTTGAGCATCCGATCAGTGATCAGGAAGCCGCCGACCACGTTGATGGATGCGCAGGCAACGGCAATGGCACCCAGAACATTGCTCAGCATGCCGCGATCCATGCCGGCCACCACGATCGATCCGACCAGCGAAATCCCTGTCATGGCGTTGGCCGCCGACATGAGCGGAGTGTGCAGCAGTGAGGGCACCCTGGAGACGACCTGGTATCCCACGAATCCGGCGAGCACGAACACATACACCTGCATGATGACCGTGAGGTCGACGTTCATTGCGGTCTCCGGTGATTGGACGGAACTCCTTACGCCACGCCGAACCGCACCGCGCCAGCGTGGGTCACGCACATCGGTCCCAGAATCGGATCGTCGAGGCTGAGGCGGAACTGCCCCTCCGCCACGGCGTGCTCGAGGAGCGACTGAAAGTTCTTGCTGAGCATGAAGCTGGCATGGTAGGGCAGCCCGCTCGCCAGATTGAGCGGACCAAGAACCGTGACGCCGTGGACGACCCGTTCCTCGCCGGCGACGGTCGCTTCACAGTTACCGCCGGTTTCCGCCGCCACGTCGACGACGACCGACCCGGGGCGCATCGTCGCCAGCATCGCGGTGGTCAACAGCACCGGGGCGCGCTTGCCGGGAATGGCGGCCGTCGTCACGATCAGGTCGATGTCGGGCACGTGACCGCCGATGGCCGCGAGCACCCGAGCCTGCTGATCGTCCGACAGCTCTCGGGCGTAGCCCCCGGATCCCTCGGCCGAGGCGCCGGCTTCGACGAAGCGTGCCCCGAGGCTCTCAACCTGCTCTTTGACGGCGGGTCGCACGTCGAACGCCGTGACGACTGCACCGAGACGACGGGCCGTCGCAATGGCCTGCAGTCCGGCAACACCGGCCCCGATAACGAAGACCTTGCCCGGCGTAATCGTACCTGCGGCCGTCGTCAGCATCGGCAAAAACCGGCCGAGGTGCATGGTCCCGGCCAGCACAGCCCGGTACCCGGCCACGGTGGCCTGAGAGGACAGGACGTCCATCGATTGTGCTTTGGTGGTCCGCGGCACCAGTTCCAGGGCCAGGGCCGTGACACCGGCAGACGCCAGAGCCGCAAGGAGGGCGGCCTGCTGGTGCGGCTGCATCAGGCAGATCAGCACACCATCGCGCCGAATCAGCCCAACCTGCTCGGCGGTGGGCGGCTGCACCTTGAGGACGAGATCGGCATCACGCAGCCCGTCAGCGGCCGAGGCAACCACGACCGCTCCGGCGCTGCGATACTGCTCGTCGTCAAGGGCGGCAGCGGCGCCGGCGCCACGCTCGATCGTGATCGCGTGCCCCTGCTGGACCAGACGTGCCACGGTCTGAGGCACCAGTGCTACGCGGCGCTCACGCGGTTCGGTTTCCCGCAAGACTGCAATCCGCATCGGCCCTCACTGTGATGGGAGTACCGCCGGGCTACGAACGACTGAACTCGTCATGAATCGCGTCGCTCGGAGCGGGCCGAATCTACCCACCCGATCGAAGCGGCGACAAGTGGACTTTCCCGAGTTGGGCCACTAAGCTCCGGCCCACTGATATTTCGACGGTTCATGGCGACAGTTCGTGTCTACGTTCCGGGGTCGATCGGTAACGTCGGTCCCGGTCTCGATATTCTTGGCCTCGCGGTCCGCGGCGCGGGCGACACGGTTCATGCCGAACGGCTGGCCGCACGCCGGATCGAGGTTCGCAACCCGGGCCATCCCGACCTCCCGACCGACCCCGAGCGCCACGCCACCGCCCTGGCCGCCTCGGCCGCCCTTCGGCTTGGCGGACGACGCGGTCGCATCGGGCTTGCCCTCTCGCTGACGAAGGGTCTACCGCTGTCCGGCGGGCAGGGCGGCAGCGCGGCCTCAGCCGTCGCAGGCGCGGTGGCGGCCAACGCGCTGATGGGAAACCCGCTTGGTACGGAAGAGGTGCTTGCCGCGGCCCTCGAAGCCGAAGCGACCGTGGCCGGGCGTCACCTCGACAATATTGCACCATCGCTGGTCGGCGGCCTGGTGCTGATCCGCTCACTCGACCCGATCGATATCTGCCAGCTCCCGGTACCAGCCGGGATCCGGATCGTGCTGGCCAAGCCCAGCTACGAAATGTCGACCAAGCGAGGGCGTACCGCTCTGCCCAAGTCCCTGCCGCGCGCGACCGCGATGCATCAGGCGGCGCAGGTCGCGGCGATGGTCGCCGGCGCGTGCCGCAACGACCTCGCGCTCTTTGGCCGCGCCATCGATGACCGGATTGCCGAGCCCGCCCGAGCGCCGTTACTCCCCGGGTTCAGCGAAGCCAAAGCCGCCGCACTGCGCGCCGGCGCGGTCGGCTGTTCCATTTCGGGCAGCGGGCCCACGCTGTTTGCCATTGCCGCCGACGACGCAACGGCAGAGCGGGTTGGCCGCGCCGTGACCCGCGCCTACCGACGTGCCGGGTTCGACACCTCTCTCCGCGTGACCGCGCCCGATCGACGAGGCGCAAGGATCCTCCGATGACATCGTGGCTCCGCTGCGATAGCTGTGCAACAACATTCACCCTCGACGAACCGGTCACGCGTTGTCGTGCCTGCCGCGGCCTGCTGACCCTGGCTTCCGATGACCATCCGGCCGACTTGGCTCGTCGGATGACCGATCGGGGCAGCTGCGGCACGGGTCTGGCGCGCTCAGGCGTCTGGCGCTTCCGTGATCTGATTCTGCCCGAGGCCCGCGACGGGGATATCGTCTCCTTCCCCGAAGGCAATACGCCGCAGATCTCGCGACCCGCAGTGAGCGACTGGGCCGGTGCGGCGCGGCTCGCCCTCAAGCTCGAAGGCATGAACCCGACCGGCTCCTTCAAGGACCGAGGCATGACCGTGGCCGTCTCTCAGGCCAAGCGACTCGGCATGCGGGCCGTGGCCTGCGCTTCGACCGGCAACACGTCCGCTTCTCTCGCTGCGTATGCCGCCCAGGCGGGCATCGCCGGCATCGTGCTGATTCCCGCGGGCAAGACCGCCCTGGGCAAACTGGCCCAGAGCGTGGCGTACGGTGCCACCATTCTGGCCGTACGGGGCGATTTCGACGCCTGCCTTTCCCTGGTCGATCAGGCCAGTGATCGGCTCGGCGTGTACCTGGCCAACAGCATCAATCCCCTGCGTCTGGCCGGGCAACGGACCATCGTCTTCGAGCTGCTGGAGGATCGCGGCTGGCGGGCCCCGGACTGGATCGTGCTGCCTGCCGGCAACCTGGGCAATACGGCAGCCTTCGGTGCCGCGCTGGTCCAGGCGAAAGCCGCGGGGTTGATCGACCGGATGCCGCGGATCGCTTCGATCCAAGCCGAGGGAGCCGCACCATTTGCGCGGAGCTATCGGGAAGGTTTTGCCAACCGGTACCAGGTCGAGGCGGAGACGGTTGCCACGGCCATTCGGATCGGCAACCCGGCGTCCCATGATCGTGCCATCGAGGCGATCCGCGCCACCAACGGCGTCGTGACCACCGTGAGCGATGCGGAGATCCTGGCTGCCAAGCAGGTGATCGACCGGGCCGGGGTCGGCTGCGAACCGGCCAGTGCCGCATCGGTGGCAGGAGTACGTCGCTTGGTGGGCGAAGGAGTCATCGAACGCAGCGATGATGTCGTGGCCATTCTGACCGGCCATCTCCTCAAGGACCCGGAAATCCTGCTGCAGAAGGGGCAGGCGGTGACCCACGAAATCGACCCGACCCTCGACGCGGTCGAGCGAGCCCTGGCACAGGCAAGCCGCTGACCCGCTAGCTGGCGGAGCCCCAGCTCACGATTTCCGCCAGCACCCGCCTGAAGGCGGGGACGTCGGCAATCCCGATTCCTGCGTGAGAGGGCCCTGCCCCAACCCGAATCGTGATCGCCTCCGGCGGCAACACCCGGAACAGCTCCTCGTCGGTGGAGTCGTCGCCGGCAGCGAGGATCCCGGTTCCCATACTGCGCTCCGACAGCACGGCGCGGGCAATCAGCCCCTTGTTGATGCCTTGCGCCCGGACTTCGACGATCCGATTGCCGACCAGCACGTCGGCGCCGGTGCGCTGCAGCACCTGGGCCAGATGCAGCACCAACTCGTTGGCGGCCTTTTCCGAGCCCGGGTCAGCGCTGCGCCAATGCCAGCAGAGGCCGAACTCCTTGGTTTCGGTAAAGGCGCCAGGCGTGACCCGGCTGAAATCTTCGAATACGCTCCGGACTCGCTCCATCCAGCCGAGTTTGACACTGGCCCGAATCCAGTCCTTCGCACCGAGCGGCCGGCTCGCCGCACCGTGTTCGGCGTGGAGATTGACGGGCAGGTGGCCAAGCCACCGTTCGAGAAACCCGGCGGATCGCCCGCTGACGATATGCACTGAATGGCGGCGGTCGCGGGAAAGCCGGGCCAGCAGATCGAGGAGTTCCTCGTCGGGCAGCGCCAACTCCGGGCGTTCGGCCAGCGGTGTCAGAGTGCCGTCATAGTCGAGGAGCAGCAGCCGTCGTCGGGCCGTGCGCAGTCGGTCGAGCGACAACCGCAGTGCGCCGCTGCCCATGCGGACCGGGCGCCGAATGCTGGCGCGCCACTCGCTCTGCAACGCATTGAGAAATGTGGTCGACCACCAGCTGCTGCCATAGCGACCCACCCGGTGGCGCAGCGACGCCATCCTGGTGCGCCGATCGGCCTCGGCCATGGTCAGCGCCTCTGCCATCCGACCGGCCAGCTGATCGATGTCGTAGGGATTGACCAGCACGGCCTCCGGCAGATCGGCAGCGGCGCCGGCAAACTCGCTCAGCAGCAGGACGCCATCCCCGTCGACGCGAGAGGCAACGAACTCCTTGGCCACCAGGTTCATACCGTCGCGGATCGGGGTCACCACCATCACATCGGTGGCCCGATAGAGGGCAACCAGGCTATGGCGGTCGACCGCGCGGAACATGTAGTGAATCGGAGTCCACCGCGGGGTCGAGAACCGACCATTGATCCGACCGACGAGACCATCGACCTCCTGTCGAAGCTCCTGGTAGGCAGGCACCGTTTCACGGCTCGGCACCGACAGGTTGATCAGCCGCACGCGCTCGTGCAGCTCTGGGTGGGTCGCGAGCAGCCGTTCGAAGCCCAGCAAGCGCCTCCGCACCCCCTTAGTGTAGTCCAGCCGATCGACCGCCACCATCAGCTTGCCGGAATCATCGCCCCGGATCTCGGCAATCAGGCCGTCGGTCGCCGGATCGCGGGCCACCGTTTCGAATGCCGCAGCCTCGATCCCTACCGGGAAGACACCGAGCCGGACGGTCCGGTCTCCCAGGGTGACGCGGTCGATGTCAGTCGGCAGACCGAGCAGTTCTATCAGCGCCGTCGAGAAATACCGAAGATACGATGCGGTGTGGAAGCCGATCAGACTGGCGCCCAGCAAGCCACGCAGCAGCTCGGTCCGATGCGGCAGGGTCCGGAAGACATCAGCCGTCGGAAACGGCACGTGCAGAAAGAACCCGATTGGCGCATCGGGGATCGCTGCCCGGATCATGCCGGGCACCAGAAACAGGTGGAAGTCGTGGACCCAGATCAGGTCGCCCGGCGTGTAGTTCGCGATGACCGCATCGGCATAACGTTGATTGACGTCGCGATAGACACCCCAATCGTCGGTGTCGAGCGGCGTCTTTCCGGTAATGCTGTGGAGAATGGGCCAGATGAAACTGTTGGAGAATCCGCCGTAGAAGCGCTCTGACTCATCCCGGGACAGCGGAATCGACACCAGACGCGAGGCGCGCAGCGTTTCCACCACGTGGTCCCAGCCGGCCTGGTCGAGCTGGTCGGAGGTAATACCGGGCCACCCGACCCAGACCCCCCCGCGCTGCTCGTGGACTTCCCCCAACGCGGTTGCCAAGCCGCCCGAGCTCGCCGCGAATGTGATGCCGCCCTCGCCAATCGACGCCGTCATCGGCAGCCGGTTGGCCACCATGATGACCCGTTTGGCGTCAGACCCAGGCACGAACGCGACCATCCCTTGCTTCGAGTAACTCGCCGATCGTCATGGCGGCGTGAATCAGGCCGACGTGCGTATAGGCCTGCGGGAAGTTGCCGAGCAGCGCTCCGGAATCAGGGTCGATGTCTTCCGAGAAGAGGCCGACCGGATTGGCAAAGGAGAGCAGCCGCTCGAAGACCTCCACGGCTTCCTCCAGGCGCCCGACCAGGGCCAGCGCCTCGGCGTACCAGAACGAGCAGATCGTGAAGGTGCTCGATGGCAAACCGAAGTCATCCGGATTGCGATACCGGTACACCAGACCTTTTCGAGTCAGCATACGGCCCGTCGCATCGACGGTGGACACAAACCGCGGGTCCCGAGCGTCGATGATGCCCAGCGTCGGCAGCAGCAGATTGGAGGCATCCGGGTACTGTCCGTCCAGCCCCTGCGTAAAGTAGCCCAACTCCGGGTTGTAGCCCCGCTCGAGTACGATGGCCCGCTCCCGCTCGGCAATGGCCTCCCACCTCCGGGCAACGGCATCGTAGCCCATCCGCGCCGCCAGCAGCGCACCCCGATGGATGGCAACCCAGCACATCGCTCGCGAGAAGGTGTGGTGCTTGAGCGAGGTGCGAAACTCCCAGATTCCGGTGTCCGCGACGGGCGCGAGGCGAATCGCGTCTTCGACCATGCGCTCGACGAGCGGGAAAAATCCTTTGGGGTCACTATGGCCGATGCGCGGATCCGAGAGCAAAGTTTCCATACACAGGACGACTTCGCCCATCAGATCGTGCTGCGCCTGAAGACTGGCCGCGTTGCCAATCCGAACGTGCCCGTTACCGCGGTACCCCGACCAGTGATCGAGATACTCTTCGGGCAGGTGGCGTTCCCCGCCGATGCCATAGAGCGGCTGCAGCGGCCCGTTCTCGACGACGTCACGCAAAAAGACCAGCAACCGCTCGCCCTCGTCCAGGTACGCCAGGCGGCGCAGCGCCTCCGCCACGAAGGCGGCGTCGCGAATCCAGCAGAAGCGGTAGTCCCAGGTCCGCTCCGTCCCCATTTCTTCGGGAATACTCGTGGTTGCGGCAGCGATGATGGCGCCAGTGTCGTGATAGGCGTGCAGCTTGAGGCAGAGGGCCGATCGGAGCACCGCCTCTCCGGCAAAGGTCGGCAGGCCGCAGGTCTTGGCCCAGCGCTGCCAGCCGGCAATCGTCACGTCGAGCTGAAACTGCACATCGGCCCAGACCGGGCGAACCATCCGCCGGCCGTACCGGATGGCCACGAAGACCGGTCGGGTCAGGGCGAACTCCTGCCGACCCGTCAGATACGGCAGCGGCAGGTTAGCAGCGACATCGAGGGTGCCACCGCTCCACTCGAGCAAGGTGCCGCGATCTTCGGGAATCCAGCGCACCGCGGCGCGGCCGTAGTCCGGCCGGGGATCGAGTTCGATCGACAGGCGAGGCGTTCCGGCCAGCGGGCGGATCACGCGGACAATCTCGACCGGGCAGTCGAGCGCCAAGCCGTTGGGAAGCCGCGGGGCGAAATCGATGATTTCCCAGGCCGCCTCGCCATCGCGAAACTCGCCTCGTACCACATTGGTGTTGCGGATATAGCTGAGATGACCATGCACGCTACGCCCGCGCGACAGGACCTTGAAGGTACCGCCTCGTTCGGCGTCGAGCAGCGCACCAAAAACGGAGGGCGAATCGAAGCGCGGCAAGCAGAGCCAGTCGATGGCACTGTCGGGACCAACCAGGCCAAGCACCTGACCGTTGCCGTAGGCAGCGTAAGGAAGATGACGGGTCATGGTCAGGATCGCTCCGGAATGAGAGACAGCGTGAGCGGGCCTACCATTCGCTCACAGATCATTCCGGCCAGACGAACGAACGCAGGCACCTCCATCACGCGGGACCCTGGCAATGTACCGGACGCCGGGATCACGGGCAACCCGAGGTCGGCGCTTCGCTTGATACGCATGCGAGGCGGCCCGACCTCGGGCGGGGGCGCTCAGCGCCCCCGCGCGGTTTTGACCGCCGCCGCCAACTCCGTGTATGCGGTCGGGTCCGTTTCGCGGAACGGCGAAATGACGCTCGCAATCACACCGTTGGGGTCGATCACGTAGAGGGTACGATGCGAGTACATCATTTCTCCGCGCGTGAGCAGCACCCCGTAGGCGCGACTCACGGCGCCGCCGACGTCGCTGAGAAACGAGATGGGGTACTGACGCTCCTGTGCCCAGCTTGCGAGCATGGTATCGGGATCGACACTGACGGCAAAGACCCGAACCCCGTTGCCCCCGTTGAAGAGCGTGGCATACTGCTCCCGGTACGCTTCCATCTGTGCCGTGCACCCCCGGGTCCGCGCCCGCGGAAAGAACGCCAGCACGACCGTTTGCCCCTTGAGCGCCGACAGACGCACCGGCTCGGCCAGGACGCCCGCCTGGTTCGCACCACCGAGGGTGAAGTCCGGCGCGGGAGCTCCGACGGCCAGGGGAGTCGCCCCCGGCGCGGCCTGCTGTCCCGCCAAGCCGTTCGTCATCGCCAACAGACCGATCAGAACCGTCACCGCCGTTTTTGCCACCATGTTCGCTCTCCCGAGCTCGGGTCCCCTGACCATCTGGCTGCCGTCACCCGCCAGATCTTACCATACCGACTACTACTGACATATAAACTAGCCATCGGGCCCTTCTGCCACACCGGTCGGGCCGATCGAGGTCTGTCCACCCGAGGACAGGACGAAATTACTCCACTGCCATGAGGACCCCTCACGGGAGGGAAAGAGACCCGAGACCCCACGTGCGGGAAGGGTACCCGATTCCCCAGCCCCCATGAACGGCCAGGAAACGCCACCACGGTACTCAGCAGTTAACCTGGTCCCGGTGTGGAACGTCGAGCCCCACCCTCGAGCCACGCCCGGGGCGCTCACCGGCGTGGGCCAGCATACCTTCGACCAGCGCCAGGCCAGGATTGCTCATACCGACCGGTTCTCGACCTTGGGATCACGGAAGGATAACGGCTTCCCGGTCGGCACCTGCCGGCCTACCCAGGACACCCCGCCCGGCCCTATGTTCCCGGGCTTATGGCTAAACATCAATACATCTTCACGATGCAGAATCTCCGGAAGGTCGTGCCGCCGAGCCGAGAGATTCTCAAAGGCATCTACCTCTCGTTTTACCCGGGCGCCAAGATCGGCGTGCTGGGATCGAATGGCGCGGGCAAGTCGAGTCTGCTCAAGATCATGGCCGGCGTCGACCAGGATTTCCTGGGCGACGCTCGGCCGGCCGATGGCATTCGAATCGGCTATCTGCCGCAAGAGCCCTCGCTCGACCCGAGCCTGGATGTGCGCGGCAACGTCGAACGCGCCGTCGCCCCGATCCGAGGCCTGCTGACGCAGTTCGAAGAAATCAGCATGAAGTTCGCCGAGCCGATGAGCGATGAGGAGATGAACGCGCTGCTCGAGAAGCAGGGCGACCTCCAGACCACCATCGACGCGCTGGGCGCGTGGGAGCTCGATCGCAAACTCGACATTGCCATGGATGCGCTCCGGCTGCCCCCAGGGGACGCCGAGGTGACCAATCTTTCCGGTGGCGAGAAGCGCCGAGTTGCGCTGTGTCGGGTGCTGCTCGAGCAACCTGACATGCTCCTGCTCGACGAGCCGACCAACCATCTCGACGCCGAGTCGGTGGCGTGGCTGGAGCGCCATCTGGCGGAGTTTCCGGGCACCGTGGTGGCGATTACCCATGACCGCTACTTCCTCGACAACGTAGCCGGATGGATCCTCGAGCTCGATCGCGGCGCCGGGATTCCCTGGGAGGGCAACTACTCGAGCTGGCTCAACCAGAAGAAGAAGCGGCTCGAGCAGGAAGAGAAAGCGGCATCAGCTCGGCAGCGCACACTCGAGCGCGAACTCGAGTGGATCAACCTGTCGCCCAAGGCTCGCCAGGCCAAAGGCAAGGCACGCATCAACGCCTATGAGTCGCTGCTCGCGGAAGGTCAGCAGGAACAGGAGGGCAGCGCGGAGATTCTGATCCCGGTTCCGCCGCGCCTGGGCGACGAGGTCGTCGTCGCCAAAGACCTCCGAAAGGGCTTCGGCGATCGGCTCCTGTTCGAGAACCTCAACTTTGCATTGCCCCGCGGCGGAATCGTCGGCATCATCGGACCCAACGGCGCCGGCAAGACGACGCTGTTCCGGATGATCATGGGCGCGGAGCAGCCGGACGGAGGCGAGCTGGTCGTCGGCAGCACGGTGCAGCCGTCATATGTCGATCAATCGCGCGAGGCACTGGACCCGGACAAGACGGTGTACGAGGAGATCTCGGGAGGACAGGACATCCTGGACTTCGGCAAGCGCCAGGTCAATGCGCGCGCCTACTGCGCCGGCTTCAACTTCAAGGGCGCCGACCAGCAGAAAAAGGTCGGCGTCCTGTCCGGCGGAGAGCGAAACCGGCTTCATCTGGCCAAACTGCTCAAGAGCGGGGGCAACCTGCTGCTGCTCGACGAACCCACCAACGACCTCGACGTCGACACACTGCGTGCGCTCGAGGATGCTCTGCTCCGCTTCGCAGGTTGCGCCGTCGTGATCAGCCACGATCGCTGGTTTCTGGACCGGGTCGCGACCCACATTCTGGCCTTCGAAGGCGAGAGTGAAGTCGTCTGGTACGAAGGCAACTATCAGGACTACGCCGCGGACTACAAGCGGCGTAAAGGGGTTGCCGTCGACCAGCCGCACCGGATCCGTTACAAGAAGCTGGTGCACTAGCAGAGCAGCCGTACCCATCCCGGCCTCGCGGCACGGCCTTCGCAGAACGCGGGGTCCGGGATCGACACGACGAGGACGCATGTCGCTGTTACGACAAAAGATTACTGCCCTCCCGCCGCGACTGGAGGGTCTTGCCGCCCTGGCGACCAACCTGTCGTGGAGCTGGAACCGCGACGCGCGGGAGCTCTTGCGTGCCATCGACCCGCCACTCTGGCGGGAGACGCGTTATAACCCGATTGCCATGCTGCGGGAGGTCTCGCCGACCCGACTGCAGGCGCTGGCTCGGGACAACGAGTTCCTGGTTCGGTACGATCGGGTCATGGGCTGGCTTGCCAACGACCAGACTCGCGAGCGAACCTGGTTCAATCGGAAGTACCCTGGTCTGGGCGACCGGCCAGTTGCCTACTTCTGTGCGGAATTCGGGTTGCACAGCTCGGTCCCGATCTACAGCGGCGGCTTGGGTATCCTGGCAGGCGATCACTGCAAGACGGCCAGCGACCTCGGGGTTCCGTTCGTCGGCGTCGGCCTTTCGTACATGAAGGGCTACTTCGACCAGCGGCTCCGGGCCGACGGGTGGCAGGAGGACAGCGACGAGCACGTCGACCCGAATACCACCCCGCTGCTGCCGGTACGGGGCCCGAGTGGCGAACCCCACCTGGCGGTCGTCGATACCTTCGGACGGCCAGTCCACATCCAGGTCTGGACCATGAAGGTGGGGCGGGTTCCACTCTACCTGCTCGACACCAACCTCGAAGAGAACCACCCGGAAGATCGCACCTTGCTCAGCAAGCTGTACGCCGGGGGGCCGGACCTCCGGCTGCGACAAGAGTGGCTGCTCGGTGTCGGCGGCGTTCGGGTACTTCGGGCGGTGGGCATCGATCCTGGTGCCTGGCATGCCAACGAAGGGCATGCGGCGTTCATGATGCTCGAGCGGGTTCGCGAGCTGTGCGTGGCTGGCACATCGTTCGACGAGGCAGTTCGCCAGGTACGCGCAGCGTCGGTGTTCACGACGCACACGCCCGTGCCAGCCGGCCACGATGCCTTCGATCTCGACCACCTGGCCGAATGCACCGGCCCGATCTGGGAGGAGATGGGGGTCGACCGAGAGACGCTGTTTGGCCTGGGCATTCATGACCCGGTCCGCGAGCCGCGATTCCAGATGACGGTGCTGGCGATCCGGGCCGCATCGCATATCAACGGGGTCTCGAAGCGTCACGGGCAGGTCACCCGGGACATCTGGCATTCGCTCTGGCCCGGCCGGCCCCAGGATGACGTTCCGATCGGTGCCATTACCAACGGGGTCCATCTCGCCACCTGGATGGCCAATCCTGTCATGGCACTGCTCGATCGCGAGTTGGGCCAGGACTGGGGCCTGCGCCTCGACGACCCCTCGCTTTGGGAGCAGATTCGTTACCTCAACCCCGCGGCACTCTGGGCCACCCACCAGGAGCTCAAAGGGATCATGATGGGTTCGATTCGCGAGGACGCCCGGAGACGCTTTGCCGGGCACTGGGAAGCCGCGAATCAGGTGGTTGCCGCGGGCACGCTGATGCACCCGTTTGCTCTCACCATCGGCTTTGCGCGACGGTTCGCCACGTACAAGCGTGCTGCGCTGATCTTCAAGGACCCCGAACGCCTGCACCGCCTGCTGTGCGACAAACGCCGGCCGGTGCAGATCATCTTTGCCGGGAAGGCTCACCCGGCAGACAATCCGGGCAAGCAGGTGCTGCAGCAGGTCTACGAGACGACCCACGACAAGTTCTACGAGGGACGAGTGGCCTTCCTCGAGGACTACGACATGAATCTGGCGGGCACCCTGGTGCAGGGTGTCGACGTCTGGCTCAACCTTCCGCGAGTGCCGCTGGAGGCCTGCGGCACGAGCGGCATGAAGGCAGCCTTCAACGGTGTTCCCCAGTTGGGCACGATCGACGGTTGGTGGGAGGAGGGATACGACGGCACCAACGGCTGGGCCATTCCCTACCCGCCGGACGACGATCCTGAGATTGCCGACGCTTCCGACGCCGAGCATTTCTATCGGCTGCTGGAGGAGGAGCTGATCCCCCTCTACTACGAGCGCGATGCCTCGGGCGTTCCCTATGCCTGGGTCGACAAGATGCGCAATGCGCTCCGGGTCGCCATGGCCCAGTTCAGCGCGCGTCGGATGGTGCAGGACTACAGCGACCGCTACTACGTTCGCGCCATGCGCGCCGACGACGCGGCCGACGACCCGCCGACCGGCTGATCCGATGCTCGATCGCCGCCGGGTGTCCCACCGACGTTTCTCCGCTTCCGCTCTGCAGCATTCGAGCGGCGAGCCGGTCACGGTGGTACACGTTGCGGCAGAATACTATCCCTTCGCGCGGTCGGGAGGGCTGGCGGAAGCGGTTGCGAACCTGGCCAAATGGCAATCGCGGAGCGGCGTCCGCTCCCTCGCGATTCTCCCGCTCTACCGGAGCGCGAAGGACAAGGCGGGCCCCCTCGTCCAAGTCGGCGCACCGATCGACGTCGCCATCGGCCCGCGGCGCGAGACGGTCCGACTGCTGACCCAAGCCACGCCCGAACCAGGGGCAACGATCTATTTCATCGAGTACGATCCCTATTTCGATCGGCCACAGCTCTATGGCGATCGGACCGGAGACTACTCCGACAACGCGCAGCGGTTCTCGCTCTTTGCGCGCGCGAGCGTGCTCGCACTGCCGCGAATTACCTCTGGACCGATCCTGCTGCACGCCCACGATTGGCACGCGGCGCTGGCCCTGGCCTACCTGCGTGTCTACCACGCCGACGACGGCGAGCTCGGTCGCGCAAGCACCGTGTTGTCGGTTCACAACGCCGGCTACCAGGGCCACTATCCCGCGTCGACGATGGCCGAGATCGGCTTGCCCTGGGAGCTGTTCAACTGGCGGCAGGTCGAGTGGTACGGCAAGGTCAACCTGCTCAAGGCCGGGCTAGTCTTTGCCGACGCGGTCGTGACGGTCAGCCCCAACCACGCCGCCGAACTGAGGACCGCGGCGGGCGGCTTCGGCCTGCAGGAAGTTTTTGCCTCGCTCGGCAAGCGTTTCAGTGGCATTCTCAACGGCATCGACCCCGAGGAATGGGACCCGAGCCGAGACCCCCAGATCGCCGCGCCGTTCTCGGCCGAGGACCTGTCAGGCAAGGCGGCCTGCAAGCGCGCGTTGCAGGAGCGCTTCCGTCTGGCGCGTGAGCCCCGCGTCCCGATCATTGGCATGGCCGCGCGTCTGGTCACGCAGAAGGGACTCGAACTGGTCGTCGCCAGCTTTGACCTCTTCCAGGTGGAAGCACAGTTCGTCTTCATCGGCGCCGGCGAGGCGCGCTTCGAATCGGCGCTCAAGCGTATTGCCGGCATGATGCCGGATCGGGTGGCCGTCGACACCAACTTCACCGACGAGCTCGAGCATCAGGTCATGGCTGGCGCAGACTTCCTGCTGATGCCCTGCCAATACGAGCCATGCGGTTTGACCCAGATGCGGGCGCAGCGGTACGGCGTAGCGCCGATCGTCCGACGGGTGGGCGGTCTGGTCGACACCGTGGAGGACGGCGTGACCGGCTTCGTCTTCGATCCGTACGAGGCCCCGTCGCTGGTCGGTGCCACCCTGCGCGGCATCGACACCTATCACAATCCCGCCGAGTGGCGCCGGCTGATGACGTTCGCCATGGCGACGGACTTCAGCTGGGAGCGCTCGGTCGGCGAGTATCTCGACGTGTATCAGACGGTGATCCGATGACGGCAGCGCCATGGACCTGATACTCGCGCTGCACAGCCATCTGCCCTACGTCCTCAACCACGGGCGCTGGCCGCACGGATCGGACTGGATCGTCGAAGCGGCGGTCGACACCTACCTGCCGCTCCTCGAAACGCTGGGTATCCTCGAGACCCAGGGCATCAGGGTCCCCCTGACCGTTGGCGTGACACCGGTGCTCGGTGCGCAGCTGTCCAGCCCGACGTTCGGGCAGGAGCTCGATGCCTTTCTGGCCCAGCGCCTGGCCGCGTGCGATGAGGCGATCGCCGATTTTGCCCTCAGCGGCGAGAAGCAGCTGACCCCGATTGCGGAGTTCTGGCGCGGCCGCCTGGCCCGGCTGGAACGGCTCTTCGCGCGGATCGATCGCGACATCGTCGGGGCGCTCAGGCGGCATCAGGAGGCTGGGCGGATCGAGATCATGAGCTCGGCAGCTACGCACGGCTTCCTGCCGCTGCTGGCGCGGGACGAGAGCATTCGGCTGCAGCTTGCGGTTGGCCTGGTGGAGCATCGTCGGCTGTTCGGTCGCGCGGCCCAGGGTTGCTGGGCACCGGAGTGCGCCTATCGCCCGCGCGGCGATTGGCAGCCGCATCCCGACGCGCCGGCCCAGGCCGACCGCGCCGGCATCGAAACCCATCTGGCCGACGCGGGATACCGGTATTTCTTCACCGACTCGCACCTGGCCCAGGCCGGGCGAACCCTGGGGCTCTACCGGAGCGGCAACCGTCCGGATGGCGGACTCGAACCCACCGACGACCCGCTCGATCTCCCCGCCGCCCGATCGCCGTACCGGGCCTACCAGGTCTCGCCCCGCCCCGGCCAGCCAACGGTTGCTACGCTGGTTCGTGATCCGGTGTCGTCGCGACGGGTCTGGAGCCGGCACCAGGGCTACCCCGGCGACGGCGCCTACCTCGAGTTTCACAAGATCCGTTTTCCCGGCGGCCTCAAGCTGTGGCAGGTAACCGGCGCCGACGTCGACTTGGGCGGCAAACGGTGGTACGACCCCAACGGTGCGCGGGCGCGGGTCCGCCAGCACGCCGACGATTATGCCGCCCTGCTCGAAAGCGTGGCGGTGGGGGAGGCCGCGCATGGTGGCCAGCTGATCGTCGCGCCGTTTGATACGGAGCTCTTCGGTCATTGGTGGTTCGAGGGGGTCGACTTTCTGCTCGACCTGTATCGCGCCTTGGAGCGGAATACGACCCCGCGCCCGGTGACAGCGAGCACCCATCTGGCGGAGACGCCGCCATCGGCGGCGGTCCATCTCGCCGAAGGATCATGGGGAGCCAACGGCGACTTCAGCAAATGGCTCAACCCGGACACCGAGTGGACCTGGCTCAGGCTCTGGCCGGCCGAAGACCGCTTCTGGTCCGTCGCCGCCCGTGCCATCGAGCGGTCCGATGCGCATCCGGTGCTGGAACAAGCCGCGCGCGAGCTGCTGCTGGCCCAGTCGTCCGACTGGCAGTTCATCATTTCATCCGCCACGGCGGGCGACTATGCGTCCAAACGGTTCACCGAGCACCTCGACAACCTGGATCAGCTGCTCGGGATGCTCGAGGCCACTGTGCTACCTGAGCAGGCCGTCGCGGTTGCCGGAGAGATGCGGACCCGGAGCGACCTCTTTCCTTCAATCATCCCTGCTCTCCGGTCCGCCTTGGCCGTCAGAGGACCCCTGATCGCATGACGACGGGCACGGGGCGACGCAGCGTCGTCATCCACGGCCACTTCTACCAGCCGCCGCGGGAGGACCCGTGGATCGACCTGGTCGAGCGTGAGATCAGCGCGGCGCCGTTCCACGACTGGAACCAGCGGGTCGACCACGAGTGTTATCGGGCGGTACTTGCTGCGCGGGTTGTCGGGGAAGACGGCAGTATCCGGCGTATCGTCAATACGCTGGAATGGATCAGCTTCAACGTTGGCCCGACCCTGCTCGAGTGGATGGAGAAGGAAGCGCCGGCCACCTACCGCGGCATTCTTGCCGCCGACCGCGCCAGTATGATCCGGCTCGGCGCAGGCAACGCTATAGCGATGCCGTATCACCATACCATCCTTCCGCTTGCCTCGTATCACGACAAGGTCACGGAGGTTCGCTGGGGCATCGCCGATTTCCGACGCCGGTTCGGCCGCGAACCAGTCGGGATGTGGCTGCCGGAGACGGCGGTGGACGACGAGACACTCGATGTCCTCGCAATGGAGGGGATTCACTTCACTCTCCTGGCGCCGCATCAGTTGACCAAGCTCCCGCCGGCTGGTTTGCCCGGACGCTACCAGACCGGCCGCGGCCGATCGATCGTGATCATCCCCTATGACGGCGGAATGAGTCACGACGTCGCGTTTGGTCCCTTGGTGCGAAGTGCCGATCTCTGGCTCAGGCGCCTGCTCGAGCCACCGCTCCCGGCCCGCGGGCCCCGGCTCGAAAGCGTCGCGACCGACGGCGAGACCTACGGCCACCACCACAAGTTCGGTGACATGGCGCTTGCTGCCGTCTTGCATGCGCTCCATGGGCGCCGCGACGTTCGGATCGAGAACTTCGCCAGCTTCCTCGCCCGTCATCCGCCACAACACGATGTCACGATCGAGGCACCGACCTCGTGGAGTTGCGCTCACGGGGTCGAACGCTGGCGGTCGGACTGCGGCTGCCGGATGACGGCGGGAACCTCGCAGGCCTGGCGCGCTCCGCTGCGGGACGCGATCGTGTGGCTGACCGACGAACTGCATGCCCTCTACGGCGCCGAAGCGGCTCAGTACTTCGAGGACCCCTGGGCAGCCCGAACGACATACGGCATCACCGGGGCGCCCAGCGACCTTCCCGAGCGGGCACGGGAACTGATCGAGCTCGAGCGAAACGCCCTGCGCAGCTTCACCTCCTGCGGATGGTTCTTCGACGACATCGGTGGAATCGAGTCGATTCAGATCTTGCGTTATGCCGCACGTGCGCTCGACCTCGCCGGACCGACGGGCCCTGATCTCGAGCGCGGCTTTCTCGAGCGGCTGGCCGCAGCCGAAAGCAACGACCCTGCGCTCGGAACGGGAGCCGACATCTACCGACGCAGCGCCCGGCCGCGCTGGCCGGCGGAGCAACGCGTGGCCGCGGGATTTGCCGCGATGTCGGGCCTGTGTCCCGGTCACACACGGCACCTGATCGGCGGGTTCCTGGCAGGGCCCTCGGAGCAGAACACGGTTCAGGTCCAGCACCGACGGACAGGCCACCGCACCCGTTTTGCTGCGCAGGTTCATCGCACAGCCGGCTTCCGGCTCGAGATCGACCTCACCGACGCCGAGGGCCGACAGACAACGCTCGGCCTCGAGGCGCTCCCCGAGCGTGAACACGACCTTGCTCGCGAAGTGCTGCGTCGTGAGGTGCTGCGGGAGGTGATGAGCCCGGAGGACCTGGTGCGCTTGGCGCACGGTTCCGTGGCGTACCCCGAGGCACTGCGCAGCGCCATAACCCGGCTCGTTCCCGAGTCGACCGACCAGGTTACTGCCGACACGATTGCCCGATTGGTTCGCAGCTTGGACCTCCTCGCACTCGAGGAGCTCACGGTGCCGTTCGAAGCCCAGACTCGGTTCTTCCGATTGATGGAAGCGGCCGGGCCGCATCCGCCGACGCTGCTGGCGGGCCTCAGCACGCGACTGGGCTTCTCACGCGACGCCTTCGACCGCGAGGACCGATGACCCAGCCTGTTCTGTTCACCTTCGGCCTGCATCTGCATCAGCCGGTTGGGAATTTCGACTCCGTCTTCGAGCAGCATCTCACCGACGTCTACGCTCCGCTGCTGGATGCGCTCGGCGAGGGCCAGGCCTGGCCCGTGTCGCTCCACCTCTCCGGCCCGCTGCTCGACTGGCTGACCCGACATGCCGCAGCCTACCTCGACCGGCTCGGCCGCGAAGTGGCCTCGGGCAATATCGAGCTCCTGCTTGCCGGGTATGACGAGCCGATCCTCGCGGTGCTGCCGCGAGAGGATCGCATCGAGCAGATTGCCCGCCTTCGCGACACGGTCGAGCGCCGCTTCGGGGTGCGAGCGACTGGGCTGTGGCTGACGGAACGCGTCTGGGAGCCCGATCTGCCCGAGGACCTCCGCCGGGCCGGCATCGACTACGTCCTGGTCGATGATCGTCACTTTCTGGTCGCGGGCTTCGAGCGCACCGTCCTGCATCGGCCGTTCCGAACCGAGAGCGGCGGGCACGCCATTACGGTCTTGCCGATCGACGAGCGGCTTCGCTATCTCGTGCCGTTTCGCCCGCCCTCGGAACTGGCGGACTACTTCCGTCGGCTGCACCAGGAGGGCGCACCCATGGCTGTCCTGGCCGATGACGGTGAAAAGTTCGGCGGCTGGCCGGGCACGCTCGAGTGGGTCTACGGCAGCGGCTGGATGCGCGACTTTACCGCCACGTTGCGCCAGCTGAGCAATGAGGGCGTCATCCGCCTGGCCACGTTTGCCGACGCGGTGGCAACGATTCCGAGCGGCGGCATTGCCTATCTGCCGTCAGCCTCGTATCGCGAGATGGAGGGTTGGGCCCTCCCCGCCGCCGCATCGCGCCGGCTGTCCGCCCTGGAGTCCGAGCTCGGCCCGGACCGGCTCGAAAGCATGGATGGCGCCCTGGTCCGGGGAACCCACTGGCGAAACTTCTTCGTCAAGTACTCCGAATCGAATCGGATGCACAAGAAGATGCTGGCGTTGTCGGCCCTGTCGCGGCAACGCGGAGACCCTGCCGAAGCTCGCCGTGCCATCGGCAAGGCGCAGTGCAACGATGCCTACTGGCACGGCGTCTTCGGTGGACTCTACTTGCCCCACCTGCGCGAGGGGATCTGGCGAGAGCTGGCCAGAGCCGAGGGAGTTCTCCGCCACGGTGAGCCGCTCCGCTGGGAAAAGACAGATCTGGACGTGGATGGGGTCCACGAGCTCTGGATTCACAGCGGTGCGACCTCCGTACTGCTGGCTCCGCACCGCGGCGGGTCGGTCGAGGAGTGGACTGTGTTCGCCGCTGGCCGAAACCACGCCGACGTGCTGACCAGGCGCCGCGAAGCCTACCATCAGGACGCGATCGATCGCGCCACGGTAGAAGGGGCGCCAGCACACCCGCCCTCCGGCGACGGTGCACCGAGCATTCACGACCTCGAAGAGCGGCTGGAGCTGTCGACCCTGCCACCGTTTGACGCCTATCCGCGCGCGATCTTCCAGGAGCGCCTGCTTGGCACCATCGAGTCACCTGAGGCCCTGGCGACGTCTGCGGTCGCAGTTCTGAGAGATTGGGGAGCCCAGGTCGGACGGCTCGAGGCCGAACCAACCGACCAGACTGCCCCCAGACTCTCGTTCCGAGTCGTCTTTGAAGGCATGACCAAGCGCCTCACGATCGCGGATGACGGCACGATCACGGCTGAGTTCACCTGGGATAGCAGCGAGGACGTACCCTGGTTTGCAACCGAGCTCTCGGTTGCCGGGCAGGTCGAAATCGAAACCAATGCGGTGCGCGAGTGGCGCTACCCGATCGAGACGGTGGCCAAAAGCGAGCGGGGCTTCGACCGAACCGTCCAGGGCACCGCCATCGTACTGGCCTGGCCTGCCCCGGTCGGTCACGGCAAAGTCATTCTGCGCTCGGGCGGCCGGTAGCCGCCCGAGCCTGTGTATCAAGGAACCGGCTGTTCTTTCCGCGCCAGGCGCGTAATCCAGAGCCCGCTGTTGATATCGTTGAAGTAGATCGTGTTGTTCTTGACCACGACACCCCAGGTAAAGGTCGCCCGCGGCTTGAGCCCGGCCGAGTCTGCCGTGAAGAGCCAGGCGATTTCCCGCCCCTGCCGCAGCAGGTCGCCTTTGAGTTCACCCGAGATGTCGACCACTCGGCCACCACCCTGATAGGCGCCCATATACAGCGAGTCGCCCTCGACCCAGATGTTGTGCACCCCGCCATCGGTCGGCTCGTACCAGGCAACGATCTTGGGCTTGAGGATATCGGAGACATCCACCACTTGCAGCCGGCCCCAAGTCAGGTCGTTGCCACTCTCGTGGCCCTTGGCGGTCGCGGCGGCATACACTTCATCGGCAATAAAGATGTAGTCCTTGTGACGCCACGACGTGTGGGTACCCCGAGCGCCAAGCCCGTACATGTCGTCGACCCGGCGATACAAGTGATTCAGATCGTACTTGAGTTGCGACACGAACGCCGGCTTCTCGGGACTGCCGCCACGGAGGCCGTTCCCGATGTCGAGAATGATCAGGCCGTCGTTCCAGTAGGACAGGTAGGCAAAGCCGCCGCGCACGTCGATATCGTGGATGTACCGCCCATGTTCGCTCTGCTCAGTCTGCCAGCGCCCGACTTCCCGGGGGTTATAGGGATCCTTGATCGAGATGACGCGCATCGACCCGGTCGCGTCGTCCGTCAGGTAGACATGACCCTCATAGACGTACGACGAGTGGACCCCGCCTGACACGGTCTCGGTATAGTCGGCAATGATCTTGGGATGGCAGGGATCACTCGCATCGAAAACGGCAATGCCGTTCTTGCGATTCGAGGCGTTCTCCCGAGAGAAGACGCCATACTTGCCGTCTTCCGTCGTCATCACGTCGTTGATGAGGCGTGCATCGATCACCATCGAGTCGACGATCTGCGGTGCCGACGGATTGCTTACGTCGATGGCATAGATTCGATCCGCAATCGTGCTGTAGTACAGGCATTTGCCGTTCGGGTGCGGCCAGATCTCGGCGCCTCGAAACGGCAGCGGAACCCGACCGAGCACTTCGATGCCGCGACCGACGTTGCGCGGCGCGGCAACCACGCCCGCGTCACCACTGGCGCTTCCGACGGATGCGGTGACGGTGTACGACCCTTGTTCTTCCGCCACGAAGGCGCCATCGGCCCCGATCTGAGCCACCGCCGCGCCGGACAGGGCCGCAACGGACCAGCGAGGCGTCAAGCCCTCGAGAACCCGTCCGGCCCGGTCCTTCACGACCGCCGTGAATCGGACCACATCACCCGTGCGCACCGAGCTGACGCCGGGTTCGACCGTCACCGTGGCGGGAATGGCAGCGACCACCTCGATGTCGACCGAGGCCGATGCGGTTCCAGCCCGCGCTGTGACTACCGCGCTACCTGCGCGCACCGCATTGAGTCGACCATCCGGCGTCACAGCCACCACCGAGGGCTGGCTCGACTGGAAGGTGATGTTGTCATAACGGATGTCGTTTTCGGCGCTGAGCGGAGTGCCGGTCAGCGAGTAGCGGGATCCGACGGCCAGTTTAAGCGAGGTCGCCGAGAGCTGCAGCTTGGCTGCGGGCGCCGGGGTGATGCGCACCGTAGCCTCCTGAGTCACGCGAGGACTCCCCGGCGCAAACGCCATGGCCACGACGCGTACGTAGCCCCGAAAGCCTCCACGAACGAGACCGGTCGAGTCAACCGCTCCATCCCCGCCACCGAACCAGACCACCCTGGCGTTCGGTACCGGCGCGCCGTTCGCATCGAGGACTCTGGCAGTCATCTGCAGCGTCTGCCCGACCTGCAGTTCGGCACGCTCAGGCTCGACCTGCACTCGCGCAATCGTCGCCGGTGCCTGCTGCAGCACCGCAAGAACCAATACTGCCGACACCATACCCGCTCCTTTGCCTTCAACGTTTCGAGCTATCGAAGCCGGACTTCAAACGGTGTCCGGACTACCAGACGATAGGAGTACTCCCACGACGTTCCACGAATCGCAATGCTCGGTTCCTGATCGATCCGATGCAGTCGGAACTCAGCGTCGAGAGCAACTCCGCCCTCGAGGGTGGCGCGATGCAGCAGACCCAGCTCGAGATAGTCCCGCTTCGACCGAAACGAGACCGGCAGCACCGCGGTGGAATTGTAGTTGTTGTCCCCTTCCTGCGAGACAAAGTCCCGTCCCCACCAGCGAATTCCGAAGACCTCGAGGTGCCGAGCCGGCCAAACGCCCGCACGCACGAAGGTGCCCTGCCCGCGCCGGGGCCAATCCTCCGGGGCCTCCGAGTCGATGTTTCCCCGGCTGGCCTGACGAAAAAACGACAGCGAGGCCAGCCCGACAGCTGGAATGGTATCAGCCACCGTTACACCGTACGCAGAGGCGCCGTTGTTGGTGACGGGCACCCCGGCACTGAAGAGCTGACCTCCGTGGTGCAGGCCATGATACTGCGCTTCCAGGGCCAGCTGCCGGACTGGTTTCAGTCGGAAAACCCACCCAAAATCAAAGACCTCGCGCTGCTCCGGCGTGTTGAGAGCCTGCCAGTTGATGAATATCTCACCATCGAGCCAGGGACGCCGTTCGATCCACTGCAGGCCATACTCGATGGGCCGAGTCAGCTCGAGGGTGCTGACGGCAAGAGGATCGATGAACCCATGTCGACGCTCGGTCTGCAAGGTTCCCAGCACCCCGGTGGAGCTCCCGCTCTGATAGCGAAACGAGAGGATCGGTTTGACCCGATCGAGGAACGATTCGGACCCCCAGCGGACATCACCCAGCGCCCCGACGTGAAAGGCGTACTTGGGCGAGGGCCTGATGACCAGCCGAGTGGCCAGCTGGCCACCCAAAATCGTCTCCCCTTCACGGTACGGCGTGAAGAACTCGGTGTTGTCCCCATAGATTGTCCCGACGGACCGCCAGGTCACCTGCTGAGCATGGATCGGCAGCGCCGTCCCCACGGCTGACAGCATCAGGAGCGAGAGCGGGACAATGCGCGCCATGGCAGATCATGATAAGGCCGTGACGTGCTGGGGGCGAGGGACCCTCTGCCGGGCCCGTTTACCCCGCTACGACGTTAGATTCGGACCCATGACCAATCGATCCCGTATCGTGACGGTCGGACTCCCCCAAATGACGACGGTGGAGGATCCGACAGCCAATCTCCAAAAGGCGCTCGAACGCACCCGAGACGCGGCGCGGCAGGGCGCCCAGATCGTTTGTCTGCAGGAACTCTTCATGGGCCCCTACTTCTGTCAGATGGAGGACCACCGGTTCTTCGCGCTGGCCGAAGCAATTCCGGGCCCGACCACCACCGCGTTCTCGACCCTGGCCAAGGAGCTGGGCATCGTGGTGGTTGCTTCGCTGTTTGAGAAGCGAGCCGAGGGACTCTATCACAACACCGCGGCCGTGATCGACGCCGACGGGACCTATCTCGGTAAGTACCGGAAGATGCACATCCCGGACGACCCGCAGTACTACGAAAAGTTCTATTTCACACCGGGCGACCTCGGCTTCCGGACCTGGCAAACCCGATTCGGCAAGATCGGGGTGCTGATCTGCTGGGACCAGTGGTACCCCGAGGCTGCGCGGCTGACTGCCCTGTCTGGAGCGGAGATCATCTTCTATCCGACCGCAATCGGCTGGTTGCCCCCGGAGAAGGCCGAGTACGGCGAACGCCAGCAAGCGGCCTGGGAGACGATCCAGCGGTCTCACGCGGTCGCCAATGGCGCGTATGTCGCGTCGGTCAACCGGGTCGGGCACGAAACCGGCGGCACGGCCGGGCCGGGGATCGAGTTCTGGGGCGGCAGCTTCGTAGCGGACCCCAACGGTCGGATCCTGGCCAAGGCAGGTACGGCAGAGGAGACCTTGATCGTCCCTTGCGACCTGAGCCAGGTCGACGTGGTCCGCACCCATTGGCCCTTCTTTCGCGACCGCCGGATCGACGCCTACGGCGATCTCACCAAGCGATACATCGATTCATGACGACCACCGGTCAGAACCGCCCAGGCTATCAGGAAACGCCCGCCGAAGCCGGCTTCAGCATGCCCCCCGAATGGGCTCCGCATCGCGGCACCTGGCTGTCGTGGCCGCACCGGGAATCATCCTGGCCTGGCAAGCTTCACCTGATCCCGACCGTGTTCGGCGAGATCGTGCGCCACCTGGCCGGGCGCGAAGAGGTCCATATCAATGTGGCGGACGCCGCGATGGAGGCCGGGGCACGACTGACCCTGGCCCACGCCGGCGTACCAACCACCCAGGTGTTCTTTCACCACCATCTGACCAATGACGCATGGTGTCGGGATCACGGCCCGATCTTCGTACAGCGCGAGCGAAACGGCCGCAACGAACAGATCATCCTCGACTGGGGCTTCAACGCCTGGGGCAACAAGTATCCGCCCTTCGAGGACGATGACCGGATTCCGACGCTGATCGGCGAGAAATTCGGGATTCCGGTGGTACACCCGGGCCTGATCCTCGAGGGCGGTTCGATTGACGTGAACGGTGCGGGGACACTGCTGACGACGGAGAGTTGCCTGCTCAACCCCAACCGGAACCCCAGCCTGTCGAAGGACGAGATCGAGCAGGCGCTCCGGCAGTACCTGGGCGTCGCCAACGTTCTCTGGCTGGGTGATGGGATCGAGGGCGACGACACCGACGGGCACATCGACGATCTGACCAGGTTCGTCGACCCGACCACCGTTGTCACCGTGGTCGAAACCGACCCGTCGGACCGAAACTACGGGCCACTCCAGGATAACCTGGAGCGATTGAGCCGGATGAGGGACCAGGACGGACGCACCCTCGACATTGTGACGCTACCGATGCCTCGGGCCCTCTACGAGGACGGCCAGCGGATTCCCGCAAGCTACGCCAATTTTTATGTCGCCAACGGCGTGGTGCTGATGCCGGGCTACGATGTCGAGCGCGACGAGATTGCCCGGGAAACCTTGCAGAGTTGCTTCCCCGACCGCGAGGTCGTCGTCATCGATTGCACCGATCTGGCATGGGGCCTCGGCGCGATCCACTGCGTTACGCAGCAATGGCCGGCATGAGCGAGACGCCCTTGCCATTTCCGATGGAATAACCATGTCCCAGCTGATCGAGTGCGTCCCCAACTTCAGTGAAGGTCGCGACCCCGCCGTGATCCGCCAGATTACCGACGCGGTCGAACAGGTTGAGGGAGTGACACTGCTTCATGTCGACCCCGGCGTCTCCACCAACCGGACAGTCGTCACATTTGCTGGCGCCCCCGGCCCGGTCATCGAAGCAGCCTATCGGGCCATCAAGACCGCCGGTGAGCTGATCGACATGCAGCGCCACCACGGCGAGCATCCCCGAATGGGAGCGACGGACGTTTGCCCGCTGGTTCCGATTTCCGGCATCTCCATGGAGGAAACGGCCGCCTATGCCACGGAGCTGGCCCGCCGGGTCGGCGGCGAACTGGGCATTCCGGTCTATCTCTACGAGCACGCTCAGCCAAATCCCGCCCGGAAGAACCTGGCGGCGATTCGAGCCGGTGAGTATGAGGGCTTTGCCAAGAAAATGAGCGACCCCGCGTGGCAGCCGGACTTCGGGCCCGCGACGTTCAATGCGAAAACCGGTGCCACCGTGATCGGAGCACGCGACTTTCTGGTCGCCTACAACGTCAACCTGAATACGACGTCGACCCGACGCGCCAACGCCATTGCCTTCGACGTCCGGGAGGCCGGCCGCCCGGCCCGCGACGGCGACCCGCTGACCGGGAAGGTCCGGATCGGTCCCGACGGGAAACCGGAGTCGATTCCCGGAACGCTCAAGGCCGTCAAGGCCATCGGGTGGTACATCGATGAGTACCGCCTAGCCCAGGTATCGATGAACCTGACCAATCTGTCGGTCACACCCCTGCATACCGCGTTCGACGAGGTCTGCCGGGCGGCCGATGCCCGCGGCGTCCGGGTAACCGGCTCCGAACTGGTCGGGCTGGTGCCGCTCGAAACCATGCTGGAGGCGGGCCGTTATTTCCTGCGCAAGCAGCACCGCTCGGTCGGCATTTCCGAGAGCGAACTGATCCACATTGCCGTGACGTCACTCGGCCTCGATCAGCTTGGCCCGTTCAAGCCCGAGGAGCGAATCATCGAGTATCGGCTTCGCCAGACCGACCTCAAGCGTCTGGTCGATCTGACCGTCACCGATTTCACCAATGTGACGGCCAGCGAATCGGTCGCCCCCGGCGGCGGATCCGTCTCGGCGCTGCTGGGTGCGCTTGCGGCCGCGCTCGGCTCGATGGTCGCCAACTTGAGCGCCCACAAGCGAGGGTGGGACTCCCGCTGGGAGGAGTTCTCCGCCTGGGCAGAGCAGGCGCAAGTGCTGAAGGACCGCCTGCTCCGCGCGGTCGATGAAGACACCCAGGCGTTCGACCGGGTCATGGCTGCCCTCGGAATGCCCAAGGGGTCGGCCGAGGAAAAGGCGGCACGAGCAGCGGCCCTCGAGGCCGCGAACCGCGGCGCCACAGAGGTTCCCTTCCGGGTCATGCAAGCCGCGCACGCCACCTTTCCCCTGCTGGCGGCCATGGCCGAGCATGGCAATCCGGCCTCGGCTTCGGACGCGGGCGTCGGCGCTCTGTGCGCCCGATCCGCGGTGCTGGGCGCCTGGCTCAACGTGCGCACCAACGTCGCTGGCCTCAAGCAGCCGGAGCTGGTTGCCGAGTGGGTCCGCGAGGGCGAACGGCTGGCAGCCGAAACGCCGGGGCTCGAAGCGGCGGTTCAGCGCATCGTGGAGACGAAGATCGGCAGCTGACCGGAGCCGACGTCGCCCAGGCATCACCGAGCGGTGGCTCGGACCCACGAAGCCAATACCCACCCCTTGGCGAAGCCAAGGGGTGGGTATTGGAGCGGCTTCCACGAGCCACCATCGGGTCGACCCCGTCGGGCCGGTCCTGCTTGTGAACCCCCCTGCTCACGGCGACCCCCTTTGGGAGGCCTGAAAACCGATCTGTGACGATCGGGCTCTCTCTTCCACCGGTCGCTGACCGGGCCGCGTCCTCCCCATGAGCAACCCGCGCGCCGTGTCCGACCGAATCGTCAACACCTTGCCGTTCAATGGGTTACACGCGCAGACCCCGGGTTGCCGCGTCGAAAAGACACGAATCGCTCGATCACGTCCGTAGCGATACGACACAGCCAGCAGTCCGTGCCGACCCGGCGGTGCACGAGCGGGCTCGATTACTTTGGTGCCGTCTTCGCAGGCGCACTGGCCTGCCGATGTTCAACAGAACCCGACTGGAGCACGATGATAGCATTTTCGGAGCAGTGGGCCAGCGCTTGGTGCGCCGCGCTGAACAGCAGCGAAGCGTATCAGGCTGCGGCAGCGGCCTGGGAAGGCTCCGTTGCGGTCGTCGCGCGCAACGGCAAGAACTTGCCGAGCGCCGTCTACCTCGACCTGCATCGGGGGCAGTGCCGAGCGGCTCGGTCGGCATCCGAGGCCGATCTGGCCAGCGCGGCCTTCGTACTCGAGGGTGACGGGGCCGCTTGGCGGGACCTGTTCACCGGGCGACAAGCGCCCCTGATGGCGCTGATGTCAGGGCGGATCAAGCTGGCGCGAGGGGAAATTGCGCAGCTGGTGCCTCACGCTGGATCTGCCCGGGAGCTGGTCACTCTAGCCGGGCAGATACCGACCGAGTTTCCTGATGATTGGTGAGCAGAGGAGGGGCCTGTTCCTGCGACGGGCGCCGGCAAGGGCGTTCTCGTCCCCCCGCCGGACCGCGCTGCCTTCAACGTCGCCCTATCCATTTGCGTATACTTGAGATACGCCGCAGGCGCCCACCGCGTCGCGGCGACAGCTCATCAGCCCTTTCGACGCGGAACAAGCCCATCGGCGCCACCTGCCACTGGCAGCCTCATTTCTCGACCAGGAACCTTCTCATGCGTGCAACGGTTCGCATCGGCCTCGGGGTACTGCTTGCCACGACCTGCCTCACATCGTTGGCCTCGGCACAGCGGCGAATCACCACTCCCAAGGAGCAGTTCGGCTTCACCCTGGGCGACGACTATCAGCTGGCCAATTACAAGCAGCTCACCGAGTACTGGAAAAAGCTCGACCGCGAATCCGACCGGATGAAGCTCGTCTCGATCGGCAAGACGGCCGAGGGACGCGAGCAGTGGATGGCCATCATCACCTCGCCGGCCAACCATGCCAGGCTCGATCGCTTGCGGGAAATCTCCCGGCGGCTGGCTCGCGCCGAAGGGCTGACCGATCAGCAGGCCAAGGCCCTGGCCAAGGAAGGACGCGCCGTGATCTGGATCGACGGTGGCCTCCACGCCACCGAGGTGCTCGGTTCGCATCAGCTGATGGAACACGTCTACCAGATGCTCTCGTACACGGACGAGGAGACCATGCGGCTCCTCGATGACGTGGTCCAGCTGGTGGTCCATGCCAACCCCGACGGCATGGATCTGGTCAACGACTGGTACATGCGCCGCTCTGACCCGACTAAACGCACCACGGCCGAGCTACCTCGGCTGTACCAGAAGTACATCGGCCACGACAACAATCGCGACTTCTACCTGAACGCGATGCCGGAGTCCAAGAACATCAGTCGCGTGCTCTATCGCGAGTGGTACCCGCAGATCATGTACAACCACCACCAGACCGGCCCGGCCGGTTCGGTGATGTTTGCGCCGCCCTTTCGCGATCCGCACAACCACAACCTCGATCCGCTGCTGATCAACACGTTAGGCATGGTCGGCAACGCGATGCATACTCGGTTTGCCTCCGAGAACAAGCCCGGCGTGGTACAGCGCGAGGCCGCCAGCTATCAGACCTGGTGGAACGGCGGGCTCCGTACCACAGCCTACTTCCACAATCAGGTCGGGATTCTGACCGAGACCATCGGCAGCCCCACCCCGATGCAGATCCCGGTCGTTCCGGACCGGCTGGTCGCGGACGGCAACGGCCCCTTTCCGATCGCGCCACAGCCCTGGCGGTTCCGTCAGTCGATCGATTACTCGATTACGGCCAATCGAGCCATTCTCGACTATGCCTCGCGGTATCGCGAACCGCTGCTCTACAACATCTACCAGATGGGCAGAACCGCGATCGCGAAGGGTAACGAAGACAGCTGGACCCACTATCCGAAGCGGGTGGAACGCCTCGCCACCGAGGCCGCGAAAGACACCATGGGCGCCCAGAGTACTGCAACACAGCGGGGGCCGCGTTCCCTGACCATGCGTCAGTTCGAGACCTGGATGCGGCGCCCGGAAGATCGCGACCCGCGCGGATACGTACTGCCCAGCGACCAGCCCGACTTTTTGACGGCCACGAAGTTCGTCAACGCCCTGATCGAATCGGGTGTCGACGTGCACTACGCCACAGCGGCGTTTTCCGCAGGCGGCAAACGCTACCCCGAAGGTTCCTATGTCATCCGGTCGGCGCAGGCGTTCCGGGCCCATGTGCTCGACATGATGGAGCCGCAGGACTACCCCAATGACTTGATCTACCCGGGGGGGCCTCCCAAACCGCCCTACGACAACGCCGGCTATACCCTCGCAATGCAGATGGGCGTGCGCTACGACCGACTGCTCGATCGCTTCGACTGCCCCTGCCGCAAGATCCCGGATGTTCTTGCGAAGCCACCGGTCTCGGCCCGGATGCCGGGCGGCAGCGGCTTCCTGCTCTCGCGGCGCGTCAACGACAGCTACCTCGCCGTCAACCGACTGCTCGCCGCCAAGCAGCGCGTCGAAGCCCGCGGATCGATGTTCTACGTCGCCGCCACACCTGACGCTGTTCGGATCTTGCAACGGCTGGTCGATGAGCGAGGACTGCCCGTCACGGTCGGCGATCGGCCCATCGGTGCGTTGCCCGTGCCTCCCTACCGGATCGGCCTTTGGGACCAGTATGGCGGCTCGATGCCATCCGGGTGGGTGCGCTACCTCCTGGAGACGTTCGAGTTTCCGTTCGAGGTGGTCTATCCGCCCATGCTCGATCGCGGCAACCTGCACCAGCGCTACGATGCCCTCGTCTTCGTCGGCGGATCGATTCCCGCGGCTCGGGCTGACGGCCCGGGCCGAACGGTCGCGATGCAGCCGACGCCGTCGACCGACATCCCCGAGCCCTACCGCCAGCAGCTCGGTCGCGTCACGGTCGAACGCACGGTTCCCGCGCTCAAGAGTTTCCTTGAGCAGGGCGGTCGGGTGGTGACGATCGGCAGTGCCACCGACCTGGCCCGCCACCTGGGCCTCCCAGTCGACGACCACCTCGTCGAGCGCGATCCAGCGGGCCGGACCCGCCCGCTCCCGCGCGAGAAGTTCTACGTCCCGACCTCGATCCTTCAGGTCACCGTGGACACCACCGCCCAAAGCGCTGCAGGAATGGGTGCCGAGGCGCTCGTGACGTTCGACCAGAGCCCGGTTTTCCGGGTCCCGCTCGACGGACGCCACCGGGGCATTCGCCCGGTGGCGTGGTTCGCGTCGGCCGAACCACTCAGGAGCGGCTGGGCCTGGGGCCAGACCTATCTCGATGGCGGCGTGGCCATCGCCGAAGCAACCGTTGGGAAGGGCACGTTGTTCTTGTTCGGCCCGGAGGTGACCTTCAGGGCTCAGCCCCACGGGACGTTCCGGTTCCTGTTCAATGGCATGATCGGGCGGTAGGAGTGGTCTGGCCTTCCGATCCGAACGGCCTTACAATCGACTGATGATGCGGTCGGTACGGCAGCGGGGATTCCGGTCCATCCTGGGCTTGGCCGCGAGCGTGATGCTCGCGGCCCGCATGGTGGTGTCGCCGTGGTTTCACGCCTGCCCCATGCCTCCGTCAATCGAGGCACACGCGGTCGACGAACACGCCCACCATGCCGCACAGGCCGACGCCGACCATAGCGCGGGCCAGCACAGCAGCGAGCATGACTGCCGCTGCGCAGCCTCGCAGTGCGGCCCCGGTGGCGCACCCGCGCACCGCCCCCCGCTCGTCGGCAGCTTCGGCAGCCGTACGGCCGACCGGGTTGAGACCCCTCAGCTGGACATCCGTCTGGCGAGACCGCCCTACCAGCTTCCCTACGCTACGGCACCACCGCTGTCGCTCTGATCATCGATAACTGACACATCGTTCGCCGCCCAGCGCGTGTGCGGGGCGGCAGTGCGCCATCGCCTGCAGCTCGGCGACGGCCGGCGTGCGAGAATGCCTCGCTGGCCGGCTGCACGGCACAGATCGCAGCTGGGAGCTGGACGGTCGACCCCGTCCGGAACACTCTATCATGACACACCTTGCCATCCGCGCAGGACGTTTGGACCTGCTGACAGTCGCCGGTTTGATCGGGCTGACCGCATGCTCATCGTCGCAACCCAACCTTCAGCCCGATCCGGCGAACCTGACGCCCGTATCGATTCCGTTTGCCGCGCTCGTCGGCGAGCGGTCTTTTGCCTGCGGCCAGACCTACGACAACCTCGGGGCCACAGGAAGTCAGATCACGCCGACCGATCTCCGCTTCTTCGTCTCCGAAGTCGAGCTGATCGATCGCCGGGGTCGAGCGGTCCGGCTTCAGCCGACCACCGGCGACGTCTGGTCGCACGAGGGCGTGACCCTGCTCGACTTCGAGGATGGCACGGGCCCGTGCACCAACGGCAGCGCCGAAACCAACACGGCAGTCCGAGGCCTGGCTCCCGCAGGTGACTACAACGGGGTGCGGTTCACCCTGGGCGTACCCTTCGATCAGAACCATCTCGACCACAACCGGCAGCCGTCTCCGCTCAACGTCACCAGCATGTTCTGGGCATGGCGCTCGGGCTACAAGTTCCTGCGAATGGACTTCCGCACCTCGGGACCGGCTCGACAGCTGTTTCTCCACATCGGCAGCACGGAGTGCCTCGGCGCCGACACCACCGCCCGCTCCGCAACCCGGTCCTGCGGCGCACCCAACCGGGCCCGCATCGAGCTGCCGACCTATCGGGTCGGCCAGGACACCGTGGCCCTCGATCTAAGCCGGCTCCTGGCGGGTGCCAACCTGGACGAGAACCACCCCGAAACGGCTCGGGGCTGTATGTCCGCAGCAAGCGACCCTGATTGCGCCCCGATCTTTGCCAACTTGGGTCTTCCCTTCGGGGCGACCCAAGCCACCCGCCAGAGCACCTTCCACGTCCTCGACCGGCGACTGGCCCAGGCACCATGAAGTCCACCAGAACCCGTGGGATACTGACTGCCGTCACCGGCGGCATCATCCTGCTGGCGGCGATGGCCGCGCCGCCGACTGTGTTCGAATGGGATCTGCCACCGGGTTTCCCGGCCCCGCGCGTCCCGGCGGACAACCCTATGAGCAATGCCAAGGTTTTGCTTGGTCGGCACTTGTTCTATGATCTTCGGCTGTCGGCGGATCAGTCCATCTCGTGTGCCACCTGCCACATCCAGGCCTCGGCGTTCTCCGACCCCCGAGCCCATCCGGTCGGTGTAACCGGGGAGAGCCATCCTCGGGGATCCATGAGCCTCGCCAACGTCGGCTATGCCGCGGTGCTTACCTGGGCCAACCCGGTTCATCGACGCCTCGAAAACCAGGCGCTGGTTCCGATGTTCGGAGAGACGCCGGTCGAGATGGGACTGGCCGGAATGGAGCGAGAGGTGATCGAGCGCCTCACGGCCGAGCCGCGCTACCAGACCCTCTTTCCCGCAGCGTTTCCGGGAGACACTGCCCCAGTCTCGATTCCCAATGTGACACGGGCCTTGGCTGCCTTTCAGCGAACCCTGATTTCCGGACGGTCGCCCTACGACCGCTTCGAAGCCGGCGATGCCTCAGCCATGTCACCAGCTGCGCAGCGTGGGCTCGAGCTCTTCAACAGCGAACGGCTGGAGTGCTTCCATTGCCACGGCGGCTTCAACTTCTCGGGCAGCACCGACTTCGAAGGCAAGGGGCTGGTGGAGATCGAGTTCCACAACAACGGCCTCTACAACCTCGACGGCAACGGGGCGTACCCCAAGTCGAACCAGGGTATCTACGAGATCACCGGCAACCCGGACGATATGGGCAGGTTCAAGGCCCCGACCCTACGCAATATCGAGGTGACTGCGCCCTACATGCATGATGGCAGCCTGGCGACGCTGGATGCCGTCATCGAGCACTATCGCCGCGGCGGCACTCTGACGGCGCACGGGCCCAACGCTGGCGACGGCGCCGAGAGCCCGCTTACGAGCCCGTTCGTGCCGGGTTTCCGCTTGAGCGAGGCAGAGAAGGCAGATCTGATTGCATTCCTGATCAGTCTGACCGACCGCGGCTTTCTCAACGATCCGCGTTTCAGTGATCCCTGGCCCAAGCCCTTCGAGCTACCCAGATGACAGTCGGACCCAGATATATTTCGCCTTCATGAAGGAGATGACAACGATGCGTATCCGTACCCTTGCCCTGTCCCTGGCCATCCTCGGCGCAGTTGCAACCGGAGCCCGTGCCGCATTCCACGCGCGTCTCGTCAAGGCCGAGCCGGCTCTCGATGGCACGGTGTCCGAAAAGCCGTCCCAGGTTCGTTTGTGGTTCAATGAGGCACCCGACGCCAAGCTGTCCTCCGGAACCCTGACGTCCGCCGACAGCAGCGTCATTGTGAAGTTGGTATTCGGCGCCACTGACGACCCCAACTCAGTGGCAAGCCCGGTTGAAGGAGACCTCAAGCCCGGCGCCTATACAGTCCGCTGGCGCACCGTATCGAAGGACGGCCACGGCATTCGGGGCACTTACAAGTTCACGTTCCAGCCATAACGGCTGCCAGGCCCTGCACCTCAGACTGCAGGCTTCTGCACGTGACCCCACCAAACACAACGGGTCCTCGACACCAGTTCGAGGACCCGTGCTGTTTGACTGAGCCCGTTGGGGCTCTACACCGCTGCGAGTTCGGCCTCTGACGACTCGTCGTCGCCCTCGTCATCCGCTGAATCAGCGCCGAGCAGGCGGGCCGCCAGGAGCGGAAGCGCGGCCGGGAGCACCAGATCAGGGTCCAACTGGATCATCTGGGCAATCCATTGGGCCGTCTGCTTGGCCTGCGGTAGATGGTGCAGTACCGGATCGATCATCGTCCTACCCTCGCTTTCCATCGGCAAGTCCCCCAACCCGCCGACGCTACGTCATGACCCAGGAAACTCTCTTTCGTCGTTGCCTGAAGGTCAGCGCAAGAATGGTTCCACAATTTTGCCGGGCTTGGTCCCCCAGACCGGGCCCTAAACGCCACCGTCCCCCATTCTCGAGTTGAGGGGAAACAGCCCATCGGCCCGGAGACAGAGCGCCGGAAAGCAAGGATTTTCCCCAGCTTCATCGGTACCATAGCAGACGCGCATCACATGAGGCCGGGCTGCCATGTGTCGATCCGTCATCATTCGTGCGACGAATTGTCACGTGCGTGAGGCACGACGTTCCGATAGATTGCGGTGCTCGCGATCGTGATCGTCATCACCTTTTGTCGCCGCTGCCTCGTGAACCGATTCTGCATAACGCTGATCCTGCCTGCCGTTGCTGCGTGCCAAGTAGCCACCTTGCCACCGCCTTCCAGCCGTAGCGACGGTGGCCCCGTCGCCGCGCGGGGGACGATCGCGCACGAGGCACGCTCGCAACTGCGCCTCTATCGAGACGCCGCAGGCTGCGAGTCGATTCAGACGGTCAACCGGCAGTTCCGCCCTGTCACGATCACGACCGACCAGGGCTCGGAGTTACGCGTCCTCGAGGAGCAGTATGACATCCGGCGCTGCCGTGACACGGGCGGCGTCTCTTCCGAAGCCATCGTTACTGCGTGGCTACCGGAAAGCCGGCAACCCCGGCCGCTGTTCCGAATCAGCGGCCGAGGCGTGTCGGGGGCACCAGCCGGCAACCTGTACCAGATGGTCACGTCCGGGTGCTGCGGCAGTCGCCCGCTGGCGACCTACCACAGTTTGCACACGGGGGCCTTCCTTTTCAGCTCGAGCGTGCCGCTCCGAGAGATCAGCACCAGCACGACCGGATTGGCCCGATTTGCTGCGTTTCACGATACGTTCTCGGCCGCGCCCCCGCCGGAGACCGCCTCGGATTCGACGGTCATCGGCGTGCTGCAGTGGGGGGATGATCGCTCTCCAGGTCGTCGTATCCTGGTGCACGCCGACCGGCCCGAGGACTTTGCCGCCACCGGATTCCGGTTCTACCGCGGCGGTGTGCCGATCGCGGACTCCATCGGGGTTGTCGCTGCTGCTGCAGCCGACCCGATCTCGCTCCGAATCGAGCTTCAGGCATCCAGTTCCAGCCGTCGCCTTCAACTCAATTTTGCAGTCCGGGGAGACTCGCTCGCACCAGAAAGCGCCGACCTTCCGGCCGGTATTTCGCTGTCCTGGGGTCAGGAGGGGTGAACCCGCTGCTGGACCCCGATCGACGCCCTATCATCGGGCATCGGGGTGCCTCAGGAGATGCGCCAGAGAACACCATCGCCAGCTTCGACCTGGCACTCGCCCAGGGTGCCGAGGCATTCGAGCTCGATGTCAGGATTGCCGCGGATGGGGTCCCGGTGGTCATTCACGATGCGACCCTGGAACGAACCACCGGGCAGCCTGGGTTGGTGAGGGGAGCGACAGCCGCAGAACTCGGGCGGCTCGATGCGGGCAGAACCTACCTGGCAAATGGCCGTTACCCGTTTCGGGGCCAGGGTGTCGGGATCCCGACGCTCAGCAGCGTCCTCGAGCGCTATCCGAACACGCCCATGTTGATCGAGCTCAAAGAGGTGGCGGCCGCCGCCCCGGTTCAGGACGCTATCAGGGCCGCCAATGCCGTTGAGCGAGTCGTGGTTGCCTCGTTTCACGCTGATGCGCTCAGGCCGTTTCCGTCTCCGCCGTTCCTGATCGGGGCGAGCCGGCGGGACATCATTCGCCTCTATCTCAGGAGCCGAGTCGGCCTGGGCCCGGACCGGCGAGAGAATCCCCGGTGCTACGCCGTTCCAGCCCGTTATCGCGATTTGATTCCGGTGCCGACACCACAGTTTGTGGCCGCCGCGCGGCGGGCCGGCCGACCGGTCCACGTCTGGACGGTCAACGACGCTGAAACCGCCACCGCCCTGTGGGACATCGGCTGCGCCGGGATGATCACGAACTACCCGGCCCGGCTGCTCGAAGCCCGGACACGGTGGTTGGGTCCTCCACTCAAATCCTGAGCGGTCCTGCCGATACTCGCCGGTATGGAGATGACCCCAACCCTGCTGAGCCGTTACACCCAGGATGTGGCCGGCATCGACTCTCGGATGGTTGCTCGATACATCGGCAACCTGGAAGAGGGCCGCTCCAAGGTGTCGGTCAACAGCGCGCTCTCCAAGGGCGATAAGAGTGACCACTTCCGCTTCCGCGTCGTCGGGGAGGACCAGTGGCTCCGGCTTTCGACCGGCGAGCTGCGCGACGAAGCGGACGAAGGGGTCGACCTCGCGAAGGACGGAGAGGTTCGCTACCAGCTCCGCAGCCCGTCGGGGCAGCTGATCGCCGACTCGGATCCCAACGCAGGCGCCGCTTACGAAGCCTGGACGAAACTGACGTCGCAGGAGAACCTGAAGCTGAGCAAGGGATACTACACCTTGAGCGTGCAACGCGGCCCGGGCGCGGTCGAAGCCAAGGAGTACATCTATTCGTTCACCTTCCGGAGCGGGGTCGATCCCATCACCAACGACACGCCGGAACTGGCCAGTCGCGAGTTTCTTACGACCGAGCGTCCTGCCCCGGCCAACGCCTTGGGTGGAGGGTATGCCTACGACGCCAACGGGCACGTCACCGCGATCCTGGGCCTCTTCGCCAACGTCCGCGCCTTCTAGCCGATCCGCGGTCGGGGTCGACGCCAAACAACCCACCGCCGTATAATCCGTGGGTCCGCCTCAGGAGCCACGTCGTTGCCGCCTCGCCCGCTGACCCGCCTCCGCAGACTCTGCCTGGCATTCCCGGAGGCCCACGAAGTCGAGGCCTGGGGCGAGCCGACCTTTCGGGTCCGCAACAAGATATTCGCGATGTTTGCGAGCCCCACCAACCATCACGGCGGCGGGAAATCCTCCGTCTGGTGCAAGGCCAAGCCGGAAAATCAGGGGTTCATGATCGCCGCCGATCCGGCTCGGTTCTTCGCGCCCCCGTACGTCGGTCCGAGCGGCTGGATCGGGGTCGTCTTGGACAGCGAGGTCGACTGGGGTCAGGTGGCTGAGCTGGTCGAGGATGGCTATAGGCTCACGGCGCCGAAGAAGCTGATCGCCGCGCTCGATAGCGCCTGAGCGGCGTCACCGCCGCGTTCGCGACCTGGACCCAACGTCTCGGCCGCGTTCGTGGCGTCAACCAGCGCCGACATCCTTCTGGGACCCGGGCCGGTCAGGCGGCGCTCCGAGCGCAACTAGCGATAGATCAAGAAGGGACGAATCCTGGTCTCGAAGCTTTCCCGTCCGCTGGTCCACTCCGACACGATCGACTCGGCGGTGCGATCGGCCAGGATGGCCTGGCGGAGGCGTATCCCCCCTGCCAGCAGATCGAAGTGACGCTCGATGAAGCCTATCTGGTCGGGGTGGACGGCCCGGACGGCCAGCAGCATCACGACCGCGGTACGTGTCGGATCGTAGGCCTCGCGGTCCGTCACTCGGAGCCGAATGCCACGGAGCGCGACGTTCGGAAATTTTGCATCGCCGGGCCGAACCGGCGTGAATCCGACGCCCTCGAAGACAACCCCCGGCAGCCGGGCACCTCGCACCAGCGCGAGCACGCGGGTGGTATCGAGCCAGGGCGCGCCGACCTGATGGTACGCCGCCGGGGTGCCGCGGCCGACCGACAGCGCGGTGCCTTCGAACAGGCAGGTACCGGGATAGTGGATCAGCGCCTCGAGATCCTGGAGATTGGGACTGGGTGGCACAAACGGGATGCCGGTGGCGTCACCGTACATGCTGCGGGTCCAGTGCTGTGCGGGTACCACGACGAGGTCGGCGCCGATCTCGAGTTCCCGATTGGCCAGCCGGGCCTGCTCGCCAAGCGTCATCCCGTGCCGCATCGGCACGGCAAGCGGGCCAATGAAGGAGCGAAAGGCCGGATCGAGCAGGTTGCCCTGGACCCTGCCGCTGATCGGGTTGGGGCGATCGAGGATGATGACCCTGCGGCCGTGCTTCACTGCCGAACGCATCACTTCGATCGCGGTAGAGATGTAGGTATAGTACCGGGTTCCCACGTCCGGCAGATCGACCAGCAGGACGTCGACGTTGCTGAGCATCGTGTCGGTCGGGGCCGCGGTGCTTCCATAAAGGCTGTAAATTGGAAGTCCGGTCGTCCGGTCGACGGTGGAGGCAACCTTCTCGCCCGGGTCGGCGGTGCCACGGAACCCGTGCTCCGGGCTGAACAACGCGGTCAGGTTGACGCCGGCAGCCCGCAGTACGTCGACCGCGTGTGCGCCGGCGCGGTCGATGCCACCCTGATTGGTGACCAGCCCGACCCGCCGACCGGCGACGAGATGCATGCTGTCGCGGATCAGGACTTCGAGCCCGGGACGCACCGGTTCCGGCGAGGATAGGATGCTGACCAAGCCCAGTACAACCAGCCCGAACGCCATGATGTGCTCCCTGATTCGTTCCGTCGTCGTGATCTTGCTCGCGACGGGAATCGTGGCCCCGATCGCTGCGCAATCGCCCCGGACGAGCGCCCGGGTGCGTACCCTGATGGCGCGGATGCCGATCGAGCATCAGGTCGCCCAGCTGGTGATGCCCTGGCTGCTTGGCAACTACGCAGGCCACGACTCTGACGAACTCGCTGACGCCAGGATGTGGGTCGACTCGCTCCGGGTCGGCGGCATCATCATCTCGATCGGCTCACCGCTCGATGTCGCGGGCAAACTCAACTTCCTGCAACGTCGATCTCGCCTGCCGCTCCTGATCGCCGCGGACCTGGAAGGCGGGGCGGCCTTTCGCTTTCCCGGGGCCACACCCTTCCCTACCAATATGGGGGTCGCGGCAACCGGCCGGGAGTCCGACGCCCACCTGATGGGCAAAGTGACCGGACTCGAAGCTCGGGCAGTCGGGGTTCATCTCACATTCTCGCCCGTGGCCGACATCAACGACAACCCGGCCAACCCGATCATCAACACTCGCTCGTTCGGCGGCGATCCGGCCACCGTCGCCCGTCTGGTGGCGGCCACCGTCGCCGGCACCCGGGAGTCCGGGGTCCTGTCGACCGTGAAGCACTTTCCCGGACATGGCAACACCGACGTCGACTCACACATTTCCCTGCCCATCATACGTGGCGGCTGGGCGCGGCTTGATACCATCGAGCTGGTGCCGTTTCGAGCGGCCGTCAAAGCCGGCGTCGACGTCGTGATGTCGGGGCACCTGGCTCTGCCCGGTTTCGACCCGGACAGCCTGCGCCCTGCGACGCTGTCGCCCCTCGTGATGACCTCGGTGCTGCGCGACTCGCTCGGCTTTCAGGGGCTGGTCGTGACCGATGCGCTGGACATGGGTGCGCTGGTCACCAGTTACGGCGGTGGCGAGGCCGCGGTGCGCGCCTTCCTGGCCGGGAGCGATATGCTGCTGATGCCGGCCGACCCTCGGGCAGCGATTGCCGCCATGGTCGAGGCGGTGCAGACGGGACGGATCTCACGGGAGCGGCTGGGGCGGTCGGTCCGCAAGGTGCTGATGCTCAAAGAGCGGCTGGCACTCTTCGAGCGACGCGTGGTGCCGCTGGAACGCGTCGGCGCCGTCGTGGGGCAGCGCAGCTTCATCGACAGCGCACGCGCCATCAGCGCGCGATCACTGGTGCTGGTGCGGGACAGCGGCGCCGTCGTTGCCACCCTGCGTGACCGGCTCGGCCCGGTTGCGGTGGTCAGCTACGGCGAACCGGGGTGGGCAACGACCTTCCCGCAGGAACTCACCAAGCTCGGCTACCGCACGACCCCGTTCCGGCTCTATCCCACCAGCGGGCCCGCCAGCTACGACTCGGCCCGCGCCGTCCTGTCGGCCGCCCCAGCCGCGATCGTCTCGGTTGCGGTTCGGGCTCGTTCGGGCAGCGGTGTGATTACCATGCCCGACTCGCTAGCGGGTCTGATCGATGCCTCGAGTCGCCAGCGCCCGACCGTGCTCGTCTCGTTCGGATCGCCCTACCTGCAGAGTCAGGTGCCCGGGGTTCCTGCGTTCCTCCAGGCCTGGACCAACAATCCCCTGACCGAAGCGGCCGCCGCCGCGGCCCTTGCCGGGGCACCCATATCCGGCAGGCTTCCCATCGATCTACCAGCCGGCGCGCGACTGGGCGACGGCATTGCCCTACCCGCCCACGCCCGATACCATGCTGCCAACCAACCGTAACCCGCTGACCCTGCTGCTGCTCGCGGGCGCCGCCGCGTGCGGCCGGAGCGCTTCCGAAACCGCCCCGGGCGCCGTACCCGCCCCCCTCGACCGCGGTGAGGCAGCAGCCCCGGTCTGCGGTGCCCTGCCCTGCGACTGGTCGCGACTGACCGCGGGCATCGACTCGGCGGTTCGCGCCGGTGCCGCGCCGGGCGCCGTGGTTGCCGTCTCGCTGCGTGGCGGACGTTTCTACCACCACGCCGGCCAGCTCGGTGTCGATCATCCCACAGCGGTCGACCGCAACACGGTCTATGACCTCGCTTCGCTGACCAAGGTCGTTGCGCTCACCAGCATGGCAATGATTGCCGTCGACGAAGGCCGGATCAGGCTCGACGATCCGGTCGTCAGGTACCTGCCGGGTTTCGTTGGTGGGTGGAAGGAGTTCGTCACCATCAGGCACCTGCTGACGCATTCGAGCGGACTTCCTGCGCATCGACCGCTCTGGCAGGATGCCGCCGACCGGACCAGTGCGCTGGCGCTCGTCGTCGCCACACCGCTCGACACCTTTCCCGGTGCGCGGATGGTCTATTCCGACCTCGGTGCGATCACCACGACCCTCCTGCTCGAACGGGTCTACGGCCAGCCGATCGATCGGCTCTTCCACGAGCGCATTGCCAAGCCGCTGCACCTCGAGTCGACGAGATTCGTGCCACCGGAGTCATGGCGCAAACGGATCGCACCGACAGAGCGCGATCCCTGGCGCGGCCGGCTCGTTCACGGCGAAGTCCACGACGAAAACGCTGCCTTCCTGGGCGGCGTGTCGGGACATGCCGGGCTCTTCTCCACAGCCACGGACCTGCTGACCTTTGGCGAGTGGTTGCTCCGCGAACGCAACGGCGCTCCCGGCCGCCGACCCGACAACCCGTCGGTTGCCTCCGAGGTCGCGCGGGAGTTCACCAGTCGCCAGGAAGTCGTCGCCGGGTCGAGCCGGGCGCTGGGCTGGGACACGCCATCCAACGGCAGCAGCGCGGGCACCCGGCTCTCTCGCTGGAGCTTCGGGCATACCGGGTTCACGGGCACCTCGATCTGGATCGACCCCACCCGCGAGCTCGTCATCGTCGTGCTGTCCAATCGCGTCAACCCGACCCGCGAGAACACTCGAATTGGCCCCTTCAGGATCATGGTGGCCGATCGCGTCGCGGAGGTCGCGGGATTCACGGGGGCGCGTTGACACCACAAGCGGCATATCCTACTTTTCGAGTTGGGTTTTGGCGTCAATCACGACGCTGCTATCTGAGGAGGAGTACGTGAGCACCGCTGGAAACATGCAGCTTGACGGCGTCACCATTACGCTGACGCCAGCCGCAACCAAGGAAGTCGTCAAGTTCATGGAGGCCGAGAACGTGGCGGCCGACGTGGGCGGCCTTCGCGTCAGTGTCTTGCCGGGCGGTTGTTCGGGGTTCAAGTACAGCCTCAACATCGAAGAGCAGTCCCAGGAGGACGACATCATTCTCGAGGTGTCGGGGATCCGGCTCTTCGTGGACGGATTCAGCCTGCCGTACCTGAACGGTGTGACGGTCGATTACGTCTCGTCGATGCAGGGGTCGGGCTTCACGTTCGAGAATCCGAACGCGACCGGCGGTTGCGGCTGCGGCAGCAGCTTCAATGCCTGAGCGGGACCGATCCTGTGCAGTGCAACGGGGAGCTTCGGCTCCCCTTTGTTTTTGCACGGCTCTCAGCGAACCTTGCGATCGAGGACGTGCGGACGCCGCCGTTCGACTTCACACCGCGCAGTGCACTGCCTTGCTGCCAGCGCAGCATCCGAGCAATTTCAGCGGGTTGGCGACAGCCCGTCGGCCCTGAGTCGGTCCGAGATCGAGGAACGCACATGATCATCATTACCGCCGATGTCGGGGGCAGCAAAACCTCGATTGCCGTGACCAGAGACGGCGAGCGACTGGTCGAGACCCGCGGCCAGGGCACCTCGGTCCGTCCGGGGCGCGCGGTCGTGGCCGCCACGATGATTGCCGACCTCTGTCGCCGCGCCCTGGCCCAGGCCAATCTGTTGCGCGCGGACATTCTCGTGGTCGGCGCCGCGGGAGCGGGGCGTGAGGCTGACGCCGAAGAGATCCGGATCACCCTCTCGCGAGAACGCTTTGCCGCGCAGGTCGTGGTCGTGAGCGACGTGATGCTCGCCTTTGCCGCGCTTGGTGCCGAGATCGGCGTCGTCCTGGTCGCCGGTACCGGCAGCGTCGCCTTTGGCCGCGCGTCCGATGGTCGAATGGTGCGTCAGGGGGGCTTCGGGTGGCAGATGGGCGACGAGGGCGCCGGCTACTGGATCGGTCGTGAGGCCCTCCGCGCCATGGGACTTGGTGTCGATGGTCGTGGCCCCAGCACCGAGCTCCTCGCCGGTATCATGACGACCATTGGTGCTCCAACCGTCCGCGATGCGGTCGGCTGGTCGACCGTGGCAAGCCCGCGCGAGGTTGCGAGCCTGACCCGGACCGTCGTGTCGGTTGCCAAGGCTGGCGATGCGATTGCTGCCGACATTCTGACCCGCGCCGCTGGAGAGTTGGCCAGGCTGGTCAACACTCTGGCTCCCGAGTTTTCCGATCAGAGCTCGGTCCCCGTCGGGCTGACGGGTGGCCTGCTCGGCCCCGACGGCCCCCTCTATCAACCGGTCATTGCGCTGATCCAGGCCCCGTTTCGGCCCGCCGAGCAGCCGATCGATCCGCTGCTGGGCGGGCCCGCGCTTGCTGCCGGCAAGCGCTGACGAACGAGCTACGACTGCGGGTCGGTCCGGTTCCGAAGCCGGCTCCTGTGGTAGCCATAGGTGAAATAGACCACCACACCGATGGCCAACCAGATCCCAAAGCGGATCCAGGTAATGCGCGGCAAGCTGGACATCAGATAGAGGCACGCCGCGACTGAAATCAGCGGTGTCCACGGCGCCCCGGGAACCCGAAACGGTCGAGGACGATCCGGCTCCCGAATCCGCAGGACCAGCACACCAACCGACACCAGCACGAACGCGAAGAGGGTCCCGATGTTGGTCAGATCGACCACCTCGGCGATGTTGGCCAGGCCGGCGAACGTTGCCACGAACAGGCCGGTCAGGATGGTGCCGACATAGGGCGTCTTGAAGCGCGGATGAATCCTGGCCATCGCGGGCGGCAGCAGGCCATCCCGCGCCATGGCGAAGAAGATGCGCGGCTGGCCAAGCTGAAAGACCAGCAGCACCGTGCCCATTGCCACGACCGCACCGAGCGCCACGATGAAACGGGAGGCGGTAATCAGGCCCGCCGGCCCGTTGGCGTGCTCGAGCGCCGTAATCATCGGCTCCGGCGTGCCCAGCACATTCCAGGGCGCCATCCCCGTCATGACGGTCGACAGCACCATGTACACGACCGTGCAAACGACCAGGCTCATGATGATGCCGAACGGCATGTCCTTGGCGGGATCCTTGGTTTCCTCCGCACAGGTCGAGACCGCGTCGAAGCCGATGTAGCTGAAGAAGATGATGGCCGCGCCGGCGCTGATCCCTTTGAAGCCGTTCGGTGCAAAGCCGCCGAGGGCCGGGTTGGTCCAGTTGATCGGCTCGATCAGGGTCGCACCGACGCCACAGAAAAAGACGATGATGCCCAGCTTGAGCAGCACCATGGCGTTGTTCCAGCGCGCCGACTCCTGAATCCCGATCACCAGCAGCACGGTCAGCAGGCCCACCACGAGAAACGCCGGCAAATTGAAGATGAGCGAAACGCCGAACAGCTTGGGTGCCCCGCTCGCCGCGGCCGCGAGGAACAGGTTGGTGGCATCGGTTGCCCCGGCCGCAACCGCATCTGCTGCTATCTGCGCAGAACGGAAGTCGGTACTCAGCCAGGGCGGGAATCCGACCCCGAAGTGACTCAGCAGCTCACGGAAGTAGCCGGACCAGCCAATCGCGACGCCGATGTTGCCGACGGCGTATTCGACCACGAGGTCCCACCCGATGATCCACGCGACCAGCTCACCGAGCGACGCATAGGCGTAGGTATAGGCCGAACCGGAAACCGGCACCATGGCGGCGAACTCCGCATAGCAGAGCGCGGCAAATCCGCAGGCCACGGCTGTGAGCAGGAACGAAAGAATGATGGCGGGGCCTGCACCTGGTCGGGCGGCGTCGCCAACGATCGCTGTTCCGGTCGTGGCAAAGATGCCGGCGCCGATGGTGGCGCCAACGCCGATCGCGGTCAGATGCCAGCGGTTGAGGGTGCGGCGAAGGCCGCCGCGCAGGGCAATATCCTGGTCGAAATCGGCAACCGATTTCCGACGAAACAATTGAGACATGGAGTGGGCACTCGAACGTTGTGAGCGACGAAGAGCGCTCCCGTTCGACGGCCCGGAGGGAGAATCAGAACGTGAGCGCTACGGTTAGCCTGCCGGCAACGGGAAGTCCATCAGGAGCCCGCGCCGGCCGGAACCGGTAGTGCCTCATCACGTCCTCGAGCTTTTTGCCGAACCCCCGATCCGACGGGGGCGGGGTAATGATGACGTCCTCGACCCCGCCGACGGGGTCGATCAGGAAGGTGACCGCGATGGTCATGCCCCGAAGGGACTTCGGAACGTCGGCAGGCGGCAGGATCAACTGCCTCGGTTCTGGAGGCCTGGCCGAACCTGAGCCACCGATGCCCGGCCCCTTACCGGATCCAACCCCCGACCCGTCGCCGTCGCCGCGCCCTGATCCGGACCCTGAGCCAGTACCGGTCCCTTTGCCCGTCCCGGCACCTGTCCCCGCCCCCGAGGGCTGACCGGAGATCGGCGCTCCAGGAACCGAGTCCAAGGTGGCAACGATGATGGGCTCCGTTTCACGAACCTCGGGCACTACCGGAGCCGGGACGGGCGGCGGGGTCACCGGGGGCGGAACCGGCGGCGGAACTGGCGTTGCAACGGTCACAGAGGCCGCTCGGGAGACCTCAAAGGCCGGGAGGGCGACGACCCGGAGCTGCCCCCCACCGCCCCCACCTCCGCCGGACATTCCACCCTCCAGCAGGCCGCTGCTGTCGGCGTAGTTGAGCAACTGGGTCGGGGCGACCCTGATGATCACCAGGGCCAGGAGGAGATGGACCAGCAGGGCAACCATGCCCCCAACCGGCGATCGGCGGGATTGGGGCACCCCGAGCCCGATGGGCCGGGCCGCCGTTGAGGGTCTGGTTTTCGCCATGGTACCTGCCCGTCCCGAATGCCGCTGCTGTTCTAAGTTGGCCAATCGGCTGTTCTATTGCCAGCGCGGCATCGGATACGAGAAACGGGAGCAGGCGTGATGCCTGCTCCCGTTACCCGATCTACCCTCGAACCGGCTCAGGCCTTCGGCGTAAACCCGATAACCTGGACCCCGGCACCCCGAACGATATCAGACGCGTCGATCCAATCCTGATAGGTGCGACTGGCAGCGGCCTTGATGAAGATCAGCTTGGTCGGCCGGTTGTCATAGATCGCATGGATCTGCGTATCGAGCTGGCCGGGAGGTACCGGCTGCCCGTTGATCTCATAGTTCCCGTCGTCGAGAATATTCAGGACGATCTGGGACGACGGCCCCGAACTGGCGGCTGTCTCGAGCGGCGGAACCTGGACGTCGATCGCCATTCGGGCCAGCGGCTGCGAGATCATGAAGATGATCAGCAGCACCAGCAGAATGTCGATCATCGGGATGACGTTCGGCTCCGCGCTAATTTCTCCAGTACGGCCTACGGACGCTCCCATGGTTCCCTATTCTTTCTTCGGGCCGAACATGCCGCCCTGTTCGATTTCCGTAATCGCCGCCATGACCCGGACACCTGCCCGGCGAGCGATCTCGACCGCTTCCTCGATCTTGTCGAACTTGAGGCCGCTGTGCGCCCGGAAGTACAGAATCTTGTCTTCCGGTCGAGCAGCGTAGATCGCGGCAAGCTGATCCCCAAGCACATCCTGCGGGATCGCGAGACCGTTGAGGAAGTAGCCGCCGTTCTGGTCAATGCCCAGCACGACTTCATTTTCCCCTTCCGGCCGCTTGTCGAGGTTGTCACCCCGCGGCATCGTTGCCACGAAGCCGTTCGAGATCAGCGGCGTCACGATCATGAAGATGATCAGGAGCACCAGCATGATGTCGATCATCGGAATCACGTTCGGTTCCGATGAGACGTTCGTTTTACCTGCCAGTTCTTCAGCTGATGTGGCCACTGCCGCTCACCGCCTTCTGCGCCTGGAACTCCTTGGTGAAGATGGAGCGCCCGAACTCGCTGCCGACGCTCTTGATGAGGTAGTCGATCAGCTCCTTGGAGCTGTACGTCATCTCAACCGTCAGGTTTTCGATCTTGGTGGTGAAGTAGTTGTAGAACCACACGGCCGGGATGGCGACGAGCAGACCGAGCGCCGTCGCGATCAGGGCCTCAGAGATACCAGCCGCGATACCGGCCAGACCGCCAGCCGCGCCGCCGGACGAGATGGCCTGGAAGGCCGTCACGATGCCCATCGTGGTACCGAGCAGACCGACGAACGGCGCCGTCGAACCGACCGTGGCCAGAATGCCGGTACCGCGCTTGAAGTCGGCCAGCGTGATCAGCATCTGCCGCTCGACCGCGCGCTCGGCCGAGTTGATATCGGCAGAGGTGATGGTCGCGCGGTCGCGGAGGAGCGGTTTCACCTCGGTGAGGGCGCCGCCCAGCACGCGAGCCACATGGCTCTGCTGGTTCTTCTCAGCCAGGGCGATGGCCTGGTCGAGCTGCTCTTCCTGAATGGCCCGCGAGAACTGCGGAGCAAACTTCCGCGTCGCCGCCGTGGCCTTGAAGATCTTGATCAGCTTGCCAATCGCCACCGTGAGCGAGAAGAACGACATGAAGATCAGGATCCAGACGATGGCACGAGCGAACGTGTTGGCATGCTCGTACAGTTCGAGAATATCTACACCCATGGGATGCTCCCTCTAGCGTGTCTGGGCAGAATCGAACTGCCCGGTTCAGTGGTTCGAACGGGGATACCCCGTCGACAAAACGTGTTACCCGCCGATCGTGAACGACACTCGCTGCTGCACCAGCTGACGCACCGGCTGTCCGCGAATCCGTGCCGGCCGGTAGGTCGAGCCGAGGATGGCGTCGCGAGCCGGATCTTCGAACGCCTTGTTCGTGCTGCGAAGGACCTTGAACGACTCCGGCTCGGCCTTCCCGTTGGTGCCAACCACGTATTGGACGTCGACACTGCCCGCAATGCCCGCCTGCTGCAGTACTGGGGGGTAGCGGGGACGCTGCTGATTGATCGGCTGGACCGGATCGTCGACTTCGTCGGCGACGAAGGTCTCCTCGGTCGACACCGGACCAGTTCCGCCGACGATGCCTGCCGCGATACCGCCCTCGACGCCCTTGCCGCTGAAGTCCCGCGCGTCGAATCGCTCGTTGAGATTGACCGGCGGGATGTCCCGCGGAATCTCGGTCGGCGGCATGACGGTCTGGAAACCCATCGGCGGCGGGTTGGCCGTGACAATCGCGTCCGGCGGAACGACCGTTGGCGGCGGAGGCGGCGGCGGCTCCGGCGCTTTGAGGAACACCATGGTGGTGTCCTGGATGATCTCCTTCAGCACTTCCGCCGCGCCCGCCGTTGCCTTGATCGCCCCGTAGATCAGGACGACGTGCAGCACCAGCGAGAACAGCGTCTGCTTGAAGGTGCGAGCCCGTTGGGGCTTCGACTCGATAAGGTTCTCAAACATTTTCTGGATAGGCCTCCCGGATGAGTCAGCAATACCCGGTACTAATCAAACCAAGCCGAGTTACACCCGGCTCACTCCGACATGACAAATAGATGACAGAAGGATTAGGCGACGGCGCTCGACTGGAGCGATCCGGAGCGTGGCAATGATACGGTAAAAACCGCGCCTTTGCCAGGGCGGCTTTGGACAGTAATTGAACCACCATGTGCTTCAGCAATCCACTTGGTGATCGCGAGGCCGAGCCCGGCGCCGGTGCCGCCGGTATCGCGCGCTCGCGCGGGATCGGCACGCCAGAACCGATCGAAAATGTGGGGCAGATCTCCAGGCGCGATTCCCATCCCGGTATCGGCAACGATCAGGTGGACCACATCGGCTTCATCCGTGAGGGAAACCGTCACTCCACCACCACTCGGAGTGTACTTGACGGCATTGGTCACCAGGTTGAGCAGCAACTGCCGCATCCTGGTACGATCGATCGGATAAGGCACCGGCCCGTCGGGCACCTGGCTTCGGATGGTCAGGCTCTTGGCTTCGCCCAGAATCTGTGCGGTCTCCGCAGCCTCATTGACCAACTCGCGCAGGTCACGCGTTTCGACGGCCAGGGCGACCCGGCCCTCGTCGGCACGAGCCAGCGTCAGCAAGCTGTCTACCAGCTCCGACATCCGGTTGATCTCCTCGAGCGACTGATCGAGCGCTTCCAGACTTTCGTTCGGCGTGGTGGAGTCGGTCAGTGCCCGCTCGACGCCGGCTCGGAGTACCATCAGCGGCGTCTTGAGTTCGTGACTTGCCTCGGCGACAAAGCGCTGCTGCGCTGCGAAGCTCTGCTCCAGTCGCGCGAACATGCCGTTGACCGCTTGGGACAGGCGTGTCAGCTCGTCGGTGCCACTCGGGTTGACCGGCAGGCGACGGTGAAGACTTCGGCCGTCGGTAATTGCGGTCAGTTCGTCGATGGTGGACTCGAGAGGATACAGACTGGTGCCAGCCAGCCAGGAACCGATCACCACGGACACGAGCAGAACTACCGGGGCCACCAGCAGCATCGAGCGCAGCAGTGCCGCGGGGCCGAACGACACCTCGTCGAGGCTCGCGCCGACCAGCATGTACCGAATGGCCGGGTCCGCACCGACAACAGGCGCCAGATAGAGGCGAACCGGCGACTGCCCCGGTATGATCGTGGTGGTGGTCCAGGTCGGAGTACCATCCTTGACCAGATTCGTCAGTTCGCGAAGGCGCCCCACAGCCTCGTTGCCCATGCTGCCGACCGGGTCGATCACCAGAATGATGTTCTGATCGGTCCCGACGAGAACCAGGTAGTGGGCAAAGCCCTGGAAATACTGCTGGACGCTCTCGACGACCGGCGGCAAACGCCCCAGCGATCGCGACAGGTCACGAAGCATCCTGAGCGTCAGCTGCGCCTCGACCTCCAGTCGATCGTCGAGCGACTGGAAATCCGCCTGACGCCGGTCGACATACAACACGACGCCAAACAGTGTCAGCGTCAGACCGAGCGCGACGACATAGCCGATGGTAAGCCGGCGACGGATCGAGCGCACGCTACACCTTGATCACGTAGCCGACACCGCGAACGGTGTGCAGGATTCGTCGATCATGACCGGCATCGAGTTTCTTGCGAAGGCGATTGATGACGACATCGACGATGTTGGTGCCGGGATCGAAGTGGTAATCCCAGGCATATTCGGTAATCAGTGTCCGGGACATGACGCGTCCGGGATGACGCATCAGGTACTCGAGCACCGTGTACTCCTTCGGCGTGAGATCGATCAGCTTCCCGGCGCGGCGGACCTCCCGCGTCGCGGTGTCGAGTTCGAGGTCGCCCACTGCGACCTTGGTCGATCGGAGTTGCTGCGGTCGGCGCGCAATGGCCTCGACCCGGGCCAGCAGCTCTTCGAACGCGAACGGCTTGGTGACGTAGTCGTCCGCTCCCGAGCGGAGCGCCTGCACCTTGTTGTCGACCGCATCCTGGGCCGTGAGCACCAGCACCGGCAGCGTCAGACCGCGATCGCGAACGGTTCGCAGCACCTCATATCCCGTCATTCCGGGCAGGCGCAAATCGAGGATGACGAGATCGTAGTGCCCGCCGGAGATGAGTCGAAGCGCTTCGAGACCATCGCCGACGAGATCGGCGTGGTAGCCCTGCTCTTCGAGGCCGCGCCGGACGTACTGGCCGACGATCCGGTCGTCCTCGACCACGAGGATTTTCATGTGCGCACCATCGGCAGCACGACCGCAAACGCACTGCCCCGACCCAGCTCGCTTTCGACGTCGATCCGACCACCGTGTTCGCGAACGATGCCATAGGCAATCGAGAGGCCCAGTCCGGTGCCCTGCCCCGGGGGCTTCGTGGTGTAGAACGGCTCGAAGATTTTGGACAGCTCACGGCTGGGAATCCCAGCGCCGTCATCGCGCACTTCGAGCGCGGCCTCCGTTTTCCCCGGCAGCACTCTCGTGCGCAGGGTCAGCGTGCCGCCGTCTCCCATCGCGTCAACCGCATTCAGCATCAGTGCCATCAGAACCTGGATGATCTGCTCATCGTTGGCGACCACAGACACGTCAGGCCCGAGATCCGTCTCGACGACCAGTCGACGGAAGCGCTTGTGGTGTTTGAGCAGAAAGAGAGTTCGTTCGATCAGCTCATTGACGCGCACCGGACTCTTCGGCGTGCCCGCGTGGTGAGGCCGACTGAATTCGAGCAGACCATCGACGATCTTGGTGCAGCGCTGCACCTCCTGATCGATGATCTCGAGATACTCCTTGACCGGCGCCTCGGCGGTCGCACCGATTCGCCCTTCGATGGCAGCCGCGCAGGCGGCAATCGTCGCCAGCGGATTGTTGATTTCATGCATGATCCCGGCGGCCAGCTGGCCGACGGCGGCGAGTTTCTCGTGCTGCAGGATCTGCTGCTGCACGTTGCGGGCGTCGGTGACATCCTCCCCGATGGTAATCACGTGGGTGATGGCGTCGCCCTCGAGACGCATCGGCAGGCGGGAGAGCAGGTAGACGCGCCGTTCTCCGCCCTGCTCGACCACGGTTTCCTCCTGGATACTCTCGCCTGTCGCAAAGACGCGGTCGAACTCGGCCTTCAGTACCTCGACCGGCTGCCGGGTCAGGACCTGGAACACCGGTCGCCCCACCACGTCGTCCCGTTTGAGACCCTGGGTACCGGTTTCCCGTTTCCGATTCCAGAATTGAATCCGATAGGCCCGGTCGATCACATACAGACCGACCGGGAGACTGTCGATCACCAATCCCGTGAGTCGGCGCTGCTCCGAGATCTCGCGCGATCGGCTCGCCACCTCCAGCGCCAGATCCTCAGCGAGCGTTATCGCATCGAGGAACGGGGCCAGGAGATTCTGCAGTACGTCCACGACCGCCGGCAGAACGTCCGGCCCCCCCGGGTGTCGAGTCAGTTCGAGCAACCCGAGTCGGAGCCCGGCATGAACCAGCGGAACCCGAACGCTGTGCGGACCTGCGCCTGGCAGCTCTTCCAGGCTCGGCGCAACCAGCGCCCGGGGCGGGCTGGCAATCCCGGTGCAGCGGCTCATCCCATTGTCTCGCCGCCAGATACAGACCGCCTCGAGCCCGAGGCCCTGCTGCACCGCACCGGCAACTGACCCCAACGTGTCATCGGGAGGCAGGCCGCTGTTGAGGATGCGGGCCACTCGCCCCAGCAGCTCGAGAGCAGTACCGCCAAGCGTTGTCGTCATGGTCGTGCTGTCAAAAGTAAGCCCACTGGAGTCAGCCGACCTCCCCCCGACCGGGAGCACCGAGGTAGAACAGGATCTCGTGCTCTCCCTGGAGTGTCAGGATGGCCTGGTGGCTCTCGAGAGGCACCTCGTCCACCGTAACCCGGGAAACCAGCAGCGTGTCCGGCAGGCTGACCCGAACCGGAATCGCAGGCCCGAACCGCACGGCCAGTCGAACCGTGACCCACTCCGCCCGGGGACGCACCTCCAGATCCAGCAGGGTGCGGTGCGACCGGAGCCGCTTCACTTTGAGGCTCTTCCACCCGGCTGGAAGGTCCGGACAAAGCTCGAGGCGCCCCCCGGCGCCGTCCTGCCGTGCTCCCAGCAGAATCCCGGTGACCCGACCGAGCAGCGCAACCGGCTCGAGCATGCCAGGCTTCCGAACCCGGTGCCAGGCCCGCACATCGTCGATCAGGCCGTCGACCCCGGACTCGAGGTCATCGGGCGCCACCGCCTCCACACGCAGGTGTCCCCCGACCTGGCCGATCGCCCAGGCGGTTGCCTGGTCGAGCGCCAGCTCGGGGGACTCGATCCCCGGATAGTGTCGGGCTGCTCCGCTCAGTTGAGCGCCTTGATCTGTTCGAGCAAGGCCGCGTTGTCCCGCCGCTGGCCCGACTCGACCTCCTCGTGAGTCCAGCGGACGACACCAGCCCGGTCGATCAGGACGTAGGCACGCTTGCTGAGGAACTTGTCTTCGAGCAGCGTACCGTACGTCCGACAGACCTCGCGTTTGAAATCGCTCAGCAGTTCGATCCGGATCCGTTCCTTGGCCTTGAACTCCTTGAGGGTCGGAACCGAATCGACGCTGATCGGCAAGACCACCGTTCCCGTGTCGCGGAACCGATCGTAGTCCTCGGAAAAGGCGCACATCTCGGCTGTACAAACGCGCGTGAAGGCAAGCGGAAAGAACGCGAGCAGCACGTTGCTGCCACGGTACGCCGCAAGCGACACCTCACCTCCGGTCGAGGCCAACGTAAAATCGGGAGCCTCTGTTCCCACCGCAGGCAGCGGCATGGGTCAGGCGGCCCCGAATCGGTTGCCCACGATGGTCCAGTTGACCGTGTTCCACCAGGCGCCCAGATAGTCCGCGCGGCGGTTCTGGTACTTGAGGTAGTACGCGTGCTCCCAGACGTCACAGCCGAGAATGGCCTTCTTGCCCTCCATGACCGGCGAATCCTGGTTTGGTGTGCTTTCGATTGCCACCCCGGATCCGGATTGCACCAGCCAGGCCCAGCCGCTGCCGAACCGACCCATCCCGGCCTTCTGAAACTGCTCCTTGAACGATGCGAAGCTGCCGAATGCCGCGTTGATCGCCGCACCGAGCGCACCGCCCGGCTCGGCCGCCCCACCGGGCGTCATGATTTCCCAGAACAGGGTGTGGTTGTAGTGCCCGCCGCCGTTGTTGCGCACCGCGGTCCGGACCGCCTCCGGCACCTGGGACAGATCCGCAATCAGCGCATCGATCGACAGCTTGTCGAGCTCGGGATAATCCTTGAGCGCCGCATTCAGGTTGTTGACGTACGCGTCATGATGCTTGCCGTGATGAATCCGCATCGTCTGCTCGTCGATGTGCGGCTCGAGCGCGTTGTAGGCGTAGGGAAGCGGGGGTAACGTGTGGGGCATGCGATCCCTCCCGTCGAGAGATGGAAGCTTGTGCTTGGTGAACAGACCTGATGAGGAGGCAAAAATGGCCGCCCCGACTGAGAGAAGCAACGGACGTCGCTGCATGGTCGACCTTCCGTCCATTGGGTTCGATCCCGAGGGCTCCGAAACGCAAGCCACCGGAACGAGGTGCCCGCGACGGGCCGTCCCGCCTGATCATGGGGAGACGAGATGACGTCGTCACAGCAACACTGCTTTCGCCATGGCGGCTGGTACTGACGCCGCGGCACCGACGAATCAGGAGTCGGCTACTTTCAATTCTAGTCGATTGTGACCCCGGGCAGAACCGCCCGATCCCTGCGGTGGCGCCCTGCGTCGCGCTTGACGGAAGAAACACAACGAACGTTATTTTCATTGTCCGCTCCCCGGGAACGTGTCATGCGTCGCTTTTGCCCGCCGTACCGCCAGTCCACGATACCCTCTCGCCCGGGCCGGGCACTCGCGGCAATGGCCGCCGTGCTGCTCCTGGCTACGCCAGCCCTTGCCCAGACGCAGCCCGAGCCGCTGGCAAGCTGCCGAGCCCCGGCCAGCACCAGCGATTCTGTGACGAGAACGTCACGCTATGTCGCCATGCCAGACGGTGTCCGACTTGCCGTCGATGTCTACCTGCCAGCCCGGGTCGGAGGGCCTCTGCCGGCCGTGCTGGTCAGCACCCGGTACTGGCGGGCAGCCCAGGGTCAACCGATCGGCGCGATGGAGCGATTCTGGATATCGCGGGGCTATGCCTACGTCTATGCCGACGTGCGCGGAACCGGGGCGTCGTTCGGGCAATGGTACTATCCCTGGTCGCCGACGGAGGTCAACGATCTCCATCACCTCGTCGGCTGGATCGCGGCACAACCGTGGTCGAATGGCACCGTCGGATCGGTCGGCACCTCCTATACCGGAAACACCGCGCTGCTCACCGCTGTCGGGAATCACCCCGCCCTCAAGGCGGTGATTCCCCGCTTCATGGACTTCGACGCCTACGCCGACCTGACCTTTCCGGGTGGCGTCGTCAATGAGATGATGATTCGCGATTGGGGTGCGGCAGTCCATGCCATGGACATGAACCAGGTACCTCGGGCCCCGCAGGGTGTTCGGCCGGTCGACGGCGACTCGGCAGCTGCGCTGCTCGCGGCCGCGATCGAGGATCACCGCGGCAACCCGCGCCTCGATTCGTCATTGACCGAGACCCGGTTCCGCGACGAGCCGGTTGCCGGCTTCGGAGGCGCCACCCTCGACGGCGCGTCGAGCTTCTTGTACCGGCAGGCCATCGAACGCGCCGGCACGCCAATCTTTGCCTGGGCCAGCTGGCTCGATGCCGGCACCGCGCAAGGAGCGCTCAACCGCTTCATGACCTGGTCCAATCCTCAGTTGCTCGTGATCGGGCCCTGGAGTCACGGCGGCGGCCATCACACCAGCCCCTTCCTGCCGGACTCGGCTGCCACGACTCCCTCCTCCGCGACCCAGAATGAGCAGGCGGCTTGTTTCTTTGACCGACATATGAAGGCCGGCGGCAGTCCCTATCGGGGCAAGACGCTGATCTACTACACCTTGGGTGAGGAGGTCTGGAAGCGCGCCGACCGCTGGCCCCTTCCCGGCACTTCGAACCGGCGGCTCTACCTGAGCGGCGAGGGGTCGCTGGCCGACCGGCGTCCCTCGAGAGGAACCGACAGGTATGAGGTGGACTTCGAGGTGAGTACTGGTCGGCAGAATCGCTGGTATACCCAACTAGGCGGCAGCGACGTCGTCTACCAGGAACGATCGAGCCAGGATGCGCGGATGCTGACGTATACCAGCGCTCCGCTCTTGCAGGATCTCGAGGTGACCGGGCATCCCGTCATCACGCTTCGCGTCGCTTCGACCGCAACCGACGGCAATCTCTTCGCCTATCTGGAGGATGTCGCCCCCGACGGCCGATCGACCTACATCACAGAAGGCCAGCTGCGCTTGCTGCACCGAAAAGTGAGCAGGGATCCGGCGCCCTACCGTACGACCTACCCTTACCGAAGCTTCGCGGCCCAGGATGCCGCCCCGCTCGTTCCAGGCCAGGCCGAAACGGTGACATTCCAGTTACTGCCAACCTCGGTGCTGTTCCGCGCCGGCCACCGGATCCGGATAGCCATTGCCGGCGCCGATCGCGATACGTTTCAGCGAACCCCGGCCACCGGCAGCGCGACGTTAACCGTTCACCGGGGCGCCTCGTTCATCGACCTCCCGACCGTGCCGAGGTAGCGGGAGGCAATTCCTCCCGCAGGTCGAGATTGGCTTCGATCTCTCGGCGATCACGCCAGGCGTCGCGCATGCCCTTCGCAGCGAAAAGCTCGAGCTGATCGCCGATGTACTTCGAGCCGGGCTGGGTGGCATTGCCATAGGCCAGCAGGACCTTGGCCCGCACCGGCCGGCCAAGCTCAACCGCCTGGTAGTAGGTATCGCCGCCAACAATCCGATACTTCCCGTCCGTATCGGGAATGTAGTTGGCAACCCGAAAGAGTCCGCCGTCGTCGCCGCCGTTACCGGGGAGGTCCTTCCCGCCGTAGCGGAGCCGCATAACCTCTCCATACGGCACCTCGTGCGAACCGTAGGCGCGTTCGACCTCCGCAGCCGCCGTCCGGAGCGCCGCAACTGCGTCTGCGGGACGAGCCAGCCCGGCGGGCGTGCTCAATGCCGAGTCGGCCTGCCAGGGCCTGGCAAAGGCGGGGCCACCGCGAGTCCAGTGGTGGACCCACGCAAGGAACAGAACCGCGCCACGACTCTCGGCGTCGACGGTGCGGTCCCACTTGGCAAGCACTCGCGCCGCGCGCTGGGCAACCTCATCTCCCCCTTCCGCAGCCCGCACCAGCTCGTCGAGCACGCGATCGGCCAGCAGAACCCGGGTCGAGTGCTTGGCAGCAACCAGCTCATCGAGGGTAAAGCTCGAATCGGCAAGTTGCAGCAGTGCCGACTGCTGCGCTCGGAGCCCCATCCCCCGAGGCGACAGATACGCAGGATACTGCTCCGGATCGAAGGCCATCGGCCAGGTAACCGTCCAGGGCGGGTCGTTAGCGTTCTGCAGCCACCCGGTCGCGGGATTGCGAAGGTGCGGCAGCTCGTCATAGCCAAGATGGTCGTCCCAGATTAGTGCGGAGCTGTCGCCAGGCACGGGGCTTCGCCAGTACGTGAAGTCGCCGTGCGGGCGACGCGGTGTCTTGCCACCGAAGAAGTACAGGATGGTTCCGTCCTGCCCGGCGGCCATGACATTGAAGAACGGGACGTTGATCCGGCGAATGATGGACTCGAAGTCCGCGCTGTTCCGAGCCCCCCCCATATCCCACCACTGCGCCAGGGCACCGGGATCATCGAGGCCGGCCACGCGAACGGCCAGGGTAGACTCCGTGTCCTCGCTGATGAGTGGCCCGTGAACCGTGGACCGAATGACCAGCGTATCGGTTCGCATCGAACCGTCCGAGGCTTTCACGTGCAGCAACTCGGTCCGTGACGTGAACTCGCGCTCGACGCCATCGAGGAGGTAGCCCTGCCCCTGCTTGATGATACGGTAGACGTCGGCTCCGTCCTGGGTATTGACCGTGTGCGACCAGGCAACGAAGTCGTTGAACCCGATGGCAATGACCGGACTGCCGATCAGGCTCACTCCGTAGAGATTGCGACTCGGGGTGGCCTGATGCGCTTCGAAGAAGAGGAAGAAATCACTCCAAGGGAGATGCGGATTGCCGAGCAGCAGGGCGTTGCCGCTTGCCGAGCGCTCGGGAGCAACCGCCCACATGTTGGACGCCGGCGTCGCCGTCAGCCTGGTTGCCGGAACGTCGACCTGGCCGGAGACCATGAACCGGAAGTGGACCACCAGCTGGCCGTGTGCGATCGCATCCTGGGCGGTAACAGGAAGAACGGCCTTCACACTGTCTACAATCCGTTCCGGATAGCGCTCGGCGTACTGATTGACTCCGTCGGCAAAGGCGTCGAGATTGGCCCGGAAGGCCGGGGCCATCGCGTCGTACCATTCCGCGGCCCGCCTCGGTACACCCACCGTGCGGACAAAACGGTCCTTGGACAGATTGGCTTCACCCCAGTACTCCGCGGCACGACCCCGCGCCTCGCCGTAGAGTTTGAGCAGCAGATCCCCATGCGCAGCTGCCTGAGCGTAGCCGAACCCGCGAAAGGCCTCGGCATCGTTGGCCGCGTAGATGTGTGGAACACCCCAGCGATCCCAGAGAATTTCCGTCGTTGCGGGGTCCGCCTTGCCGCACCCCGTCAGCGCAAGAATCCCCGCCAGGCCCAGCAGCAGCCGACCGGTCATGATGGCTCCGTCCATTGGTAATCCCGGAACTGATCCCGCAACACCTTCTTGTCAAACTTGCCGACACTGGTCTTGGGCACCGCGTCGACGAACACGACATCATTGGGCAGCCACCAGGTGGCAAATCGATCCTTGATCGACGCGATGATATCACCCGCGGTCAGCTGGGCACCTGGACGCAGCACCACGCATGCGAGCGGCCGCTCGGTCCACTTCGGATGCGCCACGCCGATGACCGCCGCTTCCTGCACCTGGGGATGCTGCATGATCGCATTCTCGAGGTCGACACTCGAGATCCACTCGCCCCCGCTTTTGACCACGTCCTTGGTCCGATCAACCAGCTTGAGGTAGCCATCCTGATCGATGGTCGCGACGTCTCCCGTGCGAAACCAGCCGTCGTGGAAGCACTCGGCGTTGCGCGGGTCGTTGTAGTAGGCACTGATCACCCAGGGCCCGCGAACTTCCAGCTCGCCGAACGCCACCCCGTCGTGCGGCAGGGCCTGTCCGTCGCTGTCGACGATCCGGACCTCGACGAAGGGAGCAGGCCGCCCCTGCTTCAGGCGAACCTCCAGCTGCTCAGCCGGCGACCACGCGGCCATATGCGGCAACAGACGGCACATACTTCCAAGGGGTGCGGTTTCGGTCATGCCCCAGGCATGACTGATCCAGACGCCGAAGTCCCGATGGAATCCCTCCATCAGCGAGGGAGGACAGGCCGCGCCACCCACCACGATCGTTCGCAGACTCGAGACGTCGTACTCCCCTCTGTTGGCGCGCAGGTACTGATACAGGCCCGCGATGATGGTCGGAACGCCGCCCACGAAGGTGACCCGCTCATTCTGAATCAGGTCGGCGAGATCGGCGGGCTGCATGAAGGGGCCAGGCCAGACCATCCTGGTTCCGGTCATCACACCGGCATAGGGCAACCCCCACGCGTTGGCGTGAAAGAGCGGAACGATGGCAAGGATGGTGTCACCGGAGGCGATCCCCATCATATCTGCGGCCACCTCCGTGAGGGTGTGCAGCACGACCGCCCGATGCGAGTAGACCACGGCCTTCGGGTTGCCCGTGGTTCCCGAGGTATAGCACATCCCCAGGGCATCGTTCTCGTGAATCTCGGGGTACCCGACGGCAGGAGAGGCCGACCGGAGCAACTCCTCGTAGTCGAGACCCTGGGCCGGATCGACGGGGCGCCCGTCATCGGGAAAAACGATGACGTGCTCCACGGTGGTCAGGTGCGGACGGATCTTCTCGAAAAGCGGCAGCAGCGAGGCATCGACGCAGACGACTTTGTCGCCCGCATGGTTTGCGATGTAGATCAGCTGATCAGGAAAGAGGCGGATGTTGAGGGTGTGAATCACCGCGCCCATGCAGGGGGCGGCAAAGTAGACCTCGAAGTGGCGGTAGGAGTTCCAGGCAAAGGTGGCAACCCGGTCGCCCTTCTGCACTCCAAGCGAGGTCAACGCCGTGCGCAAGCGATCGACCCGATCGACGTAGTCGCGATAGGTGTACCGATGCAGGCCCGCCGGGGTCTTGCTGATGATTTCCTGCCGACCGTGAAACTGCCGCGCTCGATCGAGGAAGGTCGTGATGGTCAGGGGCCAATCCATCATCAAGCCGTTCATACGTTGCCCCAGCGAGGTGCGAAGTTTCGGGGGTGCCGCCACCGGTCCCGCTGATGGCGCAGACGGAATGTGAGACTTTGCGAGTATGCTGTCTCGCCGGGTCTCCGGCAAGTCACACGGGGTCGAACCGGCCGCGAAGCCAAGGGTCGGAACGCAGAGGAGCCGACCAAGGCCGGCTCCCCGCGCACTACCCTGATTGTCCAACGCTGCAGGTCAGCCGCCTGCGGCGATCCGCTCGCTGGTCGGCAACGGGAAGCAACGCCACGGGCCATAGGGCGCGCCGATCTGATCGTTGCCGGTCTTCCAGGCAATGTTGAAGCGAATCAGGTCGTTGAACCGGTGTCCGCCCTCCATGAAGAACTCCCGGTTGCGCTCGCTGATGATGAGGGCCCGAATCGACGCCTCATCGACGCCGCCCGTGTAGGTCGGGAGCGAGAGCTGGGTACGGCGGGCATTGACGATGTCGGCTGCCTGCTGCCCACCGAGCGCCTCCGCCCGAATCAGCTGGGCTTCGATGTAGCTCGCCAGCCGCATCGGCGCCGCACGTGAGAGGTTCTTGTTGTTGACCACGTACAGTGGGGTGACGCCGTCGAAGGCCGTCGGCAACATGCCAATGTCTGGACCGAACCGAACGTCGACGCGTGTATCCTTGACGCCACCGACCTGCAGGTTGCGATAGGCCGGGTCTACGGAGCCATGACGCAGCTCCGTCAATCCCCAGTAGGCGTCATTGTAGCGCGAGGTCGCGTCCGCGCTGCGAGTGACGTTGAACTCGAATCCTGCCGTGACCGCCGCTGCGTCGGCGGCCGCACCTGCGTTATTGCCGAGCCTGATTCGGACTCGGGCGCGTCCGACCCGGGCAAGGTTCGCGAGTTCCGCACCTGCGGCTCCCGGCAGCGCGGTGGCCGCGGTGAGCGCCGCGTTGAACTTCGTCTCCGCGATTGCGAGGACTTGGGCCGGCGTCAGGATGCTGGTGCCCTGGTCGATACGCATGGCGCAGAATCCCTCGCCCAGCAACGTATAGCTGTACGCACCAAGAACCATGGTGCGGACCCGATGGGGCGCCAGATCGATACCGGCCTGTTCATTGGTCCAGCCGTTCAGACGTGCAAGGATGTCTTCCGACTGGAAGCGAGCCGTGTGCAGCGGGGTGTACGCTCCAAAGACGGTCGTACACGCGGCTCGCTCGTTGACGGGATCACCCTCCGGGATGTTCTTGGTACCCCACTGTTTTGCTGAGGCGTTGCCCGAAGCTCCGAGGTACTCGTCGGAGAAGATGGAGGCCGACGCAACGTACTGACTGAAGGCGCACTCGAAGTCGGCTACGACGCTGGCTCCGAGCACCGCGGCGTTGCTGGCGTCGTCGAGCAACACCGTTGGGATACGGCCGGGCAGCTCCGCATCCAGGAGACTGTCACATCCCGCGGCGCCGAGCACGATCGCCATCATACCAGCCGTGGCGATCAGACGACGGGTCCGGGATTTTCTGATCAGATTAGTCATGATGCACATGTTCCTTTTCAGAACGAAAGCCGGACGGTGGCAAGGAAGCTGGTGTACTGCGGCCAGGACTCCTGATTGAAGGCGATGAACAGGTCACCCGTGTTCCGCTTCACCTCAGGATCGACCACTTTCCCGCCGAAGGTTCCCCGCTGCGCGCGCCAGAGCGTCGCCAGGTTGGAACCGGTCAGGGTCACCGAGCCGCCGGCAGCGCCGAGCAGCCCCGCTACACTCCGCGGCATGTCATAGGTCAGAGACACGTTGCGAAGCTTGCCGAAGCCGCCCTTCATCATCCCCGTGGCAAAGTTCTGCGACGCCAGCGGGCCGGTCTGGTAGGCCACCAGGATCGGGTCCGTCCGCTGGGCACCGGCGAGCGAGTTGAAGAAGAAGATGTGTGAAGCCGCGAGATTGCCGTCCAGGTACATCTGACCGCTCTGGAACTCGGCAATACCCACCAGCCGGAACCGACGCCACTGGACATCCGCGCTGATCGAGGACAGCAAGGTCGGCGTCGACGGGCCCCAGTACAGGTTGGGCGCCGTGGCACACGGAACTGCCGAGCCGTCGCCGTTGCCGAAATTGGTGCCGCCCTCGCACAACACGTTGATGGCCTGACCGGCAGCGTTCAACTCGGCCGAGATCGGCTTCTTGTAGAACTGCCCACCGATCGGGAAGCCGGACACATGATAGGTCCCGAGCTGGGCATTCTGCACCAGCGGCACCGCCTGGCCCAGGTCATCGATCTTGTTGGTATTCTTGGCGATCGAGCCGCGCAGGTTGAGCTTGAATTCCCGTCCATTGATGAGCGAACCGTCAACGGCAACCTCGACGCCCTTGTTGCTGAACTGACCGACATTGATGAACTGGTTACCCGGGAAGCCGCCGGACGGCGACACCGGCGCAGACAGAATGCCGTCCGTCGTCACCTTGTTGTAGTAGGTGAACTCGAGGCTCATCCGATCGCTGAGCAAGCTGGCGTCGAATCCGGCCTCGATCTCGCGGCTGACTTCCGGCTTGAGATCCGGATTGCCGACGTTGAGCGGCGTCACCGTCGGATTGCCGCCGGCGCCGACCGACGGGCCGTAGGTCTGTACCGCTGCAAACACGTCCGGCTGCTGCCCGGCCTTGCCCCAGGCGCCGCGCAGCTTGAGGGTGGACAGGAACGACGAGTTCGCGAAGAACGGCTCTTCCGAGATCACCCAGGACAGGCTGACCTTGGGATAAACCACGAAGTCGAAGTTGGTACCGAAGGAGCTGTTGTCGTCACCGCGAACCGCGCCCGTGATGAACAAGCGGTTTTTCCAGGAGAGCTGCTCCTGGACGTAGACGCCGAGCGTCTTGTTCTCGAAGTTGAACTGCGGGTTCTCAAACCCTTCACGGACGCCGCCGCCACTGACGGTGTTGACGCCGACGACAGGGAAATTCTGACCGTTGGCCTGAATCTGCTCGTATCGCTTGGTGTAGTACTGCACACCTGCCGAGGTCTGAGTGACGAGGTTGGCACCGACGGATACCGTGGCGTTGGCCGAGTAGTCGGCCGTAATGAAAGCGCTGCGGTCGAGCCGTTCCTGCTTGATACCGCCCGGCTGACCGAACTTGGCGCTGCCGCGCGGGAAATAGACGGACGACGGGTTGTTGGTGAAATCGCCGCCGATGACCAGCCGATGGTTGAGCCAGCTGACCGGACGATGGTTGAGCGTGAGGCCCATGCGGCTACGGTCGACTTCGTCGTATCCCTCGAGCGGGTCGAAGTCTTCCGGAAGCACACCGGCCAGCCATGCCCGACCAGGCTCATTCGGAGCCAGGCCCGATCCAGCGCGGCACGAGTTGCTCGGGCAGCCCCAGACGAGGTAGGTCGTCACCGGCTGAGTCGCCGAAGCCGAGCGAACCTTGGAGCGGGTAAAGCCGATGTTCAGGTCGGCTTTGAAGGTTTCGCCTGATGAGTAGCTCAGGTTGCCGACACCGTTGAGCTTGTTCATCCAGTTGTAGCTGACGATGCCCTCGTTGCGATCATACGACCCGCTGAAGAAGTACCGGACGGCGTCTGAGCCGCCGGAAACTGACATCGTCCCGCCCAGGGCCTGGCCCGTCGAAAACGGGCTGCCGAAACCACGGGCTATGTCGTTCTCGATCAGGTTGACGTACTGGATCTGATTCGCCGCATCCCGATACCAGACTCCCTCGTAGACCTTCTCGGGACTCGGCAGCCAGTTGGCGCCGCCACGACCCTCGACGCTCCACGCGGCGCGGCCGGACGAGCCACGCTTGGTGATGATCTGGATCACGCCGTTGGAGGCTTCCGTACCATAGAGCGTGGCTGCCGACGGCCCCTTGAGCACCTGGATCGACTCGATGTCGTTCGGGTCGATATCGTTGATTCGGGTCGGCTTGTCCGCGCCCCAGAACCCGAGGCTGGTCGATCCCGACCGGTTGTCGGCCCGAACGCCATCGATGAAGATGATCGGTTCCGAAGCCAAGCTGAGCGAGCCGACGCCCCGGATTCGCGTGGCGGCGCCGGTTCCGAGCTGGCCGCTGGCACGCTGAATCTGCAGACCGGGGATCGCCACCGACAGCGCCTCCTGAATCCGCTGGGTCGGCGCGGCCAACTGCGTTGCCGCGAGGTCCAGCTGGCCGACCGCGTTGCCGAGCGACCGCTTCTGGGTTTCGGCGGCCGCGCCGGTCACGACGACCTCGTCGAGTCGGAGCGCCGTCTCGACCAGTGCCAGCGCGACGTCGGTCGCGCCGACCCGAACCGTTTGGGTCAGCGGCTGGTACCCGATTCGAGTTACCGTCACTTCGACACTGGCCCCGGAAAGACCGGACAGCGTGAAGCGACCGGCGGCGTTGGTCCGAGCCGAACCACTCGCCGCGCGAACCAGCGCTTCAGCGAGTGGTCGTCCCGACTTTGCATCCGTCACCGTTCCTGAAACAGCATTGGACTGCGCCGTGAGTGCAGCAGGCTGCCAGGAAACAAGCGCAACCAACGCCGCACCGAGCATCATCCGCCGCGGCAACCCGCGACACGACGCTCCAAACGAGCTGAAGAGCATGAGCACCACCCTCCCGAATTGTGACGAACTGAAACGACCGCTGGATCAACTTGCTGAGACTGCCACTGCCTCCACCACACACAACACCGCAATCCGTCCGCTGGCCATCAGTCCAAGTACACGGTGGGTACCATACCCTGGACTGGACCATCCGCTTGCGATGCCGGAGTCCGATTCAAAAGCGATACTGAAACTGAAAACCTGTTCCTGGCCCGCTGAGTTCTCAAGCTCGAAAGGTTCGGCCGTCGCCGGGGGGTCCTTCCGAGAATCGATCGATCATGCCAACAGCATGCAAACGATCGGTGACTTCACTTTGAGCAGGAGTCGATGCTGAGAGGTTGCATCGTCTGCATACAATCTTGTGCACATAGTGCTTTCAGGCAAGAGGGTCGCTGGCGTGTCCATTCGACTTTCGCCGCTGGCGAACAACCCCTGGTACGTCCACAACCACATGCCGTCAGATCGCAGGCACCGCGCCGAGGAAATGCTGCATGCGACACGACCCCCGGGCAGGCAAAACGCACCCCGGGGGCCCGATTTGACGAGCTACGGCTTCTCGTAAACGAGTTCGCCCCCAACATAGGCTTTGCGAACCCACGTCATCACACTGAGCGGCGGCCCATCGAGCAGGATAACATCAGCGTCCTTGCCGGCCTCGAGCGAGCCGACCCGATCGGCTACACCAAGGACCTCCGCTGGCGTGAGCGTCACACCGCGCAGCACCTGGGCCTCCGTGAGACCGTACCCGACCGCGATGCCGGCATCCATGAGCAACCACTTGCCGGTACCGGCCGGCGCCAGCGTCCCGAAGGCACGTGAGAAGGTGCCGAACGCCGTCGTGACACCCGCGGCGGTCAGCTTGGCAGCGAGCGCCTCGTCCGGCTCCGGGTAGTCCGTCTTGTCCGGAATCTCCTCATTGCTGACATACGGATGGGAGACCTGACCGAGCACCACCGGCACCTTGCGCGCCGCGAGCTCGGTCTTGACATCGAGCGCACCCGCCCCGCCGTCGATGACGACATCGATGCCAAACTCGTCCGCCAGCCGCAGCGCCGCACGAATGTCCGTCGGACTGTTGGCCTGGATTCGGGCCGGGATCTCCTTCCGGAGTAACCGACCCAGCGCTTCGAGACCGAGATCCTTGGGCAACGCGGGATTCCCCTCCTTGTTCCGCTGATACTCCTGGGCGCGCACCAGGATCTGCCGAATCATGGCGACTTGCGACATCCGGGTATACGGCGCCCGGTTCCGGGCCCGCGCCACCGTCTTGGGCGGCGTCCCGAGCGTCATGTCCATGGCCGCGGGCTCGCGCACGAGCAGGTCGCTGTGCAGCGCGGCAGCCGTCTTGACGACGGCTCCCTGCCCGCCAATGACCTGCGCATCGGCCGGTGCGATATACATGGTCGTCACACCACCCGAGAGCGCCTCCCGGTTCCTGAGCGGCTGCCGCTGCCCGGCCCCGAAGGTGCCGAAGGGATTGTATCCCTCCCAGGCCCGATTCTGCGGCGTCATGGGGTCGCCCATCTCGTTGAGATCGCCGCCGTCGAAACCAAGATTCGACATGGCGTCCACCAGCCCGGGCAGCACGTACTGACCCTTGGCATCGACGATCTGCGCACCGGACGGCACCGCGACATTCGCACCGACCGCCACGATCTTGCCGCGGTGTATCACCACCGTTCCATTCGGGATACTCGGACCGCTCACCGGCACGACGGTGCCGCCACGGATTGCAATCGGTCGTTCCTGTCCGTCGACTGACCCGGCAATCAGTGCGGTCGCAACGAGCGCGCCGCCCAGTACCTTCGCTGTGAAGGCGGTCATGGTTACTTGCCCTCCGTGCTGCGGTCGTAAATGACCCGACCGTCGCCGACGACGAGATCGACCCGCGATGCCGGCTCGTACCAGGGTCCGTTCATGATTACCAAGTCGGCATCCTTGCCGACCTCGAGGCTGCCGACCCGATCGCCGACCCGAGCAATCTCGGCCGCGTTGAGGGTCACCATCTTGAGGGCTTCATCTTCCGGAACACCGTACCGCATCACGATTGCCGCGCAGAGTCGCAGCCACTTCTGATTGATGACCGGGGCATCGGTGTGCATGGCCACCTTGACCCCCGCCTTCCAGAGATCGTAGATCCCGGCCAGCGCGTCGTCAGTCACGCCGATCCGCGGACCGAGCGGCAGCACGACGGCTGAAACATTCCGCTTGGCCAACTCAGGGGCCAGCTTGTACGCCTCGGTGGAATGGTGGAGCGTCAAGTCGAAGCCGAACTCGTCCTTGAGACGGAGAATGGTGGCAACATCGGTGGCCGAGTGGACATGCGACCGGACATATGTGGTCCGGTCGAGCACCAGTCCCATGCCCTCATACGCCAGATCTCGGGCGGGAGGATTGCCCTTGCGCCCTTCGTCGACCCACTTCTTCTGTCCTGCCAGGTACTCCTGGGTTCTGATCAGGTACTGCCGAAGATTGGCCGCGACCCCCATGCCTGTTCCGGGGTATCGGTCCCGACCCTTGGGGCCCATCGCGAACTTCATCCCGCCCTTTTCGAGCAGCATCCGCTTGGTCAGATCCTCGCCAAACGTTTTGATGACGACCGCCATGCCACTGACGTTCTCACCGCTGCCCGGCCCCGTCACAATCGTGGTGACCCCGCCCGACACCGCGTTGGCGAACTCCGGATCGGTCCAGTCGAGCACGTCGAGAAAGCGGTGCTGCGGTCCGATCAGAACCGGCGTATCGTTCAGATCAGAGACCTTAGCGCCAATGTGCGAATGATTGTCGATCATACCCGGCACGACCACCTTGCCGGACGCATCGATGATTCGCGCCCCGCTCGGCGCGGACACGTTGGTGCCGATCGCCACGATCTTGCCGTCGCGAATCAGCACGCTGCCATTCCGAATCGGGGCGCCGGCAGCCGTGTGAACCGTACCGCCGCGGACCAGAATCGTACCGCCCGCCTGCGCGGATGCCGGCACCGACGCCAGCGCGTGAACAGCCAGTCCCAGGACCAGCCAGCGAAATCGTCCCATCATCTCACCCTTGACCATGCTGTGTGCACTCTGCCTTCCTGTCAGTTGCCCCGCCTGTGCCTCGACGCCTCAACGGCAGTAGTCGACCGCCGTTGCCGCGAGGATCTCCGCCGTTCGATAGACCGACTCGAGATCGACCCACTCCTCGGCCGCATGAGCGCCATGCCCGGTCGGCCCGAAGATCACGGTGTCGACTCCGGCGGCAGCCAGCAGCGCCGAGTCCATCCACGGCGTGTCTCCAACTACGACTGGGGGGGCGCCGAGGATTCCGGCAGCTGCCCGCGACACGGCCTGCGCCACGGCCCCGTCGGCTGCGGCCTCGAAGGCATCGCGAGCAAAGAAGCAATTGACGTCGGCCGCGAAGCTCGGGTCGTCCGCCTTGAGTTCGTCGATCAAACTGGTAATCTCGGCCAGCGCAGAGCCTTCTGATTCGCCTGGCACGGTACGCCGCTCGATCTCGACCCGCGCCGACGCGGCGTAGGTGCTGAGGCCGGTCCCGCCCCGAAGGGTGGCGGCATGGAGTGACGGCGGCCCGACCAGCGGATGGGGCGGCCGGCTCCGCAACTCCGCCTCGAGCCGAGCCAGCTTGCCGAGGAAGCGACCCATCCGGAGGTTGGCGTCGATGCCCTCCTCGAACCGGCTGCCGTGCGCCGCACGACCATGAACCTCGACGGCGATCCAGAGGTAGCCCTTGTGCGCCACACACAGGCGCAGCGCGGTCGGCTCGGTCACGACGGCACCGTCCACCCGGATCCTCTTTGCCAGGTCCGCAGTGCCGCAACTGCCATACTCTTCATCGGCGACCGCCGCCACGACGACATCACCCCGGAGCGGGGTGCCACTATCCTTGAGCGCCTTGGCCGCGGTCATGCAGGCAGCCACTGCTCCCTTCATATCGAATGCCCCGCGGCCGAACAGTCTGCCGCCGTCGACCCGGGCACTGAACGGCTCGGCCATCTCGGCCACGTCGACCGTATCGATGTGGCCGTTGAGCATCAGGTGCTTGCCGCCGCCCGATCCGGCCAGCCTGCCGGTCACACTGACCCGCCCGGGTACAGGTTCGTGCAACTCGACCTGAAGGCCCACGTCGCGCAATCGGCCCGCAACGTACGCAGCAATCGGCCCTTCACCGACCGCTCCCGGAACCAGATTAGGATTGATAGAGTCGATCCGCACCAGATCGCGGAGCGTTTCGAGACACCAAGATCGATCGATCTGCATCTTCACGTCCTGAAAAGAGCACGGGAGCGGCGACTGAACCGTCGCCGCCCCCGAGTCCGAACCTCAGGTGATCAGGCCTGGTTGACCAGGCAGGAAGCCGCGCTGTAGTTCGGATTGTTCTCTTCCGTCTGCGGCACGATCAGCGTGGCCTGGGTCCCGCGAGTCAGGCCCTGCTTGTGGTACGCACCGGTCGGATAGACCGACTCGATGGACCGGCCGTACTGACGCACCAGACGACGGAGGTCGCCGAGACGGTGCGCGGTCAGATAGAACCAGAAACCGCGCTCGCGGAATGTCATGTTGATCCGGGCGGCTTCGGTGCCTGGATCCGTGAGCGGCGCAAGGCCGGCAACGGTGGCACGCGCATCGTTCAACTTCTGGAGCCACGTGGTCGGGTTGCCTGCCCGAAGCGCGGCTTCGGCCTCGATCAACCGCGCCTCGACGCCAGTCACCATGGCCACCGGCGAACCGATGGTCGGATACTTCGTCGTGACGACCATCGGCGTGACGCCGTCGTTGCGGGACGGCCCGGTCGACGTCACCGGCACCCGCGGATCATTGGCGCTGGCGAAGTCGAGCCCGTTGGTACCCTCGCGGTCCGGCACTGAATAGACGTCGTTCACGATGTTCTGCTGAACCTGATTGGTCTGCCGAGCGGGCGGCGCACCGTGAATGAACTCATACGAAAAGCTGGTCGGAACGCTGGCAACCGCCGCCGCGGCTGCGGCGGGCTGATTGAGATTGAGCAGCGCCCGGCCGCGCAGCACGGCCGTCAGATTCTGGACCCGGGCATTTCCGCCAGCGTTGGCCGCAGCCGACGTCAGGTGCGTGATGCTGCGGTTGAAGATCTCGGTCGTTGTCAGCGGGTTGCTCAGTTCGAGCGGGTCCCGGGTCGAGATCGGCGTACCTGAGCACCACAACTCACCGAGCATGATGTAGCTCAGGCCAGCCAGCGCGTACAGTTCCCCGGTGCGCGGGTCGTTCGCGGGCAGCGCGGCGGCCCCCTTCTCGAGCGCACTTCGCGCCCGTTGCAATCCCAGAAACGGGCCGCCCTGCGGCGCTGCGGCCGTGCCGACCTGTACCACCACGCTGTTGGTGTTGAGCACGCCACGAAGATCCCACTCCCGAACCGCCGGGGGTGTGCTCGCGTGCATCAACTCGTCAGTGAAGAGGCCGGAGAAAATCACAACACCGCTCGCCCCAGTCGTTGCTACGACCAGATCCGAGACTGCACCAGCGTAGACCGCGGCCAGGCCTTCTGGCGTCGTGAGCCGGTCCGGCGTGATCACGTCCGGAGTGTCCGGCTGCAAGATATCGTCCTTCGAGCAGCCGGTTGCCCCAACGGCGAGCACCATGGCGCAAGCCGTTGCGTGGTACCACCCGGCTGACTTTCTGATTCTCAACATATGTATGGTTTCCTTATGAGCCGGTGTCGGTCAGAACGTCAGGTTGACGCGCAGGATGCCGATGAGCGGCTGCGCCTGGGCGGAGAAGTTGTAATTGGCCGCATCGTTCGACTGCGTCACGTTCTCCGGATCCCAGCTGGTGAATCCGTACTTCTTGAGCCAGAGGTTGCGGCCCGTCAGCGTCACGTTGGCCGTCTTGGCGCCGATGGTGCGAGCCAGCGTGTTGGAAACGGTGTAGGTGACCGACGCCTCGCGGAGCCGGATGTGCTCGGCGTTCTGGGCGTAGGCGCCGAAGGCACGGGCGCCAGCCACAGCTGCAGCCTGCTCGGCCAGCGTGGCGTTCGGATCGTGCAGCTCGCGGCAGTTCACCTGGAAGGCGCACTGGAACAGACCGTTGACGTTGTGGCTGACAAAGCCGCCGCGGTAGTCGAGCTGCGCACCAATGCGCAGCCGGTTATTGAACAGCGCCACGCTGGTGTTGGCGGAAAGCGTCCGGGTCGGAACGGTCGAACCGTGGAACGTATCCGGACCGATGACGACCTCGGTCGGGTCAATGGCGCCGTCGTTGTTAGCGTCGCTCCAGCTCTCGAGTGAAGGCCACCAGAGACCAAACATCGGATACCCCGGCGTGTTCTTGAAGCCGAAGCCCGCGATCGGCGGAACGCCGTCGGCAAGTTCCACCAGCCGATTCTTGTTGCCGGCCGCCTCGAGCTGGAGATCCCAGGCAACGCTGCGCGAGTCGATCAAACGGGTGTTGACGGATACCTCGAGGCCCTTGTTGCTCACGATACCGACGTTCTCGAGCCGGACACCCACGTCGCCGAAGGAGAACGGCTGCGTGCGCAACACCATCGCGTCCGTGGTCTTCTTGTCGTAGAACGTGATCTCGAGGTTGAGGCGGCTGTCGAGCAAGCCGATATCGACACCCGTTTCGATTTCCCGTGAGCGCTCCGGCTTGAGAGCCGGATCGCCCAGGCCGCCCAGCGTGACGCCAGGCAGCGATGCCGCGCCAAAGATGCTGGCGGCAATCGGGCTCTGGTAGGTCAGGGCGTCGAGCGGACGCGGTGACTGGCCCGTCGCGCCGTAGGCGCCGCGGAAACGGACGCTGTTCAGGAATCCGCTGAGGCCCTCAAGAGCAACGAACGACGCGGAGACCTTGGGATAGGCCGCCGAACGGAACTCCGCGCCGAAGGCGCTGTTCTCGTCGACTCGCAGCGCACCGGTCAGAAAGAGACGGTCGTTCAGACCGAACTGCTGCTCGACGTAGGTTCCCAGCGTGATGACATCGTTGGTAGCCTCGGTCAGAGTCTTCTGCGCGCCGGCAGACAGCGAGATGATGCCGGGCGGCAGGATGTCGGCCTGCGCCAGCACGCCAAAGAGCTTATCGCGGTTGAACTGCGCGCCAACCGACGTCTTCGAGGCGATGCTGTTGGTCAGACGGAACTGGGCCGTCGCGTTCAGGTCGAGTGTGTAGCGGGTATCGATGTAGCGGTTGAACATCCGCTTGCCCTGGTTCTCAGTACCGCAAGTGAGACAGCCCTGTCCATTCAGGACGTTCTGCTCATCGACGTAGTTGAGGTAGTCGATGCCGAAGGTGCCCCGGGTCGAGAGCCAGGAGAGCGGCCGCCAGTTGACGGTCGCGGAGTTGATGAAGTGGTCGTTCTTCCGATACGACACTTCGCCGATCGAGTAGGCCGGGCGCGAGAACCCGTACCCGCCGGTGTTGGCAACGATGGCCGGGTTCGCGGAACCGAACAGCGCCGAGCCGATCATCGACTGGAAGTTGTCGCCGGTCTGGGGCAACCGGATGTTGTTGATGATCACACCGGACGAGAGCGAGACATCGAGATTGCTGCGAGGGCTCGCGTTCAAGTTGATCCGGAAGCTGTGCTTGTCGAAGGCGTTGGGGCGAAGCTGTTCGTTCGGAATATCGCTCCGGCTCGACAACTTACGAAGATTGACCACAAAGTCCTGCTCCACACCACCGAGCTTGAGTACGCCGGTTTCGCTTTCCCGCTCGGCCGAGACAAAGTAGCGCACTGCCTCGGACCCGCCGGATACGCTGGCACCCATCTGGTAGCGAGAGCCGGTTCCGAACGGCGTCGTCGCCGGGTCGTTGAGCAGGTCGAGCTCATGACGCTGCGCGACTGTGCAGAGGCCCTGCCGCTCCTGCCAGGTCAGGCAGTTGGCATTCGGGTTCGAGGCCGAGGCGTTGAAATAGACCTTGGGATAGGTATAGGTATCCTTCATGGCCCCGCCCTCGATCCAGGCGTTCCACTGCGGCGCCCCCGCGCGACCACGCTTGGTCGTGACACGAATCACGCCATTGGCGGCCTGAGTGCCGTACAACGTGGCCGCCGACGGGCCCTTCACGATCTCGATGCTCTCGATTTCTTCGGGATTGAGATCGTTGAGCTTGGACACCGTGGTGCCGCCGACGAAGGAACCGGCCGGCGCGTCGGCCGCGACCCGGATTCCGTCGATGTACAGCAGCGGATCGTTGGACAACGACACCGAGCTCAAACCGCGCACCCGGATACGGGCACCTGCGCCGCTGGTGCCGCTGCTCTGCAGCACGTTGACACCCGCGACGCGACCGCTCAGCACCTGAGACAGGTTCGTCGTCGGCGCCGTCTCGACCAGCTGGGCTGTTTGAATCTTGGAAACCGAGTTCCCGAGTTCGCGCGACTGCTGATCACCCGTGGCCGTGGTGACGATGTCTTCGAGCTGGAACGGAACGGCACGAAGGCCCCAGTCGAGGGTCTGCGCGTCGCCGCTGATCGTGACCGACCGAGTCTGTGAGGCATAGCCGACCAGGAAGACGCGCAAGGTGTGCGCACCAGCCGTCAGGCCGCGCAAGGTGTACTGACCCTGCTGGTTCGTGATAGCGAAGACCTGCTGGGTCGTCGCCTGGATCCGGGCACCAGACAGGGGCTGTCCGGTTGCCTCATCCGTTACCGTACCCGTAACGGATGACTGCTGCGCGAGGGCCGCGGATGGACCGGCGGCTCCTGCAAGCAGCAGCAAGAAGGTGCGGACCCATGAACGGACGGGAGCGCGCATAGACTTGCCTCGATGTTATGGGACTCTGTTGTCGTGGAACACTGGCCTGGCCTGCTGCGTACCGCCGACAGGGACATCGCTGATCCGAATCGTCCCTGCCGTTACATACCAAGACCCCCGGGGCGCGAACGCAACCGCGCCAGCAACACTGGAAGCCAACCCGTTGGGACGCCCAGCACCCCGAAAGAGCATGTTTTCTGAGTTCGGTTGTTGACCGCTGAAGTCAGCGCACGCCACAGCAACGAACGTACCGCGTTCGTCGCTCCCCCTATACTCAGGTACAATCAGTGCAATCCGAAAACAAATCGACGCCGTTCGTGTCAATAACACACAGTCCGAACGACACACGACGGGCGGCACAGCGAGGCCACCACGGCCAGAGTAGTTGACTGTTTTTGGATACAGTAATGGGATACAATTTTATAGATTATGGGATCCGTGCCTGATTCGCAAGGTCAAGTCGAAACGAGCTCGACCGAGCGACCGCAGGGAACCACGACCGTACCTCAACCCCGTTGCGCAATGGAACTTCTCGGAAAACGCGCGCTGGTCGCAGGCGCCAGTCAGGGCATCGGCCTCGCCTCCGCCGAGGCCCTTGCCGCCCACGGAGCCAGCGTCCTGCTCGTCGCCCGCGACCCGGCTCGGCTGAGCCAGGCTGCCGCCAGCCTGGCCCGCCCCAGCGCGGAACAGGGGCATGGCACGCTCGCCGCGGACTTTTTTGATCCCGAGGCCACACATGGGTCGGTCGTGGCGTGGATCGAGCAGCACGGGCCGATCGACATTCTGGTCAACAATGGAGGCGGCCCGCCCGGGGGGCCAATCGTGGATGCCACGCCCCAGGCCTTCCTGGCAGCGTTTCACAGCCACCTGCTGGTGAGCCATCGCCTGGTGCAGGCGGTGCTGCCCGGCATGAAGCGATCGGGATGGGGACGGATCGTCAACATCGTGTCCACCTCGGTGCGCCAGCCGATCAAAGGACTGGGCGTTTCGAACACGACGCGGGGCGCAGTCGCCAGCTGGGCAAAAACACTCGCTGGCGAAGTCGGACCGTTCGGGATCACCGTCAACAACGTGCTGCCGGGGGCCACCCGCACCGGACGGCTCGAGGCCATCGTGAAGGCCAAGGCCAGCGCCACCGGGCTGAGTGCCGAGGCCATCGAGGCCGAGATGGTGCAGGAGATTCCGCTCGGACGGGTCGGCACGCCAGCCGAGATCGCGGCCGCGGTCGCATTCCTGGCAAGTCCAGCCGCCAGCTACATTACCGGCGTGAGCCTGGCCGTCGACGGCGGGCGCACCACAGCGCTCTAGCCGGTCACGAAAGGCTGCCGAACGTGCGGACCCTGCAGAACTACATCGGCGGCGAGCTGGTCGCGCCGAACGCCGAACTATATGTCCCTAACGTCGATCCTGCGGCCGGCCACGCCATCGGGCGCGTACCGGACAGCGATGCCAGCGACATTGCCCATGCCGCGGCCGCTGCGAAGGCCGCGTTTCCCGGCTGGTCTCGCACCCCGGCGGCGGAGCGGGCCCGGTTGCTGCTCGCCATCGCGAATGGCATCGACGCTCGGCTCGAGGAGTTGGCGCAGGCCGAATCGATCGACACCGGCAAGCCGATCACGCTGGCGCGCGGGCTCGATATCCCGCGTGCGGCAGCCAACTTCCGCTTCTTTGCCACGGCCATTCTGCACCAGGCGTCCGAGAGCCATACGACCGACTACAGTGCCCTCAACTACACCTTGCGGCGCCCGCGCGGAGTGGCCGGGCTGATCTCGCCGTGGAACCTGCCGCTCTACCTGCTGTCATGGAAGATCGCTCCGGCCATCGCCACCGGTAACACGGCAGTGGCCAAACCTTCGGAGCTGACGCCGACGACGGCCACGATCCTGGCTGAGATCTGCTGTGAGGTCGGCCTGCCACCCGGTGTACTCAACATCGTACACGGGCTGGGCGCCAGCGCCGGCGCTGCGCTGGTGAGTCACCCCGACATCCGAACCATCTCGTTTACGGGCGGCACCACCACCGGAGCGGCAATTGCCCGAACGGCTGCCCCGATGTTCAAGAAATTGACCCTCGAGCTCGGTGGCAAAAACCCGACGCTCATCTTCGCCGACACCGACCTCGATCGTCACCTGCCTGCGATCGTCCGATCCGCGTTCGCGAATCAGGGAGAGATCTGCCTCTGCGGCTCGCGACTCCTGGTCGAGGCATCGATCTACCCGCAGTTCGTCGAGCGGTTCGCCGCTGCAGCCGCGGCGCTCCGGATCGGAGACCCGCTCGATCCGGCCACCGAGTTCGGGGCGCTGGTGAGCGCTGGTCATCGCGACAAAGTGGCGGGGTATATCGCGCTGGCCCGGGACGAGGGGGGCACGGTTGTCACGGGCGGCGCGGCGCCGACCGGCCTGCCCAGCCGCTGCCGCGACGGCTACTTCATCGCACCAACCGTCATTACGGGCCTCGGCATGGGCTGCCGCACCAATCAGGAAGAGATCTTCGGCCCGGTGGTGAGCATCACACCGTTCGGCAGCGACGACGAAGCGATCACGCTGGCCAATCAGTCGAGCTACGGCCTCGCGGCATCGGTCTGGACCGACAATCTCACCCGTGCGCACCGACTGGCCGAGGAGGTGCAATGCGGCACGATCTGGGTCAACACCTGGTTGCTGCGCGACCTGCGCGTCCCCTTCGGGGGCATGCGCCAGAGCGGCGTCGGGCGCGAGGGGGGCGACGAAGCGATCCGGTTCTTTACCGAACCCAAGAACGTCTGCATCAAACTGTAACACCTAACGCTGATCACAGGCCGACTCGCGATGACCTCGTCTCAATCCGTTTCCAGCTCACGGGCCCCCGTTCCGGTCGGTCCGTACCCTCATGCCCGACGAGTCGGGTCCCTGCTCTTCGTTTCCGGCACCGGCCCCCGGGTTCCCGGATCGAATGAAGTGCCCGGCAACGTCGTGGATTCGAACGGGCGCGTCGTCGAACACGACATCGAGCGTCAGGCCAGGCAGTGCTTCGCCAATATCCGCGCGATTCTCGAAGACGCCGGATCGAGCTGGGACAAGATCGTCGACGTTACCGTGTTCCTGACCGATATGGCTGGAGACTTTGCCCGGTTCAACCGAGTCTACGGCGAGCACTTTACCGCCAACCAGCCCACGCGCACGACGGTCGAGGTCGGTGCCTTGCCGACCCCGATCCACGTCGAGCTCAAGGTGATTGCAACGATCGATTGAGGGCGGTCAGTCGAGGGTGCGCAGAACGGCGCGCACCGGGCTGGCATCGAAGCCTTCGAGTTTGAGCGGCAGCGCTATCAGCTCATACCGTCCCGACGGCACCCCGTCGAGCACGATGCCTTCCAGAATGGCCATGTCGTAGCTCAGAAACCGATTGTGCGCCGGCAGCGTCTTGGAATCGAAGCTATCGACGCTCGGCGTATCGACGCCGACCAGCCGTACCCCCTCCGACGCGAAGCGGTCGATCAGCTCCGGTTCCAGCCCGGAGAAATCAGCCCGCCAGCTGTCGGGGTCGGGATAGGTACCCGTCGCGATCAGCACCCGCGCTTCGGTCACCGGTTCTTCCAGCTGCGCAAATGAGACGCGTACCCCCGGCTCCGCCCGAGCCCGGACGACCTGGCAGCGGCCCAGATAGTAGTCGAGCGGCTGCGACGCGATGTCCCGCCCCGTCCGGCCATAATGGCTGGGCGCATCGGCATGCGCTCCGACATGGACGGTGGTGCGCAAGGTCGACAGTGTCACCGAGTCGCCGGCGGCAAGATCGGCGAGCACCGTACGCTCGGGGCTGGTGTCGCCCGGCCAGATTGCCAGCCGGGGCGAGACGACTGGCGTGATGTCATAGAGCATGGTTCACATCCGGTGGCGAACGGCCCAAAGGTCCGGAAAGAGCGGCTTGAAGAGCGACTGCTTCAGGAAGTCCATACCCGCGGATCCTCCCGTTCCCGATTTCGCTCCGATGGTCCGCTCGACCAGCTTGACGTGGCGATAGCGCCACTCCTGCACGCCCTCATCGAAGTCGGTCATCAACTCGAACAGAATCACCAGTTCCGGCTGCTCGTTATACATCCTGAGCACCGCGTCCTGCACCGCCTCGTCCGGCTGCGTTGCGGCTCGCACGTCCCGAGCCAGCGAAGCCTCGGGGAGCCGGGCTCCACGCGCTACGAGGAACCGAACGAATGCGTCGACCACGCTGGGCTGATCGAGTCGGGCCTCGGCCTTGGCACGCCCGGCCTCCGTACTGGGGATCGGATGGGTCACCCCTGGCCGCTTATAACCGAACAAAAACTCGAATTCCCGAAACTGGTAGGACTGAAACCCGGACGCGGTGTCGAGACGATTCCGAAACGACGAGAATGACAGGGGCGTCATCGTCTCGAGAATATCGATTTGCCCAACCAGGGTTTTGACGATCGTCCGCATCCGTTTGAAGGTGGCAATCGCACCGAACAGATCGTTCGTGCCGAAGTCGCGAACGATCTTGTCGGTTTCATGCAGCAACTGCTTGAACCACAGCTCGTAGGTCTGATGGATGATGATAAAGAGCAACTCGTCATGCTCGGCCGGGTGCGATTGCGGCTCCTGGAGAGCCAGCAGACTGTCGAGCTTGAGATACGAGGCATAGGTCAGCGGCATGCGCACCACCTGCAAAGGACAGGGACAGAACAGGAACCTACGAGATCACCAGCCAGAGCACCGCCAGCAATGCGCCTCCGGCAAGCCCGATGCCCAGACGGCGAATCGACCGAGCCTGGCGCTCGGCACGGGCGCGCGCTTCCGCGTACGGCACCAGCGAAAAGGCAATCATCGGATACAGCGGCACGAACCACCTCGGAAACCAGGCGTACAGCAGCGTTTCGAATCGCTTCTTGAGCCGGAACAGCGGCGACGCCACGTGGTCCCGCATCTCGACGAAGTTAGCCAGCGCAAGGTCCGCAATTGCCTCCGTGTTCGGCTTGCGCCGCTCGGCGTACCTGGCAAAAGCCCCCTCCAGATCGTCCGGGCTGCGCTTGACCTGCTCCACGAACTCGAGGCAGTCCTCGAACCCCGCGTTGGCGCCCTGGCCGTAGAACGGCACGATGGCATGGGCGGCATCCCCAATCAGGACGGCCGTGCTGCCAACATGCCACGGGTAGGTCCGAACCGTCACCATCGCGCCGGTGCGATTGGCAAAGAAGTCATCCACCAGCGTGGGCATGATGGGCAGCGCGTCGGGAAACTCCCGCCGAAAGAAGGCCTCGACATCGGCCGGGGTCTTGAGGCGATCGAAACCGTTCGGCCCGGTCATCGGCAGGTAGAGCGTTACTGTGAAGGAGGCATCCAGATTGGCCATGGCCATCATCATGAACGGACCGCGGGGCCAAATGTGCATCGCGTTACGCTCGAGCGCCGCCGTGCCGTCGGGGCGCGCCGGGATGTGCAGCTCCTTGTAGCCCTGCTCCAGAAAACTCTGCGAATAATCCTGGTACTCGCGCTTCTGAAGTACGCCGCGAACAACCGAGAACGCTCCATCCGCTCCGACGACGACCCCACGCTCAGTGCGTACGTCGCCGCCGCTCGCGCCGTCGACGTGACTGACGCTCCCGGCGGTCAGGTCGACGTCGACCACCCGCCGCTCGAAGTACAGCTCGACGTTCGGTGTCGCGCCCGCCGCCTGGACCAGGCCGCGATTGAGATCACCCCGGGAAAACGAGTTGATTGCCTGGGTACCCACACCATAGGGCTGATAGCTGACGTCGCCAGCCGGTGAGTGAATGGCACGGCGATAGAGCGGCACCCCGAGCGACAAGATGTCGTCGTCGAGTTCCAGGCGGCCGAGCGCGTCGAGACCGCGGGCCGAGATCGCGAGGTTGATGCTGCGGCCGCTCTCCATCCGATCGGCTCGAGGATCGCCTCGGCGCTCGACGACGACGACCCGAAAACCAGCCCGGCCCAGCAGGGCAGCCAGCATCGAGCCGACCAATCCGGCCCCGACGATGATGAAGGGCGGGCGCCCGGTCTCAGGCACGAAGCACCTCGGCCAGGGCGGCGGCCGTTCGCCAGACGTCGTGGAAGCTGTTGTAGAGCGGAACCGGCGCCATTCGAATCACATCCGGCTGTCGGAAGTCGGGCACCACTCCGCGGGCCCTAATGGCATCGAACGCTTGCCGCGCGCCTTCCCGCACGAGGAGCGACAGCTGAGCGCCCCGGGCGGCCGGGTCGCGTGGGGTGATCCGCTCGATCCGGCCGCCCGGGATCCGGTCGATGAGATACTCGAGGTACGCCGTCAGCTCCAGCGACTTGGTCCGCAGCGCCTGAGTGCCGACCCGATCGAACAGCTCAAGCGAGGCCACGAGGGGCGTCATCGAGAAAATCTGAGGATTGCTGATCTGCCATCCCTCGGCTCCGGCCTGTGGAACGAAGTCGCTGTTCAAATGCATTCGGAAGCGGGTTGCCGGGTCATTACCCCACCACCCGGCGTAGCGTTGAATCGTGAGATTCTGTCCGTGTCGATCGTGAACGTAGCAGGCACCAACCGCCCCCGGACCGGCGTTCAGATACTTGTACGAGCACCAAGCGGCAAAGTCGACGTTCCAGTCATGCAAGGCCAGCGGGACATTACCGGCCGTATGGGCAAGATCAAAGCCCGCAACTGCACCCGCGCGATGGGCCGCCGCCGTAATGCGTTCGATGTCGAAGAGCTGTCCGGTGTAGTACTGCACCCCGGGCCAGAGGACCAGGGCAATCTCATCGCCTTGTTCCCGGAGCATGCGCTCGATGGCTTCGGTAGCGATGAGTTGCTCGCCCGGCTCCGGGCCCAGCACGACCATACCTTCCCTGGGATCGATGCCACGCGTCGCCAGGTGCGTCGCGACCGCATAGGTGTCGGAGGGAAAGGCCGACTCCTCGATCAGGATCTTGCGACGACGTCCCTCCGGGCGATAGAAGCTGACCATCATGAGATGGAGGTTGACGGTCAGCGAGTTCATGAACACGACCTCACCGGGGCGCGCCCCGACGAGACGTGCGCCTGTCTCCCTGAAATTCTCGTGGTAGCTGAGCCAGGGCCGCACCGCATCGTGATGGCCTTCGACGCCGAGCCTGGCCCAGGCGTCAAACTCCTCGGCCATCAGGGCTGGGACCTGCTTGGGCATCAGGCCGAGCGAATTGCCGCAGAGGTACACGAGGGGACGGCCGTCCGGACCGACCGGCATGGCAAACTCGTCGCGGTACCCGGCAAGCGGATCTGCGGCGTCTCGAGCCAGTGCCCAGGCCTCGGTCGGCTCAAAGGAATAGGTCATAGAAAGGCGCCCAACGGCCGATCGAGAAACTCGAGCGCCGTCTTGTAGAGAAGCCAATCCCGCGTTTCCGCGGAGAGGTCGTTCATCGACTCGATCATCTGGCCGGGGACCGTCTCACCGAGCGGGAACGGATAGTCGGTTCCCAAGGCAACCCGATTCGCTCCCATCAGCCGAATCAGCCAGCGAAGCAGTTCCGGGTCGTGCGTCAGCGAGTCGACATAAAAGCGGTCGAGATACCGGGTGGGCGGGTAGGGGTTGTCGATCGCCACGAGATCGGGGCGCGCCTCGAAACCATGGGTCAGGCGGCCCAGAATTCCGACGAAGCTGCCGCCACCGTGCGCAAAGCAGATGCGCAGCTTCGGCAGCCGCTCGAGCACACCGCCAAAGATGATCGACGCGATGGCCAGCGCCGACTCCGTTGGCATCCCGACGAGCCACGGCAACCAGTACCTGCGCATCCGCTCGGGGGCGAGCATTTCCCACGGGTGCACGAAGACCGCGGCACCGAGGTCTGCCGCTGCTTCGAAGAACGGAAACAGCTCCGGGGCGTCGAAGTTCCACGCATTGACGTGGGTGCCGATCTGCACCCCGGCCAGACGCAGATCCTTGACGCAGCGCTCGAGCTCCCGGATGGCCAGGTCGGGGTCCTGCATCGGCACGGTACCCAGGCCCACGAACCGCCTCGGATTGGTGGCCACGACCCAGGCGAGATGATCGTTGAGCAGCTTGGACAGATCGTCGGCATGCGCCGGCGCCGCCCAGTAGCTGAACATGACCGGGACGGTGGACAGAACTTGCACGTGCACGCCGTCGCGATCGCAGTCCTCGAGTCGCCGACGAGGGTCCCAGCAGCTGTCGTCGATTTCCCGAAACATCTTGCCATCGACGAACAGTTGCGCCCGACACGGCGCAACGTGCTGCATCTCGAGAAAGCCGCCGTACCCGTACCGATCGCGCAGGTTCGGCCAGGACTCGGGAAGGATGTGGGTGTGAAGGTCGATCTTGAGCAAGCGGCGCCGCGACCCTACTTCTTGGCGATCGGCGGCGGCATTACCGTGCCGCACTTCTTGCACGTCCGCTTCGCCTCGTCGGCCGAAAAGGCCTCGATCAGCGGCTTGAGTTGCTTGCCCAGGTCGACCAGTTCGAAGCTGGCATCGTAGAGCATCTCTCCGCAGTTGTCACAGAACCAACGGAGGTGGTCGACTTCACCGTCCGCGCGCTTTCGCTCGATGACCAAACCGACGGTGTTGGCAGGTCGCTGCGGAGAATGCGGGATCCCGGCCGGAAGGAGAAACATCTCGCCCTCGCGGATCGGAATGTCCCTCACCTCGCCATCCTGAATCGTGCGGACGACGATGTCGCCTTCGATCTGGTAGAAGAACTCCTCGCCGTCCTCGACGTGGAAGTCCTTGCGCTGGTTCGGACCGCCCACCACCATGACAAGGAACTCCGCATCCTGCCATACCATCTTGTTGCCGACCGGCGGCTTGAGCAGTTCGCGGTGCTCGTCAATCCAGCGCTTGAGGTTGATCGGGGGCAAGACCGGCATGATCGACTCCGTCGGTTTCCAGGGCGTAATACTATGGTCGATTTTTATTATATCGCATCACCGTTCCGCGAGGTAGCGGCCCGCCGCCGAGAAGAACGCTACCTGCCCTGGCTCACGAAGACACCCCGAATGTAACGGCTCATCCGGAGCCGACGACCCTCCGGAAGTGCGCCTGGTCGATGGCGCCCTGGGTGCAAACGACCAGTACCGTCCGATCCGGCCCGAGCCCAAGGCGCTCCCGAAGGGCGGGGTCGACTCCTCCGGCAGCGAGTCCGGCCAACGCCCCTGTCGTCGACGCGCCTGAGCTGCCGGCTTCGAGCGAGATCTCGCCGCGGGCAGCGGCGAACAGCAACCGCATTCCCTGCTCAGCAACCGCATCGTCGACTCCGACCATGGCATCGATCCCGTCACGAATCGCCGGCCACGACGAAAGAGATACCTCGGCGCAATTGAGATACGACATCGTCGTCTTGCCGTTGCCTGCCGACACAGCCGGGGCGCCATCGTCCGATTGCAGCGACGCCGAAAGGCAGTCGCCGGCCACCGGCTCGACGCCGATGATGCGCGGCGGACGGGCCCGTCGGCGGTAGTGCTCGACGCCGGCATGGAGAATGCCACCGACACCCGCCGGAATCAGAACCGCATCGGGCTCGCGCCACCCGGCCTGCGCGAGTTGCTCGTCGATCTCGGCGAAGACGGTGCTGTAACCCTCGACAACCAACGGGGGAATCTCGAGGTAGCCGGGATATCCGACGTCGCTGATGACCTGCCATCCCTGCGCCTGACTGACCCGGGCACAATGCTGAACGGCGTCCTCGTAGCTCCCTTCGACCAGCTCCACCCGGGCGCCCTCACCCCGAATGGCGTCGACCTGAGCCGGCGTCGCTCCACTGGGCAGAAAGATCACACAGGGCAGACCCGCGAGCCGGGCCGCCCATGCGACTGCGCGACCGTGATTGCCGGCGCTGGCAGCCGAAACGGTACCGAGTGGCGCACTCCGCTCCGTCTGCAGCCGGTGGAGCGCCCAAGACGCGCCGAGCCCCTTGAAGGCGCCAAGCCCGAACCGAGGCGCCTCGTACTTGACATAGAGACCACCGAGCCCGAGCGCCACTGCAAGCGCAGGTCGCGACACCAGCGGGGTTGCTGCGTAGCCCGGCAGGGTCCGGTGAAAAGCCCGAACCGGCGCCCGGGATGGTGCCTCGATGACGCCCGGCCGACGGAACCGATTGAAGACCACCCTGACTTGTGCGTCAGTCATGCCGGAGGCCACCGATCTCGAGCACCACCCCGACACCCCGCTCTGCCGCCCGCCGGTTGACGAAATGCGCCGCCGCAAGGTCTTCGATCGCGAGGCCAAGCGACTTGAAGAGCGTGATGTCGCCGGGGGCGGTGCGCCCCGGCACGAGCCCCTCGAGCACCTCGCCAACTTCGCCGATCAGATGCTCGTCGCCATAGCGACCCTCGCCGCGAGGAATCAGGAAATCGCCGCTCTCCGCAAAGAGCGACTCGCGTCGATCGGCGTAGACCCGCGCCGCCGCTACCGTGTCGCTGTCGATTTCGCGCGCCGCCGCGACGGATGCGCCAACGGCATTGAGATGGGCGCCATCGGCAACCCAGGAACGTTGGATGACCGGTTCACGCGCCGACGTGACCGTACAGATGATGTCGGCGCCCCGGAGCGCCCCCTCCGCACTGTTGGCGACTTCGATCGGAAAGGGATAGCGACCCTGAACCGCCGCGACACACTTGGCCGCGTTGGCGGGGTTGCGGCTCCAGATCCGCACCCTCCGTAGCTTGCGTACTGCCGCAACGGCATCGAGATGGGTTCGCGCCTGTACCCCGCTGCCAAGAATGGCCAGATCGCCGGCGTCCGGGTTGGCCAACGCCCCGGTTGCCACCCCGGACACGGCAGCCGTGCGGATGGCCGTGACCGAGGCCGCGTCGAGGATAGCCTCGAGCGAACCATGCTGCGCCTCGAACAGCAACACGACGCCCTGATGGGAGTCGAAACGGGTTCCCTCGTTACCAGGGAATACCGTGATGGCCTTGAGACCGATGGCCTTGGGCGGATCGAGGTATGACGGCATCGAACCGAAGATCCCCTTCCCCTCCGGCAGGCGCAGGATCGTGCGCAGTGGCAGCAGGGCCCCACCTCGCGTCATGGTGCGGAGCGTTCCCTCCATCAAGGGGACGCAGTCGACCATCGGGAGCAACTCAGTCACCTGCTGTTGAGTAAGGATCCGTACTGACATGGGGAGCCCGGGAAGCGTGGAACACGAGCGGCATCACGCCGCAGAACGATCCCCAACTTGAGGCCCCTCAACACGTGACGCAACTGCCCTCCTCGATGCAGGCGGGCAATGGTGGCAATCGCTGTCGGTACGCTACTGCGAAATGGCGGGGGCGTTCCCACTTCGGTGCCAGCGAACCCCGGGCTGATTGACCAGGCGGATCTGTGGCGTGGGCTGAGCAAGGTAGGCAACCGACATGGCGACCGACTGCCCTTCCTGCTTGTAGTCGATGGTCAGGAATAGGGTGTCGGCAACCTCGCTCCGTTGAATCCGGGTAATCGGGTGCACCGAGAACTGCGTGTTGGCGGTACCGTTCTGAAAGGCAACCGACGTTTGATTGAGCCAGAAACTTCGACCGGCGTACCGGCCGTCAGAGGTGGACCACGTGCCAGCGATTTCGGCCGGCAACGGAATGCTCCGGACGAACTGCCGGTAACCCGTCAACGCGACCGCGCCGATGGCGACGGCAGCAAGAACCCGAACAATGAGACCGACCGGCAGCACAAAACGCCGTGCTTCGCGCTCCGCCTCGGCCTTCGCTGCTGCCTTCTCTTTCTTTCGGTTGCGCTTGGGAAGCCGGAAGACGACGCCGACACCCGTGAGATAGTCGCGAAGGCGAACGGGCGTTGCCAGGTTGCCGTCGGCAATACCTGTGACGTACCCCTGGTCCTCGGTTTCAGACGATGATTTCCCGGCAGTCGGATTGGTCATCGCTCAATACCTCGAGGCGCGGCCGATGAAGCCGCCGTCGTTGCCGAGCACGATATCGTCCAGACCAGGTCCCGAAGTAATCGACGTCGCGGTGGACCCGTCCTTCCCAACGCTGTAGATGTCGTACAGCGTGTTCAGTTCGACACCGAACACATCAGTCCGCGGCGTACCACCCAATGTCAGATTCACATAGACGTAGGGGCGACCCCAGGGGTCGAGCATTCCGGCCCGGTCGATCGCGGCGAGTGAGGGGGGCGGGCTGTTGTTGCTCGATGCGGCCACGTAGCCCTGGGCGTCGATTGCCAGCGCCCGGATATCACCGATGGCGCGCGCGATCTTGGCCTGGTCGACGGTGTACTGCGTCCGAACCACCGCAAAGGAGGCCAGCGCACCGAGAACGACGGTAACGGTAAGAAGTTCGATCAGCGTGAAGCCTCGGTTTCCTTCCGTACAGGCAAGCAAACCGGGCAGCCGATCGGTGCCCAGACTCGACTCGTCCCTTCGCATGCCCGCGACCCTACGCAAGCTATGAGCCCATTGCCTCAACAGCAGCAATTTCAACAACTTAGCTCTCAAGCCGGAGACCGCCTACCGTCGCGTTCTGCGACGGTAGACTGAAATCGGGCCCACCCGGCCGTGACCCGCCAGTCTTAGTTCATCGACAAGAGACGCCGGGCGTCCGCCACTTTGGTTTTGAGCTGAGCGGCGGCAGACATAGCCTGGGCAAGGTTGCCCGCGTCGAAGTCCTGTTTGGCCGCGGCCCAGGCCCCGGGCCAGGTTGGGGCCTCGGCTTTCAGCGCGTCGAATCGGGCCTGATCGATTCCTGGGGGGAGTCGGCGCATCGCACCGAGCTGGGTGACTCGGGCCACCACGGCTTCCAGCTGTGGTGGCAACTCATTCGCGGTGGCGGTGAACCCGGTGGTCAGTTGCTGGCGGCGGTTTCCGAGATTGGCACGGAGGTCCCGAACGGAGAGCCCCAGGTTGCGGGCGCCTCTCGACGCAGCGGAGTACTCGCCCGCGGCAACGTGGGCCTTCATGGCCGCCACACTGTCGACCAGCACCGCCAGCTCCACCGGGGCGACCTTCTCTGCCTCCGGACGCACAGCCGCAATGTCCTGTTCAGCCCTGGCGATGGCCTTTTCGGCGGATTGCTTGGCGCAGCCGACGAGACCGCTGCTCAGCAGCAGCACCAGCCCAATGGTCCGTGTTCGCATGATTCCTCCGGCGTGTGATACGGATCGCTCGTGAACACCCTCCTGCCGCCTGGCCAAAGGCCGGGCGCGCAACATAGACCTCATGCGGCGGCGCGCCGTCACGAGGAAACCGAGGCAATATCGAAACCTGCCAGGCGCATGCGAGCCACCACGCCCGAATGGCCCGAACCGGGATGTCGCAATCTACACCCGCACCGGCGAATCGCCGAGATTTGTCGAGCCGCAGTGTACGCGCGGGAGCGGACCCGCGCGGGGAGCGCGATTGACAAGAGAAAGCCCGGGACAGTAACCTTCCCCGATCCAGCGCACGGGTCGCGCTGCGCGGGGCCTTAGCTCAGTTGGGAGAGCGATTGCTTTGCAAGCAATAGGTCGCCGGTTCGATCCCGGCAGGCTCCATTCACCGCATCAGGCCGTCCTCAACGTCTGCGCCCCAGCCCTCAGGCTGGGGCGTCGTGCGTTCCGGGACTTGCGCCGGACTCCCCGTCAAACAGGTCGGGGGTTTCGCTCGACGAAGCCGCGCTGATGGAAGTACGGATAAGCCATCGGCGTGGCGCTGGCCGCATCGAGGCGGGCGATCTGTTCGGACGTCAGGTTCCACCCGATGGCACCGAGATTGTGCTCCAACTGTGCCTCGGTACGAGCACCGACAATCACTGTTGCCACAGTCGGGCGCTGGAGCAGCCAGTTGATGGCGATCTGGGGAACGGTCTTGCCGGTCTCCGCCGCCACCTGGTCGATGGCATCGACGACGCGATAGAGGTACTCGTCATCGACCGGAGGCGCGGCCGCCATGGTCGCCCGCGACCGCATTCTGGTGGTCTCGGGCTGAGGCTGGCCCCTGCGCAGCTTCCCGGTCAATCGGGCCCAGCCGAGCGGACTCCAGACCATCCCCCCGACCTTTTGATCCAGGGCCAGGGGCATCAGTTCCCACTCGTAGCTCCGCCCGACCAGCGAGTAGTATACCTGGTGCGCGACGTATCGCGCCCAACCGTACCGTTCGGACACCGCCAGCGACTTCATCAGGTGCCAGCCCGAGAAGTTCGAACAGGCGATATAGCGCACCTTGCCGCTGCGCACCAAATCGTCCAGGGCGCGCAGCGTTTCCTCCACGGGCGTCAGGGCGTCGAATCCGTGAAGATGGTAGATATCGATGTAGTCCGTGCCGAGCCGTCGCAAGCTCGCCTCGCAAGAGGCAATCAGGTGCATCCGAGACGATCCGACGTCGTTCGGCCCGTCTCCCATGCGAAAGGAGCATTTGGTGGAGATCAGCGCGCGATTCCGACGGCCGGCGAGGGCTCGCCCGAGCATCTCTTCGGATCGGCCGGCAGAATAGGTGTTGGCCGTGTCGAATAGAGTGATGCCGGCGCCGAGGCAGACATCGACCATCCGGATCGCCTCATCGACCTCGGTTTCCCCAAACCCGCGGAAGTAGTCTCCCTGTCCACCAAACGTGGCCGTTCCGAGACTGAGGGCTGGTACCTTGAGTCCCGAGCTTCCCAGCAGTCTGTATTCCATATCTGGCGCATCCTCGGATTGGCGCAGGGTGGACTCGATTGTATGGGAGGCGGCAGACCCTGGCAATCCCCCGTGCGGACGCCGGCGAGGGCTCGAGCACCCGTAGTCCCGTGATGCCGCTCCGGTGTACATTCCGACCCGTCTTGTCCGGATACTCACCCTCCCCGGGAGCCATCGTGTGGGAGGGGGCACGCGCCCCACCGGCCCTGCGTTTCGAAAGGTTTGACCTGACATGAGCTGGGATCAACTCGCCGACCGTGTTCTCGACGGCTCCGAAGCTAGCGCTGATGACGCGCGAGCCATTCTGACCTCGTCCGATGAGCAACTCGACGATCTGCTGCAAGCCGCCTTTCGCATCCGCGAGCGGTACCACGGGCGCACGGTTCGGATTCATGTGCTGCGCAACGCCAAGAGCGGTCTCTGCCCGGAGGACTGTGCCTTCTGCAGCCAGTCCGTCACCAATGCGTCGCCCGTCGAACGGTATAAGCTGCAGACCGTCGACGACCTGGTAGCGGGCGCGCGCGAGGCCCACCGGCGCGGTGCCGTCAAGTACTGCATGGTGACCAGTACCCGGGGGCCAGCCGAGCGCGAGCTGGACGTGATTTGCGAAGCAACGCGCCAGATCAAGGCGGAGCTCAACATCAAGGTGTGCGCCTCGCTCGGTTTGCTCGAGCAGCACCAGGCCGATCGCCTGGCGGCCGCCGGGGTCGACCGTTTCAATCACAACCTCGAATCGTCGCGGCGCTTTTACCCCGAGATCTGCTCGACCCATGACTTCGAGGACCGCGTCACGACCGTCAAGCGCGCCAGGCAAGCCGGTATGGAAGCCTGTTGTGGCGGCATCATGGGCATGGGAGAAACCATCGATGACCGCGTCGCTCTCGCGCTCGAACTGCGGGCCCTTCAGGTCGAGTCCATTCCGGTCAACTTCCTCAACCCGCGACCCGGCACACCGCTCGCCGACGTCGAACGCCTGGCCCCGGAGGATTGCCTCCGCGCACTGGCCATGATGCGCTTCGTCAACCCGACGCGGGATATTCGCGTCGCCGGCGGACGCGAGGTCAACCTGCGGGAGCAGCAGCACCGCGCGCTGCTGCCAGCCAACTCGATGTTCATCGACGGCTACCTGACGACGCCTGGCGCCGGATGGGAAGCCGACCTCAAGATGATCCAGGACGCCGGCTTCACGGTTGCCGCGCTGTCGGTGACCTGACGGCCGCGATGCCGCAATTTGTCGTCATCACGGGGTCCGACACGGGTGTCGGCAAGACCGTGGTGACGACCGCCTTGGGTCGAAGCCTCGCCGCCGCCGGCCGGCGCGTGGTCGCGATCAAGCCGATCGAAAGCGGCTGCCCTGCCGAGGTGCCCGTCGCCACCGAGGATGGCGTCCGGATTGCACGCGCCACTGGGCAGCAGCGTCCAACCGCCGCGCTCCGGCGCTATCGCGCCGCGGTAACACCAGCGGTCGCAGCCGACCTCGAGGGGCGCCCGGTCCCCCTGGCGGACCTGCTCGACGAAATCCATCATCAGAGTCGCGACGCCGACATCGTGCTCCTCGAGGGGGCGGGCGGTTTGCTGTCGCCGCCAGCCTGGGACTGGAGCTATCTCGACCTGGCCCGAGAGCTTGGCGCCGCTGTCCTGGTCGTCGTCGCCAACCGGCTGGGCTGCCTGAGCCACACCCTGCTCACGGTGTCTGCGCTGACGGCGGCCGGCGTGCCCGTAATCGGTCTCGTGATGTCCGAGGTGTCCGAAGTGTCCGCAGCCGACGAATCGACCAGCTCGAATCAGGCCGCCTTGGCGCGCCTGCTGCCGGCTGCCCGGATCGCAGCACTCGATTACCTCACACCCGACCGGATTGATACCGCGAGACTCGACGCCCTGCTGCCTTGGTTCGACAGATGACGAGCAGGCGCTTCGCACAATCCCTCCGCAGCGAATTGGACGCCTTGGCACAACACGCCATGCTGCGACAGCTCCGGACCGTCGAACACCGTAAGGGTGCCTCAATCGAGCTGGAGGGGCGAGCCGTACTGGACTTCTCGTCGAACGATTACCTCGGGCTGGCCACCGATCCTCGACTCGCCGCTCGGGCGCGGGCCGCCTTCGCGACGCCCCATGTTGGCGCCACGGCATCTCGCAGTCTCGGCGGCAACCACGCCCCGCACGACCAGCTCGAGGCCGCGCTCGCTGCGCTCAAGGGCACCGAGGCCGCCCTCCTCTTTTCCACGGGCTTCGCTGCCAACACCGGCATCCTGCCGGCACTGGCGGGGCGCGATGACGTGATCTACTCGGATGCGCTCAATCATGCCTCCATCGTCGACGGCTGCCGGCTCGCCAGGGCAACGACGCGGATCGTGGCCCACTGCGACCTGAGCGCGCTCGAGCAGCAGCTCTCGGCCGATGAGGGCAAGTACCGGCGCAGTCTGATCGTAGTCGAGGGCGTCTTCTCGATGGACGGCGATCTCTATCCCCTGGCCGAGCTGGTACCACTCGCCGAGCGGTTCGACGCCGCGATCCTCCTCGACGACGCCCACGCGACCGGAGTGCTCGGCCCGAATGGACGCGGCTCCGCCGAGCACTGGGGTGTCGAAGGGGCGATCGACGTGACGGTCGGCACGCTCGGCAAGGCATTCGGCACCTCCGGCGCATTCGTCGCCGGCTCCGAGACCCTTCGGACCCATCTGCTCAACCGGGCGCGGTCGTTCATCTTCTCGACCGGCACACCCCCCAGTCTCTGCTCGGTGACCCTCGAAGCGCTCGCCATCGCCGCCAGCGAACCGGATCGGCGGACTCGACTGTTCGAGGCTGCTCGTCACCTGCGCAACGGCCTGGCGCGCCTCGGGTTGATGCCCGCAACGGATGGACCGGGCCATATCGTCCCGATCGTCCTCGGCGATCCGGCCCGAACCATGGCGATCGGCCGCGCCCTGTTCGAGCGGGGGTATCTGGTCGGCGCGATTCGCCCGCCCAGCGTACCGACCGGAGGTTCACGCCTCCGTATCACCGTCTCGGCTGCACACACGGAGGGCGACATCGACGGCCTGCTCGCCGCGCTGGCCGAGACCCTTCGGAGTTCCGGATGACGCCTTCACCAGCCTGGCTCACGCTCGACGACCTTCACGTCTGGCATCCGTACACTCAGCACGGGCTGGGCGCCCCGGTCCGACCGATCGTACGCGCGTCGGGAGCCTATCTCCACGACGCCAATGGCCAGCGTTACCTCGACGCCATCTCGTCATGGTGGGTCACCTTGCACGGTCATGCCCACCCTGCAATTGCCGATGCCGTTGCTGAGCAGGCCCACACCCTCGAGCAGGTCATCTTTGCCGGATTTGCGCATGAACCTGCCAGCCGCCTTGCGGCAGAGCTCGTTGCGCACCTTCCCGAGGGCCTTTCGCGCGTCTTCTACTCCGATAATGGATCGACCGCCGTCGAGGTCGCCCTCAAGATGGTGCTGCAACTCTGGTGGAACCGGGGCGAGCCGAGGCGGCTGATCGTTGCGCTGGACAACGCCTACCATGGAGACACCTTCGGCGCCATGAGTACGAGTGGCACCGGTCTGTTCACGTCGCCCTTTGCCGACCACCTGTTCGAGACCGTCCGCCTCCCCGATCCGACCGAGGGCGACACCGCCGGCGCGCTCGAACGATTGCTGGAGGAACGGGGACGTGAGGTTGCGGGAGTCATCGTCGAACCGCTGCTGATGGGAGCAAGCGGGATGCGGATCTGGTCGATCGATACCCTGCGCGCGATCCGTGTCGCAACCCGAGCCCACGGCATTCCACTGATTGCGGACGAGGTTCTGACGGGATTCGGCCGAACCGGGCCCCTCTTTGCCTCGTCGGACGTCGGTCCGGACCTGATCTGTCTCTCCAAGGGGCTGACCGGCGGCTTTCTTCCGCTCGGCGTAACCGCGGTGCGCGAAGAGATCTTCGAGGTGTTCCGGAGCACCGACCGGCACAAGACCTTCTTTCACGGACACTCCTTCACCGCGAATCCGATATCCTGCGCAGCAGCTCGGGCCAGCCTTGCCCTGCTGGACGACGCCTGCGCCGAACGTCGCAGGGTCATCGAGGCAGCCCATCGAGCCGGGCTCGAACGGATCGCCTCCGCTCCAGGGGTCAGCCACCCGCGGGTCCTCGGCACGGCAGCCGCCTTCGACCTTGCCGGGGGTGGGAACTATCTCGACCCGATCGGGGCGCGGCTCACCGCCTTCGCCTTCGAGGCAGGCGTATTTCTGCGCCCACTCGGCAATGTGGTCTACCTGCTGCCTCCGTACTGCGTAACCCGGGCTGAGCTGGAGCACGCCTACGATACGATCGCGCAGTTCCTCGCCACGACGGGCTGATGCCGCGGTTATCTTCATCCTCCCATGCGCGCGCCTGACCCCAACCGACCGTCCGCCGACACCTCGCCTTCTCCCCGCCGCGAGCAGCAGCGCGCATTCGCGCGGTACGTGGCAATCGGCGACAGTTCGACCGAGGGTCTCGACGACCCCGATACCAATGGCGGCTACCGCGGCTGGGCCAATCGGCTGGCGGAGCGGCTCGCCGCCGCTCAGGGCGGCATCCTCTACGCCAACCTGGCCGTTCGCGGTCGGCGAACCCGGCAGATTCGCGAGCAGCAGCTCGACGCCGCGCTGGCTATGCAGCCGGACCTTGCCACCCTGTTCACGGGCACCAATGACGTCGTGGCGCGCGGGTTCGACGCCGACCGGGTTGGTGAGGACGTCGAGTTCATGCAGCGCGCACTGATCAGGCAGGGCGCCAAGGTGCTGACGTTTACCCTTCCCGACCTTGGCCCCGTGATGCCGATTGCGCGCTTCATTACCGCTCGGGTCGAGGTGCTCAATCAGACCCTTCGGACGGCATCGGCTAACAGCGGAGCCCGCCTGGTCGATCTGGCGGTTCATCCCGTCGCCTCCGATCCGCGACTTTGGAGTGAGGACCGGCTCCATGCCAACGCACTGGGCCACGAACGGATCGCAGCGGCGTTGGCGCAGGCAATCGACCTCCCCGGTAGCTGCGGCAGCTGGGCTCTGCCGTTGCCGCAGCTGAGTCCACCCGGATTCCGAGCACGTCTCGCCGGCGAGGTGACTTGGATCCGCCGCTACCTGCTGCCCTGGATCTGGCGGCATGCACGAGGCAGGTCATCGGGTGACGGTATTCGCGCCAAGCGGCCGGAACTCAGCCCGCTTCCCGCCGAGCTTGTGCACACCCCCCGCGCTCCCGCGTCACCACCTACATAGCAGGCGCTCTTCGAGCCGCCGGACCAGAAGTACTCCACGCCTGATCGAGGGGCTGCAGGCGAGCCCCCAGGTAGAAGGCGCGAATCCGTCCGCATCGGACGCGTTCGCGCCTTTGTCGTCTTCACCCTTCCTACGGAGGATCAGATGAACAAGGATCGCATCGAAGGCCGTTGGACCCAGGTCAAGGGCCGCATCAAAGAGAAGTGGGGCAAGCTGACCGATGATCAGCTCGACCAGGCCGAAGGCAAGTGGGATCAGATTGCTGGCTTGGTGCAGGAACAGTACGGCATCGCCCGTGACGAGGCGCGGCGTCAGCTCAAAGAGTTCGAGGACATGGACGACTCGGTGACCCGGCGTACCTGAGCGGATCGGGCAGACCGCTACCTTTCCACTGCTGTAAGGAGGAAGTATGTCATTGACCAAAGCTGCTGCGCTACTTGCAGTCGGCGTCATGGGCACTGGCTGCATGCGAAGCGACGATCGCGCCGTCATCAGCCACATGGACAACGATTCGATCATCACGCCATCGAGCGACGCGGCACGCCAGAACGACCGTACCCTGGTTCGGGTGATTCATGCCGTACCGGGGGCGCCGACGGTCGATGTCCAAGCCGGCGATGGGGCCGTGTTCAACGCGGTCGCCTTCAAGGCGGTAACACCGTATCAGGCGATTGCCGACAACCGCCCGCATATCAAGCTGCGTTCGTCAGCGGAGCCGGCAGGAGAACCGCTCGCCGAAAGCCGGGAACTCGTGATGGACGGGGCTCACTACACCGTCGTCGCCATTCCGAACGAGAACGGTGGCTCGGTCGAACTCGAGGCCGTCCGGGATGACCTGACCCCATCGGACCCCAACAAAGCCCGCATTCGGGTCATCAATGCGGCTCCTCGGGCCAGCGAGGTCAAAGTGACAGCGCAGGCCAATCCGCTGTTCGACGATATCGCGTTCAAGGAAGCGGCCGGGTTCAAAGAAGTCGAGGCAGGTACCGTCACCCTGGTCGTAACGCGCGAAGATGGCGGACAGGTACTGCTCCGTCTGCCCAACATCGAGCTGCATCCGGGACAGAGTCTGACGGTCGTGCTCACCCACCCTTCGGCGACCAGCAACCGGGTCGAGGCGATTCAGGTGATCGACGAGTTGAGCACGGTAGCGGCTGCGCTCCCGGTCGACCCACCACCGCCGTAAGGCTGGGTAGTCCAGCCCAAATGAACGAAGGCCCGCAGGGATGTCCCTGCGGGCCTTCGTCATTCGGCGCTGTCTCCAGCGCTAGAGCCAGAGCTACAGCCCAACGCCCAACAGGATCATGAAGGTCCGGTTCTTGAAGCTCTGATTGTCCGTCAGCGTCGTCAGGTTGAGGTCCTTGAGACCATAGACGTACCGCCCTTCAACCGAGAGACCCAGGGAGCCACCCAGGCGGACGCCGCCGCCGATGACGCCGGCATAGTCGGTCTTGCTGTCGCCGTCACGATTGCCACACCCGGTGCCATTGCCGCGCTGGCACTTGACCTCGAAGGAGAACTGCGGCCCCGCGAACAGGTACGGACGTACGCCGGGGGTCGGAAGGTTGACCTTCAGGAACACCGGGATGTCGAGGTAGTCGAGCCTGGTCTTCGCGGTAGCCAGCGTCTGAGATGATTTCGCGCCACGCTGCGCATAGAGCGCCTCCGCACCGAAACCGACCACGCCCGAGTTGACGCCCAGGTAAAGACCGACTGCCCCGCCATTTCGCGTATCGAGCGATCCGGGCAAGACGCCCTTGTTCGAGATATCGCCGAACGTGATACCGGCCTTGAGGCCGACTTCCGGTCGTGATTGGGCTTGTGCGTGGGCCGCGAGACCGATACCCGCCACTGCAGCGAAAAGAAGAGCCGAGCGCGAAATCATAGTGCCTCCATGTGGGATGTTCCGAACAGCTGTGGAGTCGGACGGCCGACCTGCGCAGCTCTTGCACACCCCACAATCGTCCATCCCACCAGCCGTCGGCAATGCGGCACGTCGATTCAGACCGTGCTGAGCAGCACCTCCAGCTGCCGTCGCAACGTCGCGAGTGTCTTGGAGCGGAATGCGCCCTTGGTTTCCTCCAGCACCTGCACAGTTTCGCGCACTGCCTCCTGGAGTTGCAACCCCCTCGGACAGTTGACCAGCTGACAGGCGTGCGGCCCTTGCTGGGTCTGCGCCAGCGCGCGACTCAGTTCACCGAGATCCGTCAGCGAGCCCATCACGTTGCGAAGCGTCAGGGTCAGGAACGCATCGATCGACTCCGGACCGCCGGATGCGCTCGGAGCAGCGACCGCTGCCACCTCACGGTTCCAGTCCCGCAGACGCTCTTCCGTCCGCCGCATGGCGAGGTACGATCGAAAGCGGGCCACGGCCGCGTCCACCTTGCCCAGCAACTGATCGAAACCGACCGGCTTGACGAGGTATGCCACGACGGGCAGCTCGATACAGGCAATGGCCGACCGGGTCGAGGGAAAACCGGTCAGGATGATGATCGGCAAGCCACCGACCCGCTGAGACACCTGCCGGACCAGGGCCAGGTCCTCGTTACCCGGCATCTCGAGGTCGCTGATCAGGAGATCGTAGCTGCCCTGCCCCACCCTGGCCAGCGCCGTCTCGCCGTCCGGCACGACGTCACAGCTGTACCCCTGCCGGCGCAGCAGATCCGCTGTCGACGCTCCGAAGACCTCTTCGTCGTCCGCGAGAAGAATCTGACCTCGCTCGCTCATACCGACTCCTCTTCGTTGATCGGGAGGCGCACCACAAACTCCGCGCCGCCTCCTTTGGGTTCAGTCACTTCGATCTCTCCGCCTAACGCGCGTACCGAGCTCCGAACGATCGAGAGCCCGAGCCCCATCCCCCCGGTCCGGAGCCCGCTCTTGGTGCTGTAGAAGTCCTGGAATACCTGCTCCTTGAGCGCGTCCGGAACTCCGCTGCCCTGGTCTCGAACAGCGAGCCGAAAGGCGCGCTGCGCGCCATGATCCGCGACGTCAGCGGTCACAAACACCACACCGCGTGGTGGCGAAGCCTCAACGGCGTTCTGGACCAGGTTGAAGACGACCTGACGGATCAGCGCATCCGGAAACGGCAGGATGGTCGGCGCCCCGGCGAGGTCGGCCCTGATTTCGACATCGGCGGCCCGGTTGACCTGCTTGAGCAGTTCGACCGCATCCGTGATGGCAGTCGCTACCGACGTCTGCTCCTTGTGGGCATGCTCAGCCCGGTAGAGCCCGTACAGCTCACGCGTGACGCTCGCGATCCGGTCGATCTCACGACCGATGGCGCCGACGTACCGATGGTAGGGGTGGTCGGGCGATACGGCGTCCTTGATCAGCATGAATGAGTTCTGGATTCCAGCCAGCGGATTGTTGATCTCGTGGGCAACCCGAGCCGCAAGCCGACCCATCGTGCTCAGCGTGTCGAGTTCCTTCAGCGCGTCCTCGGCGCGCTTTCGCTCGGTCACGTCGCGCCCCTCTGCCAACAACTGCCCCACCGGGCCGTCGGAGGTCCGGATCGGCTTGACCGAGAACTCGATCGTCGCGCGACGCCCTCCGACGCCCGTGACCTCGTCCTGATACTGGATCGTCTTACCGTTTGCTGCGCTCTGACAGGCATCGGCCAGCCGGGCCCTGCCCTCTTCGTTTGCCTCAGCCCACCACGCTGTCTCCCAGAGCCTGCTGCCGCGAACGGCGTCCAGGGGCACACCGGCAAACTCGAGGGCGGTGCGGTTGGCCAGCAGCAGGCGCCCATCGAGGTCGAGCAAGGCCTGAAACTGAAAGGCACTGTCGAAGATGGTACGAAAGCGCTCTTCGCTGGTGCGCACCTGATCGACCGCGCGGCGGCGTTCGGTCACGTCGCCATGGATACCGAGCATCCGTTGGGGCGACCCCCAGCCGCTTCGCTCGGTGATCCGCGCGCGATCGATGATCCAGTGCCACTGGCCCCAGGCATCGCGAATCCGGTACTCGAGACTCAACCCCTCCGCTCCACCGCGGAGGTAGTCGTCGACGGCGCGGCGGACCCCGTCGACGTCCTCGGGATGGATCAGGGCTTCCCACCCGGAACGGTCGGTTTCCGAGAACGGGTAGCCGAGCCCGCGCCACATCGCCCGACGAGCCATCGGTCCATCGGGCAGCTCCCATTCCCAAAGACCATCGGTTGCCGTTTCGAGCGCGCGGGTAACCTGCCGCCGCTCGACTTCACGGGCCAACCCCCATGATCGCTGCGCCAGCCGCAAGCTGACCGTCAACAACGCACTCACCACGACCCCCAGGCTCAACACGACCGCCGAAAGCGCCGATCCGGCAGAGGCCAGCATCGCACTGGTTGGAGCCGCGGTAATCGTCCACGACATCGACCCGACCGCCAGGTACGCTGCCACGCCGCGTGCCGTGACACACTCCGGTCTGGGGTCCGTCAACAGGTCGACCCCGCCGGTCGAGATCGAGAGACAGATCTCCCGGCGCGGCGCCGACAACCCGGATCGAAGCGTGGCCGCAAGATCAAAGAACCCCACCATGTCGCCCGCGCACCGGGCGTCGTCGCACGACGCGACTCTGAGCGCGAGGAACCGTCCACCCTGGAGCAACCCGGCGGACGCTGTCTGGGCTGGATACCGGAGCAAGCGTACGGTATCGGCGACCGGCGTGATCCCCTCTTCGATGATCTGTGCGATCACCGGCGCGGCGGTCGTCGGCGCCGCCCGCCGCACCGACCCGTCCTCGCCGACCCACCCGACCGCAGCGTACACACTGCCCTCGCGAAGCGCCGCCTGTGCGTCCGCATCCCAGAGCGCCGGCACTCGGACGGCACGCCGAGCCAGGCGGTCGAGATCCTTGACCAGGCCGTCGATCTCCACCGCGATTCGCTGGCGTACCACGGTTGCCTCGACGCCGAGACGGTCCTCCAGCCGATCGGCCTCGAGACTCGTCAACGCCTTCCAGACCAACAGCGCAGTCGTCAGCCCGCCGACGCCCACTGCCGGCGCCAGCCAGGACGGTAGCGAGCGAACCGGACGATCGTGCTCCCACGCGTACCCGACCATGCCCCAGCCGAGCAGCAGGAACGCAATCGCCTCATACGCCGACATGCCGGCAACGACGCCGTGCCGCAGATCCGTCAGGGCGCCCGTCGCGTACCCGACCACGACCGTGCCGCCTAACGTTCCGATCGTAGCCCCGGCAACGCCCGCAAGAATCGCCAGGGTGCTGCTACGCACCTCGGCCAGCAGTGCCAGCAGCCCGACCCCCGCCAGCGTCAGCGACAGCGCAGAGACCGCAGCCATCCGGCCCGGGATGCGCCCCGCCACCAGAGTCGGCGCTTCGCGCGGGAGGAAGATGCCATCGATCCCGAGCCCGAGACCCACGAGATGATCGGCGAACGTCAGGAGCCCGATCAGCAGCGCAAGGCTCGCCCCGACCCTGGCGACCTCGCCGCGATCTCGCTCGAGGCCGGTCAGACCCAAACCCGCGCCAACCAGCGCTATTGCTGCATTGGGCACCAGTGGCGGATACCCGTCCAGCATGCGTACCAGACCGGGTGAGTCGATGGCCCAACCCGTCAGGACAAGAGCTCCGAGCGCGCTCACGACCCGACCCACGATGCCCGCGACGCGGCGAGGATCGTAGCGAGAGGGCAGCGTCACGCGAAAGGATCCCAGCGACAACCTCCCAGTTTGCGCGGTCGAGTCTGACCGATTCCGGACACCACGCCGCACCTTGCGCTCGCTCAGCATCAGGGCGCGTCACGGCAACCCCATGTGATCGAAGTGGCGACGGTTTGCGGCCGGAAATCTTGCACCGATTGGCGCTCGCTCCGCGCGACCGAAATCCGGCTATTGACGTACGCTGCGCGGCTGCCTACTGTGTGAGTGGCAGGACAATTCGGCGGCTCGACATCAGGTCGAGCCGGCCTCATGGGCGGATCATCAGGATTCGTCTTTGGCAGGCGCGAAGTCGAGCTCTTCGGGGCTCGAATCGCGCCTTTTCCGTTTTCTGGATGTAATCGGGTTGCAGCAGGTTTTGGAGTGAAGTTTCGCCAGATTCCTCAGGAGGAGCACATGCGTATTCGAAACGTAACTGCCGTCTTCAGCGCCGCCGGCTTGCTCATCGCGGCCTCATTCGGGGCCGCCTCATGGAGCGCCACCCTCGCCGCCGTCGACGGCTCGTCGATCGCCGGCCGAGCCACGGTTCAGAGCGCGGCCGGACCGAGCATGCCGACCGACACGACGGCCACGCCGTCGGCTGCGCAGAGTTACACCGCGACGATTTCGGTCACGGGTGGACCGGCCAACACCTCGCTCGCGTGGCAGATCCACCAGGGCCGCTGTGGCTCCGGCGGGCAGACGGTCGGTTCGGCATCGGCCTACTCGGCCTTGCGCACCGATGCGCAGGGCGCGGCCACCTCGACGGCCACCATTGCCGGTCCGCTCAGCGAAGGCAGCGAGTACGCGGTGAGCGTCCACAGCGGCAGCGCGGGCTCCCCGGCGATCGCGTGTGGCGATCTGCGAGCCAGCGCGGGCGGAACGGGCCAGTAATCGTCCGGCCCCTCGCACTGCGATGAACACCGCCCCTCGGCTTCAGTCGAGGGGCGGTGTCGTTTCAGCCAGCCTGGTGTCGGGTCGGTGCGAAGGTGTGGCGCAGACGGTTGACGAGGGTCACCGCTCCGGTTCGACGGCGGTCGGGTCCGACAGTCCGGCCAGGGCGGCGCGAACATGCTCCAGGAGCACGAAGGGCGTAAAGGGCTTCCGCAGGAACCGCTGATTGTCGCGCAGCTCACCCGACAGATCGTCACCGGGGTAACCGGACATCAGTAGAACACGAAGGTTGGGGCGCTTCGTGCGAAGGCTGCGGGCCAGCTCGACACCGCTCATCCCCGGCATGACGACGTCAGTCAGCAGCAGGTCGATCGGAAACGGCGCAGTACCCGCGAGGGTGACTCCTTCCTCGGCGTCGGCGGCCACCAGCACGCGATAGCCCTCCCGCGCCAGCACCTTGTGGGCAATCTCCCTGAGCGCGGCCTCATCTTCGACGAGCAGGATCGTCGCCGCAAAGCGAGGCGGACCTGCCGCATCGTGGCCTGCGGCAGCCCCGGCGGGCACGGGCGCTTCAGGCTCCGGCGCGACCCAGGCAAAGAAGACGGAAAACGTGCTACCCTTCCCTGGGGCACTTCGAACCACAAGGCCGGCGCCGCTCTGTTTGACGATTCCGTACACGCTGGCGAGCCCGAGCCCGGTGCCCCGACCGATCGGCTTGGTGGTAAAGAACGGCTCGAAAATGCGCGCCTGTGTCGCGGGGTCCATGCCCATTCCGGTATCGATGACCTCGACGACGATACACCGGCCCTGCGGCGGCGGAATCACCGCGTCGGCGAGAGGACCCGGCACGATCGTGGTACGTGCCTGGATGGTCAGCTTGCCGCCATCGGGCATGGCGTCGCGCGCGTTGACGGCAAGATTGAGCACGACCTGCTCCAGCTGGGAGGGATCGACCCGCACCTGGCCCAAGTCGCGAGGCACCTCGAGCGCGATCTCGACATGCTCTTTGATCAGTCGGCGCAGCAAGCGGGCTACCTGGTCGAGCGACACGCTGACATCGACGAGGCGCGGCTCGACCACCTGCTTCCGGCTGAAGGCAAGGAGCTGACGGGTCAACGAGGCCGCGAGCTCGCTGGCCCGGCGGATCTGGGTCAGATCCTCGCGAACCGGATGACCCTCTTCGAGCTCTTCCAGGCCCACCTCGGTATGACCCAGGATAGTCGTAAGCAGGTTATTGAAATCGTGGGCGACTCCGCCCGCCAACTGACCCACCGCCTCCATCTTCTGCGCCTGCGCCAGCTGTTCCTCGAGCTGAATCCGCTCGGTCTGGTCGCGCATGGTGATCACGATGCCGTGAACCGATGGCTCGTGCAACAGGCTGACGGCTACGGCCTCGATCCGGCGTGAGCTGCCATCCGGACCCGGGACGCGAACCCGGGCCAGATCGGTTTGACCAGGGCGAGCCAGCCGCTCGGACAGGAGGCGGGTGACCTCGCGCCGGCTGGTGGCCTCGACCAGGGTGGTCAGGTCCTGCCCGACCAGGGCGCTGGCCGCTCGGCCCCAGAGCGCCTCCGAGGAGGGAGATGCGTACCTGACGATGAGCTGCTCGTCGACCACCATGATGACGTCCGACGTGTGGCGCACCAAGGCGGCGATCTTGGCATCGGCCAGCAGGTTGGCCCGTTCGGCCTGGAGTTCGACGTTGTGGCGCATCGTCATCGCCTGGCGAACCACGAGCAGCAGCATCGTCAGAACCGCTCCGATGACGATGACGCCAACCCCGGTCGAGAGCTGCTCGATTCCGATCTTGAGGACGAATAACCCAATGGCCAGAACCGCAATCCACGGGATCGGGTTGCCCCCTTCCGTCGGCCGCGCAGCCGTCAAACCGTTAAATCGAAGGCGCAGGGACTCTGCGGCAAGTACCGGAAGGACGAAGCTGGCCAGCCCGAGCAAGACCGCCCATCTTTGCAGCGATTGATTGGATAGTGGGAACAATGCCAAGCCAAAGTTCACAACGAACCCAACTGCTGTCCAAACAACCACAAGCATGAAAGACAAAGCGTACTCTGGCGCAGGACGCCGGAGTGAATCGCCCCGGGTTTGCAGGAGACTCCAAAATGTGAGAGGTTGGAGTCATGAGCAAACGACCGCGGTTTTCGCCCGAAGTCCGAGATCGGGCCGTCCGGATGGTGTACGAGCATACCAAGGATCATACCTCGCAGTGGGCGGCCATCACCTCGATCGCGTCCAAGATCGGCTGTGCGGCGCAGACCCTGAGCCTCTGGATCAAGCGGCGTGAGACGGACGCGGGCCAGCGGCCCGGGCTGACGACGGCCGAGCACGCCCGGATCACGACCCTGGAGCGGGAGGTGAAGGAGCTGCGCCGCGCGAATGAGATTCTCCGCAAGGCTTCGGCCTATTTCGCCCAGGCGGAGCTCGACCGCCGGGGGCCGTGAGGGTGGCGTTCATCGACGCGCACCGGGCGACGTACGGAGTCGAGCCGATCTGTCGCGAACTGCAGATCGCTCCGTCGTGGTACTACGAGCAGAAGGCCCGGGCGGCTCAGCCCAGCCGGGTGCCGGCGCGGGTCCAGCGCGATGCAGGACTGCAACCGGCGATTGACCGCGTTTGGCGCGCGAATCGCCGCGTGTACGGCGCGAAGAAGGTCTGGAAGGCGCTGCAGCGGGAAGGGCGCGTGGTGGCCCGGTGCACCGTGGCGCGCCTCATGCGGGCGATGGGCCTGCGCGGCGTCGTGCGCGGGCGGCGGGTCCGCACGACGCTCCCCGACGTGCCGGCCGTGCCGCCCCCGGATCTGGTGCAGCGCGACTTCACGGCCACGCGTCCGAATCAGTTGTGGGTGGCGGACCTCACCTACGTCAGCACGTGGCGGGGCTATGTGTACGTCGCGTTCGTGATCGATGTCTTTGCGCGGCACATCGTCGGCTGGCGGGCGAGCACCTCGCTGCGCACGGACCTCGCCTTGGACGCCTTGGAGCAAGCGCTGTACGATCGGGACACGGATGCCGGTGTGATTCATCACAGCGACCGCGGCGCGCAATATCTCTCGATTCGCTACACCGAACGGCTGGCCGAGGCAGGCCTCGAGCCCTCGGTTGGGCGCCGCGGGGATTCGTACGATAACGCGCTGGCGGAGACCATCATCGGTCTCTATAAAACGGAAGTGATTTATCATGAAGGCCCGTGGCGTGGGCTGGAGCACGTCGAGCTGGCGACGCTGGCCTGGGTCAGCTGGTACAATACCGTGCGCCTGATGGAACCGCTCGGCTACGTATCACCGGTCGAGTTTGAAGCGACATATTCGGGCACCAGTGCGGACTTCGCCGGGCTGGTACTTAAATAACCCAGTCTCCTGCAAACCCGGGGCGATTCAGAGTACAGCAAGGCTCAATCCAGCGAGAAGTACGGCCGACGTTGTCAAGACACCGAGTTCGTCCGTCGACGCAGCCCCATGGGCGGAAGGGCCGAAACGGACATACCAGACGAAGAGGACAACTGCGATTGAGATAATTCCGACATCAATTGCCAGATACTGACGACGCAAATGACTGCCAAGTGCACGTGGCCATAGAAGCAGGGCGGTCACGAGCAGCGGGCAGGCCGCCCACGCGAGCACTCCGATAACCTGGACCAAACTTCCACGAACGCCCCCCACCACGACCAAGGCGCTACTGACCAGCCACACTAACCCTGCTGCAAAAACCACAAAGGCGGGGCGCCGGATGGGAGAACCGGGCCTCAGCGTGCGAATAGCTCGCCACCAAAAGGCGGCAATCAGTAAGTTGAACGAAACCGTTAAGGGACCGTAAGCAGTGGGCGGCAACAGGTGTGGCTGGAGGGATGCGACTGAATGGAACGCTATACCCGCGACGACCGCGAGAAAAGGAACGAGACCTCCGTTGGCTATCCAAGCCACGAAGGACTTCCACACGGTCGCGGGCGTCATCGGGCCAGAAGGCATTGCGCGGGTGCAGTTGGGGTCACCCTAGCAATCTACAATCAGCACCCGTCATTTGAATAGGATGCGCCTAGAGCCCCGCTCCGAACCCATTCTAGTCCGGGAGCGGGGCTTCAGGAGCACGCGTTCTCAGTTCGCGGCGCGCAGCGAAAACATTTCCATGATCTCAGCCTTGAAGCCACCCTCGGTCTTCTCGGTCACGGAACCCATCTTGGTCACCGACGGCTTGACATACGTAAGCTTGGACATTGCTACAACTCCTCAGAAAAGTTAGGTACAGGTTGATTTGGAACCACTTTGGGCAGTTGGGCTACCTGACGCGCCCACCGCCCTGAACGCACTGCAAACCACATTTCCAGCGAGAGCGTGAAGAAGAGCGTCGTGACAAATTCCGTCGCACCGCGACGGGCCTGATCCAGCGCCTGTTTGAGCTTCTCGCGACAGACATATCCCAGCTCAGCCAGGTGCGATCCCTCCACCAGGCGCTCGAGCATCCCGTGGTGCTGCTGCAAGGACCAGATGAGCCGCCCGTCGATCGCTCCCTTGCCCGGCCGGTTCCGCACCACATCGGGCAAGGCGTCTCCCATTGCTTCGCGCAGAATCCACTTGGCGCGGCCAGGCCGGAAACGGAGCTCGAGCGGCAGCCGGAGGCAGAACTCGACCAGCGGTCGATGCAGGAACGGATAGCGGACCTCGACCCCCTCCTCGAACACGCCTCGCTCGAGAGCCATGTCGATGCTGCCGATCTCCTCGGCTTGAAGCCGAGCATAGATCTCCCCGGGGGCGCCGTCGGCGTTGCCGGTCAGGATCCGCTCATCGAGGCGCTGCTCCCGGACCAGATCCGGAGCAAACCAGCTCGGCAGCTCGCGACCCCGAATGGCGCGGCGGCGCTTGAGCCACATCGGGCCGAGCGGCACCAGGATATGGTCGATCCCGAGTCCCCAGAACGACCGTCGTGAGGCCACCGCGAGATTGACCAGATCGCCCAACGCATCCTTGATCCTGCCGCGGACGATCCAGTCTGCGAGGTAGTCGTAGGTTCCCGCCAGATAGTTGTCGGCTCCGTAGCCGCTGAGCAGCACCTGCCCCCCGGCGTTGCGCACGACATCGCGCAGGGCCCGGTCGCGGGCATAGAAGGGCAGGAAGAGGCGGGGATCGGAAAAGTCGGGCGGCGGCTGGCCATCGTCCTGCCAGGCGGCGTAGTCGGCGATCCGTTCGTTCCGAAGGCCGTACTGCCGAACCACCGCATCGGAATAACGGGTCTCGTCGCCTTCGGCGAGCGAATCGACGACCGTCTGAGTGCCTGCGAGTGGCGCGACGAGCCCTTCACGCGCCAGGCCCTGGGCCATGGCCACAACCGACGAGGAATCGAGGCCGCCCGACAACTGCGCCCAAGTCGAGACCCCATCATCCAGCTGAGCCAGCACGGCCTCACGAAAGAGCCGCCGGAACTCGGCAATCGCTTCACGCTCGCTGGGCACTGCGTCGGCCGCAACGAACTCCGCCGGATCCCAGTACCGTCGAGTCCGAACCCCCAACGCGTCCGCCGTAAGCGAGGTCCCCGGAAGCAACCGGGTGACGTCGGCAAAGACGGTCCGTTCGGTCCCCCGACGCAGCCCGAGGAGCATGTCGCCCAGGAACGACCGGTCGTAGCGTGCCGACTCGAAGCATTCGAGATGCGAACCAACCACGAGGCGATTGCCGGTGCGCTGATAGAAGAGCGTCTTGACGCCCAGCGCATCGCGAACCGCAACCAGACGATGCGCCCGGGTGTCCCACAGCACGACCGCAAAGTCGCCCACCACGTCGCGGAAGCCGGCCGTATCATGTTCGAGATAGCGCTCGATGATCAGCTCGAGATCGCCACCCCCGGTCCGAGAGCCGCCCGGACGCAACGCCGCCCGATTGGTGATGCGCGCGCTGCCCAGCGCCAGGATACCGTCCCGATGCGCGATGGCTGGACGACCAAAGCTCTCGGCGGGAACCCAGGCGGCGCCCCAGGCGCCGTGCAGCATCACCTCGGTCTGCTCCCCGGCACGCCCCACCGCGGGAAGCGCCGCAACCAGGGCATCGATGCCGACCGTGTCGCCGCTCAAGTCGACCACGCACATGAACGGATTCATGCGAACGCCTCGGGAAACGCCACGAACTTCACCAGCTCGTCGTCGTTCTCGAGCAGGGGCCGACCGTCGAGTTCAACCCAGGCGTGGGCTCGAAACGGGTAGGGCTGCACCCCGACCCGCAGGGCCACATCATGACCCCAGCGGCGGAGCAACAGATAGCCTGCGACCGACTGTTCCAGACAGATGGCTCGCCCGGGAAAGAACGCCGCCGCAACGGCCACGCTGCGGACGATGTCCTCAGCAGTACCTCGGGGCGAACGACGGGCCAGCCGGGGTGCCACGCGAGTAACCCAAGCCAGCGTGCGACTGAACCCGGCGAGGCGGAGCGACAGGCGCGCCACCGACACGGTGAAGAAAGCGCTCACGAAACCCGGACGTGCGCTCATCGGCCAGCCAGCACCAGGCCGCCACGGGTCAAGTCGTCGAGACAGGCGGTTACATCCCGGCGCGCCACCTCGACGGGCACCTCGAACTCGGCCACTACGAGACCTGACAGGCGCTCGGCGGTGGTCGGTTGAGCCAGGTGATCCCAGATCCGAACGGCAACACCATCCAGCGAATAGAACTGCTCGCCCCGGAGGTCCATCAGCACGAGCTTGTCGCCGTGCGCCACCGATTTCACATGCGGCGACCGACGGAAGCGGTCAGACGGCGTGCGGCGGAAAATGGACAGCAGTCCCATTGCGATCGAACCCACCCGGTGGAAGACTGGCGCGGCTCGTGCACTCTGGAGGCGGCCGCAATCGACAGGGCACAATCTTCCCGATCGGGGGCGCACCAACAAGGCGACCCCGGGCAAGTAGTTGCCAGGATCCTGTATTACGGACCTAGCGATATGCTCGAGCGGCGAGACGGCAGCGCAATCTGCCGTGGCGGATATCCATCAACCTGTTGGACCGGCTCCAGAGAACCACCCGGCCACAATTGCCGATGGTGAAGAAAGTGTGAATCGAGAATGAGGGCTTCGTTCAACCGGCAGCGCAAGACACCCTGCACCACCGGTTGAACGATGGGGAACGACTAGCGACGCGCCGGTCGCGCCAGCGCACGCCCGGCCAGCGTACCGTTGGGCTTGCCGCCGTCGACGGCAACGCGACCATTCACGAGCACGAAAACAACTCCTTCCGCAAGCTCCTCTGGCGCCTCGTAGGTCGATCGATCCGTCAGACGCGTCGAGTCGAGCACCACGACGTCGGCGTACTTGCCGGCCGCAAGAACGCCCCGATCAGCGATACCGACGATCTCCGCCGTTTGACGGCTGCTCGCCTCGACGGCCCGGGCAAAGGAGATAACGCCTCGATCGAGCACGTAACGCCGGAGTTTGCGCGGAAAGGTCCCGAACTTCCGAGGATGGCCACCGGACCCGTCCGATCCCGTGACCACGAAGTCCTGACGCATGAAATTGTCGATGTCGGCCTCCTGCATATTGAAGGACGCCACACCCGCGTCACCGGCCGCGACAATCGTGATCGCGGCGTCGATCGGATCGACCCCCGTCTCTCGGGCTACCTCAGACAGGCGGCGACCCTTCCACTGCCCGGCGGTGATCAACAAAGCATCTGCCCCGCCGCGGCGGCGCAGGTTGTTGCGCATCTCGGCCACCAGGGTATCGCGAATGGTGCGGTCCGCGAGGCGCCGACGGAGTGAATCACGCCCACCGGCTTCGGCCCAGCGGGGCAGCAACGATGCGCCGATGCTGCTGCCCGATGCCGTATAGGGGTACTGATCCGCCGTAACTCGCTGCCCCGCCTTGCGAGCGGCCTGGATCGCCGCAATCACGTCTCCGCTCTTGCCCCAGACATCGACACCCAATGCCTTGATGTGGGCAATATGGGTGGGAAGCCCGGCCTCCCGGCCGATCCGAAGCACCTCCTCGACAGCGGCAAGCAACCCGATCGAATAGCTCGACTCATCCCGAATGTGCGAGTCGTAGTATCCACCTGCCTCGGCGGCCACCTTCGACAGGGCGATCACTTCCTCGGTCGATGCATAGCTTGCCGGCGCATAGTACAAGCCGGTCGAGATGCCGAAGGCGCCTTCGCGCATCCCTTTGGCAATCAGGGCCCGCATGCTGTCGAGCTGCGCCGCAGTGGGGGCCGCCGCCGACCCGCCGAGTACCCGCTGACGCGCCGTGGTGTGCCCGACCAGAAACGCGACGTTCGTACCCGCACCGTCCCGATCAACCGCGGCCCGTGCGTCGGTAACCTCGATGGGACCGCGCCCGTCACTTCCGACGATGACCGTGGTAACACCCTGCAGCAGAAACCCCGGCAGGCCGCGTCGCTCGCTGGAGCGGAGGTCTCCATCCACATGAGTGTGCGGATCGATGAACCCCGGCGCCACGACCAGCCCCTTGGCGTCGATGGTTCGCCCCGCCGTCAGACCGGCAGGCGCCCGGCCCACGAACACGATCCGGTCGCCGCGCACTCCAAGGTCGGCCAGGCGCGGAGCGGCTCCTGTACCGTCATAGACGCTGCCGTTGCGAATCCAGACATCGACGCGATCCTGTGCCGCGGCCGTATCCGCACCGGCCGCGACAGAGAAGGCGAGGAACCACGCAAGCCTCATCCGCATAGGTTGTCCTCTCCGAACTCGAGACGCATCGCGCTAGGGAACCAGCGCAGCAGGCGCCGGCTCGACTCCGAGAACATGCTTCGCAAAGAAGTTGTACTCCCGTCGGATCTTGTCGAGCGCGTGACGGGGCTCGTTGAGACCGTGCCCTTCTCTCGGATAGAACACCAGCTCGACCGGAATGCCGTTCTTGCGGAGCCCCATGTACAGCTCCTGCGCCTGTCCGACCGGCACCCGCAGGTCCTGCTGCCCATGCAGAATCAGGGTCGGGGTCTTGGCCTGCTTGATGTGCACCATGGCCGACGCCCGGCGATAGGCTTCCTCATCATTCCAGGGCTCGTCACCGAAATAGTCCTCGAGCACCATCTGCAGATCGTTGGTCGAATACATGGAGTACATGTTGGTCAGGCCGGCGCCGACCATGATGGCCTTGAACCGATCGGTCTGGGTCAGGGTCCAGGCACTCATATAGCCGCCGTAGCTCCAGCCACCCTGCGCCATCCGAGCGGGGTCCGCAATACCGCGTCGGACCAGCTCGTCGAGTCCGGTCTGAATATCCTGATAGTCGCCGCCGCCCCAATCGCGGAGGTTTGCGGCCAGGAATATCTCGCCGTAGCCGCTCGATCCGCGGGGATTGGGCAGGAATGCCACCCAGCCCTGCGAAGCATAGACCTGGGCCGGATTGTACCAGCTCGACCCGAAGCCCTGATCCCAGACCCCGGAGGGCCCGCCATGGATCAGCGCCACCGTTGGATAGCGGCGACCCGCCTGATACCCGGCCGGATAGATCAGGACCCCCTCGATCTCCATGCCGTCCTTGCTCTTCCAACGAACCACCTCGCCCTTCCCCAGCGTGGCGTCGGCGAGCTCCGGGTTGACCGTCGTAAGCTTGGTCATGGCCCATGGCGCATCGGTGCGCGCAACGTAGACATCCTCCGGGGTGTCCATCGCCGAGCGGCCAAAGGCAACCATGCGGCGATCACTCGAGAGCGACGGCGTCGAACCACCGAACCAGCCACGCGCGCCCCGGAAGTCGGAGAGCTGCCTGGCAGGGCCGCCATCGATCGGTGCGTGAAAGAGCTCGGTGCTGGTTCGCACCGAGGCCCAGAAGTAGACGCTTTTCCCGTCCGCTGCCCAGGTAACGGTCCCCGGCTGATAGAGAAAGTCCCGCGCCAGCGGGCGGGGCGTACCACCTGCTGCCGGAATAACCATCAGGCGCGACTGCGAAATGGCGACGGCTTTGCTGGAGGTCGAGGAGAACGCAATCGAAGCACCGTCCGGCGACCAGCGCGGGCCAACATCAGGCCCCGGATTCTCGTACAGCTTCCTCGTCGCGCCGGTTGCGACATCGGCGATCAGGATATCGGCAAACCGGTTGTCATCCGCCCGAGGCGTCGGGACCGACACGAACGCAATCTCCCGACCACTGGGCGACCAGTCGAGCGAGGAGATCTGGTAGTCACCCTTGACCACCTCGCTGCTCTTGCGTGTGGCAACGTCGATCAAGTGGAGGCGGGCCGGAATGAAGTTCTGATCCACGACAATCGCGTCGTCTTTTTCCTTCTGACGCTTCTCTTCCTCCGGAGTCGGCTCTCGCTGCGCAACGTAGGCAATGCGATTGCCGTCCGGTGCCCACGCGAAAGATTGAATTCCGGTCTTCGAGTCCGTCAGCTTCTCCGCTTCGCCGCCGAAGGGGGAGATCAGAAAAATCTGCGGCTTGCCCTCCCGCGCCGAGACAAATGCGATCCGTCTGCCATCCGGCGACCACGCCGGTTGATCATCCATTGCCTTGGAACTGGTGAGGCGGATCGACTCCCCGCCCGCCGATGGCACCAGCCAGATATCGGAGTTGGTCGTGCTCTCCGTCAGGTTGGGCACCGTAACGCTGTAAACGACATGCCGACCATCCGGCGAGATCGCAACGGGACCGAGGGTCCGCATGGCGGCCGCCCGCTCCGGTGTCAGCGCCTTCTGCGCATCGACCGAGCCCACCACGAGGCCAAGGAGGACGACACCAGCCAGCCACCCAACAGACTTTGCGCGCATAGATGGATTCCGTTCAGGATGCATAGGGATAGCTAGCGTCATGGGATCAGCGCGGGCTTGTCGGACACATCGACCCCAAGCACGCGCTTCGAGAAGAAGGCATACTCGCGCCGCATCCGGTCGAGCTGATGCCGCGGCTCGGACAACCCGTGCCCCGCTCGGGGGTAGAAGACGAGCTCGACCGGCACGCCGTTCTTCTTGAGCCCCATGTAGAGCTCCTGCGCCTGCCCGATCGGCACCCGGAGGTCCTGCTGCCCGTGCAGAATCAGGGTCGGCGTCTTGGCCTGCTTGATGTAGACCATCGCCGAGGCCCGCCGATAGGCTTCCTCGTCGTCCCACGGCTCGGCACCGAAATAGTTCTCGAGGGTCGTCTGGAGATCGTTGGTCGAGTACATCGAATACATGTTGGTAAGCCCGGCGCCGACCATCAGCGCCTTGAAGCGATCGGTCTGCGTCAGGGTCCACGCCGTCATGTATCCGCCGTAGCTCCAGCCACTCTGGCCCAGCCGATCAGGGTCGGCCACGCCACGACGCACCAGTTCGTCCAAACCCGTCTGAATGTCCTGGTAGTCGCCGCCGCCCCAATCCCGCACGTTGGCCTTCATGAAGGCGTCGCCGTAGCCGCTCGACCCCCGCACATTCGGATAGAAGCTGACCCAACCGCGTCCGGCCCAGATATGGCCATAGTTACCGGACGAGCCCGGGAAACCCTGGGTCCACACCCCGGACGGCCCGCCGTGAATGAACGCCATGGTCGGATACCGCTTGGACGGATCATAGTCCGGCGGGTAGATCAGGACGCCTTCGATTTCCATCCCGTCCTTGCTCTTCCAGCGGTACAGCTCTCCCCGACCGAGCGCAATCTCGGCCAGCTGCGGATTGTGGTCGGTGAGCTTGACCGGAGCGAACCGTGCCGGATCGCGGACCACATAGACGTCGTTCGGCCGGGTGACGTCCGAGACGGTAAAGGCGATGGTCCGGCCGTCGTCGGACATCGTGGCGCCGCTCATCGTCCCGTTGTGCGAGGTCAGCTGCTTCGGTTCGCCGCCGGCCACCGGCACCGAGAAGAGCTGGTTGGTGGTGCGCACCGACGCCGTGAAGAACAGGGTCCGACCATCCGCCGACCAGGTTGCCGCTCCGGGCTGATAGAGGAAACGTGTGGCAACGGTCCGCGGCGTGCCGCCGGCGGCGGGAATCACCTTGAGTTCGGTCTGACCGAAGCCGTCGGGCCGGCTCGAGAAGGCGATCCACCGGCCATCGGGTGACCAGCGCGGATTGTTGTCGATACCGGGGTTCTCGAAGAGCTTCCGCTTCTCTTTACTCGCCAGCGTGATGATGTACACGTCCGACCGGGCGCCGTCGTCAGCCGCAGGCGTGGGGCGGACCTCGTAGGCCAGCTGCGTGCCGTCCGGCGACCATTGCGGGTTCGAGGGATGGAAATCGCCCGCGACGACCTCGGCGGCCTTCTTGGTCGCGACATCGATGGTCCAGATCCGGCCGAATCGGTGATCCTGATCGACCACGATCGCGTCATCGCGGTCCTTCTGCTTCTTCTCTTCCTCCGCCGTCCACTCGCGAAGAGCCGTGTAAGCAATCGTCTTGCCATCCGGCGACCAGACGAGACTCTGGACCCCGCTCTTCGACGAGGTCAGCTTCTCCGCTTCACCTCCGTTAGGCCGGATCAACCAGATCTGCGGCCGTTCTTCACGCGCCGAGATGAAGGCAATCCACTTGCTGTCCGGTGACCAGCGCGGGGACCCATCGGCCCGGGGACTGGTGGTCAAGCGAACCGGCTCCCCCCCGGCAGTGGCCACGAGCCAGACGTCGGTGTTAATGGTGTTCTGCTCGAGTTCGGTCTGACTGACGACATACGCGACCCAGCGCCCGTCAGGCGAGACCTGCGGATCGGACACCTGCTTGAGAGCCAGAATGTCCTCGGGCGTCATCGGACGTTGTGCCACGGCCGACCCGACCCCAAGCACGACCAGGAACGTGAGGACGGCGATCAACTGCTTCAGTCGGTTCATCATGTACCCGCTTCCCCGCGACTTCGAAAAGGTGAAACCGATAACGCATCCGGCCGAGAGTGACCGAATGCCCTGCTAATCTCGCGGCGTGGCGGCCGGGAGGCCGAGCACGAGCCGAGCCAGCGCAGCGCCCAAACCAGAGGCCTGACCGTTGGCGGTGTTGGTCAGCACGACCACCGTGAGCCGGTCGTCCGGATAATTGGCGAGCCACGCACTAAAACCGTTGATTCCGCCACTGTGGGCCACCTGCCGATGCCCCTGGAGTGCGCCGATGCTGACACCGTAGCCATACTCACCGCTTGCTCCGGACTTGAGGTGCCCCGTGCGCATGGCGGTCAGCCATTGCGGCCCCAGAACTCGACCCCCATCGAGCGCCCGTTGCCAGGCGAGCAGATCGAGGACGTTCGAGCAGAGCGATCCGGCGCCGGCAGGAATGTTCATACTGATCGGGCGGTCGTTGACAACCGCGCCCTGGTCGATTGCGTAGCCGTGCGCTCGCTTGGGGATCAGTCTGGAGTTATGGCAATAGGATGACGACCCGAGACCCTGCGGAGCAATCAAGGCCTGCTCGACTAGGGTCGGGTACGGCGTGCCCGTCACCTTGCCGGCAATCACACCAAGCAGGAAGTACCCCGAGTTGTTGTAGCGATACTGCGCGCCTGGCTCGAAGTCGAACGGCTGATTGGCAAACTCGGCAATCAGCTGATCTTCGGTCAGGTCGAGTCGCGAAAGGGTGGCATAGCGCGGCCCGAGTGCGGTGTAGCTCCGGATCCCCGAGCTATGGGTCAGCAAGTGGCGGATGGTCATCCGCCGGCCCTGGGTCGGATAGTCGGGAAGAAAGCGGGTGATCTCATCATCGAGACGGATCTTACCCTGCTCCACCAGTTGCAGAATCAGCGCCGCGGTAAACTGCTTGGTAACCGATCCGATGCGATACACCGTCTCAGCCGTTGCCGGGGCCGAGCTTTCCAGGTCGGCCGCGCCGTACCCCCTGGCGACCAGCAATTCGCCCCGATACTCGATCCCGATCGAGACGCCGACGTTCTGATGCCGTGCCATGTGGGCCGAGACGACCGAGTCGACCCGACCGAGCAAGGCGCTACGAGACTGAGCCTCGACGCCGCCAGCCAAGACAATCAGGCATCCCAGGAAAAGTTGCGTCTTCATGGGCTCACTCCACCCGCTGGCCGCGCATAGGACCGTCGACCGGATGCTCGAGTTCAATGACCGATGGGCGGCCGGCCCCGCCTGTGAACCGAAGCAGCGGGCTGAGACCGTAGAACCCGAACGCCTGCCCACCGAGCGCCAGATAACGATCATCGCCCTGCCAGGCCAGACGGCTCCAACCGGCTCCGCCGCGCCCGATGACCAGACGCCCCTCCTCCTCCTTCACCTCGAATACGGTCCCGGCCAGACGGTAACGGCCCACCAGCGAGGATCGACGATCGGCCGGGAGCACTTGCTCCCCGGCCGGAGGCAGATCCACACCAAGTATCCCTGCGACGATTCCGTCGGAGAGTCCGACCGGATCTGAACCCATCGTGTTTGCCAGCACGCTGACGACAAGATCGCGCTCAGGAACGTACAGCAGATTGGCCTGGAATCCCGTGATCGTACCCCCATGCCGGATGACCCGGTACGGCCCGATGTGATAGAGCGCGACCCCGTAGCCGTAATTCGTCTTCCAGCCATCGGCCAGCCGAGCCGGTGTGATCATCCGCTGGTATGTCGCGGTAGAAAGGAGCCGGCCCTTGGCCAAGGCATCCCGGAATCGAACCAGGTCGATTGGGGTTGAGCACAATGCCCCGGCTCCACGGGGAATCGACATGCTCTCCCCGACCGCCCGCTCGAAACCCGCCGCCGCCCGGCGGTATCCCTTGGCACGATTCGGCACCACGGCGTGTTCGTCGCACCATGACGTCCTGGTCAGGCCGAGCGGCTCCGTGATCCCGCGGGCCAGCACCTCCGCAAGCGAGCTTCCGGTGATCCGCTCGACCAGCATGCCCGCGAGCAGATACCCGGTGTTGTTGTACTGCCAGGAGGTCCCCGGCTCGAAATCGGGAGGCACGTTGCGCAGCAGGCCGATCAGACGATCCGTCGTCAGATCGAGTCGGAAGCTGTCGCGGGAAACGGCCTGCCCCAGGTTGGTAAAGCTCCGGATGCCCGAGGTGTGGTCGAGCAGTTGGGCCACCGTGACGCTGCGACCGCTGGTCGGCGCATCGGGCAGATAGGTCCGGATATCGGCGTCGAGATCGACTTTACCCTGATCGACCAGCTGGCCGAGCAGCACAGTCGTGACCTGCTTGGTGACGGAGCCGACTTTGAAAATCGTCTCGACGTTGATCGCCGCCGGATTCTCGAGGTCCGCCTGCCCGTACCCGCGCGCAAAGAGCACCACGCCGCCCTGCATGACGGCGACAGAGACACCCGCCGTCGGACCCGCGCGGAGTTCTCGCGCGGCCAGACTGTCGACCAGCACCGGCAGTCGAGCGGGATCGACGGCGGATGCCGCAACGGGCGCTGCCGCCTGGATCAGGGCGGTAAACAAGACCAGAAGCATGAATGATAGTTCCAATAGTGCGGTCGGAAGCGAATCCAGGCAACCTTCGCCGCGGTCGATCCCACTGCATCCCATTACGCACGACGCCCGACGTTCGCTGAAGCCGAGAAGTTTCGCGACATTGGGGGGCCCTAAGCCCTGGAGCGGGCGGGCGTTACGTTTCCGAAATGACAAAACTTGCCTCGGCCCGATCACAGTTCGACCTGCCAGACGACGTGACCTACCTCAACTGCGCCTACATGTCACCGCTATCCCGGCGGGTCGCCCAGGCTGGCCGGGCGGGGATCGACGCCAAACAACGGCCGTGGGAGGTCACACCGGCCGACTTCTTTGTGACGGCCGATCGCGGCCGGGCCGCTTTTGCCCGGCTGCTCGGTACCCCCGCGACAGCGGACGACCTCGCCATCGTTCCGGCCGCAAGCTACGGCATGGCGACAGCCGCGGCCAACCTGCCGCTCCGCCCGACGCAACGAGTCCTGGTGCTGGCCGAGGAGTTTCCCTCGACGATTCTCACCTGGCGAACCCGGGCAGAGCAGGTCGGCGCAGACCTGGTCACCATTCCGCGGCCGTCTGACGACGACTGGACCGCCGCCGTGCTCTCCGCAATCGACTCCCGTACCGCGGTTGCTGCGTTGCCGGCGTGCCACTGGATCGATGGGGTCCGACTCGACCTCGCGGTGATCCGGTCCCGCCTGCGTGAGGTCGGCGCCGCCCTGGTGCTCGACCTGACACAGTCGCTCGGCGTGATGCCCTTCGACCTTGCCGCGGTCGATCCCGACTACCTCGTGGCGGCCTGCTACAAATGGCTGCTTGGGCCCTACAGCATCGGCCTGCTCTACGTCGCGCCCCGGCATCAGAACGGCACGCCGCTGGAGCACCACTGGTTCGGTCGCGCCGGCTCAGAGAACTTCAGCGCCCTGCTCGGCTACCCGGAGCAGTTCCAGCCCGGCGCGCGCCGCTTCGACATGGGAGAACCGGCCAACTTTGCCCTGATTCCCCCTGCGGTGGCGGCGATCGAGGGGATCCTGGAGTGGGGCGTCGAGAACCTCTCGGAGACGATCGGCGCCTTCAACGCTGCAATTCTCGCACGCGCGGAGTCGATCGGCGCGACGGCCGTTGCAGCGCGCCTGCGGGCGCCGCACTACCTCTCACTGCGAGTGCCCGGCAGCACACCCTCGCTTGCCGAGCAGCTGGCGGCCGAGCGCGTATACGTCAGCGTGCGGGGAGGCGGAACTCTGCGAATCACCCCGCACCTCTACAACGAACCGCGTGACATCGAGCGGCTCTTTGCCGTCCTGGAACCAGCGATGCGCCGTTCCGGCCGCCCTTGACCGGGCACGGACTCGGGGTCTATACTCCCGCCATGCAACATCTCGTGACGCTCAACCTCTGGTGGTGGCCCTGGCGCAATTCCGCGGTAGGGCGAGCATCCGTTTGAGCTGATCGAGACCTGAACGATCGCAACCGACGAGCCCACCGCGATTCGCGGTGGGCTTTCGTGCGTTTGCAGCCTGCCGCAGGTATCGGGGTCAACCTGAAAGGCAGGCTATGATCATCGTACTCAAGCCAGGCGCCTCGGCCGACCATGCCGACGAGCTGATCCGACAGATCGCGTCGCTTGGCCTCCGCCCCCTCCACATGCCTGGCAGCGAACGGGTCGTGCTGGGCGCTCTCGGCGACGAGCGGGAGCTCGAACGGCTGCAGCTCGACAGCCACCCCATGGTGGAGAGCATCAAACCGATCCTCGCCCCCTACAAACTCGTCGGACGCGACATGCACCCCGCCGATACCGTTGTCGACCTCGGTGGGGTGGCAATCGGCGGCGACCGGATCGTGGTCATTGCCGGCCCGTGTTCGATCGAGGGTCGGGAGCTGTTTCGCCAGAGCGCCGCAGCTGCCACTTCGGCTGGTGCGCACGCCCTCCGCGGCGGCGCCTTCAAGCCGAGGACCAGCCCCTACTCGTTTCAGGGCATGGGACGCCAGGGCCTCGAGATCCTGCAAGCCGTGTCGCGCGAACTCGGGGCGCCCACCCTGACCGAGGTCGTCGACCTGGCCGACCTCGATCTGGTCGATCAGTACGCAGACGGCTTCCAGGTCGGCGCCCGGAACATGCAGAACTTCCGGCTGCTCCAGGCACTCGGCCAGCGTCGCAAGCCCGTTGTTCTCAAGCGCGGAATGGCCGCGCGAATCGACGATCTGCTGCTCGCCGCGGAGTACATCCTGGCCGAGGGGAATCCCAATGTGATTCTCTGCGAACGGGGTATCCAGGGATTCGACAGCACCACCCGCAACACGCTGGACCTTGCCGCCATCCCCGCGATCAAAGCACGCAGCCACCTCCCTGTACTGGTCGACCCGTCGCATGGCACCGGAGTGCGAGACCTGGTCGCTCCGATGGCCAAGGCCGCCATTGCCTGCGGTGCGGACGGCCTGCTGATCGAGGTGCATCACGATCCGCAGGTCGCGCTTTCCGACGGCAAGCAATCGCTCTACCCCGACCAGTTCGCCGCCCTGATGCGCGAGCTCGGCCCGTTTGCCCGCGCAGCCGGACGGTCATTGTGACTCCGCAAGCTCCGGCCGCCGGGACGGTACTCCCTCTGGTACGAAGGCTCGCCGCCACGGTCGATCCGCTGGCTCTTTATCGCACGCTCGCGGACGGCGGCGAGCGACCCCATACCTTCCTGCTCGAGTCGGCCGATGGCAGCGAGCGTCAAGGGCAGCGCAGTCTCATCGGCGTCCGCGCGGCCGCTCGGATCGCGGCCGACCTCGAATCGGTTCGGATCGAGCCACTCTCGCCCAACGGCGCGGCGATTGCCGCACTGGTTGCCGCGCATCACCCCACCGCCTCCACCGATGGCAACGTCCTCGTTGTTCCGATCGCGCCAGTGCCCGCCCGAATCGACGAGCGCGAGCGCTTTCGGCACGGCACCGCATTCGACGTTCTCCGCACCCTGACATTCGGAATCGCGCTGGCGGCAACCCCCAATCCCTGGGGTCACTTGCTCGTCGGGGCTTTCGGGTATGACGCGATCGACTACTTCGAACGGTTACCGCTCGGCTATGCCGACCCGCTGGCCCAGCCGGTGCTCGAGTTCTGGATCCCCGATCGACTGATCGTGGTCGACCATCCGACGGCCTCCGTAACGGTGGTCGCAACCGCGTGGGGCGGAACCGGCTTCGATGCCAGATACCACGACGCCAGCCGGGCCGTCGAACAACTGGTAGCTGCCCTGACCAGCGTCGGCACAGCCCAGCACCGCGACGAGAGGGGTTCCCCGGACGCCGCCTTGGCAGACGTTTCCGTCGACCAGAGCGATGACGAGTTTGCGCGTACAGTTGCAGGTCTGCAGCAGCATATTCTGGCCGGCGACGTCTATCAGATCGTGCCGTCCCGGACCTTCTCGCTACCCTGCCCCGACCCGCTGGCCGCGTACGGCGAGCTGCGCGCTCGCAACCCGAGTCCGTACCTCTTCTACCTCCGGGGTCCGGAACGAGCCCTGTTCGGCGCCTCGCCCGAGACCTGCCTTCGCATTGATGCGGCGACCCGCACCGCAACCATCACGCCGATTGCAGGCACCGTCGGCCGCGGACGGGACGCGCGCGGCGCCCTCGACCTCGAGGCCGACGCCCGCGCCGAGGTGATGCTTCGCCTCGACGGGAAAGAGCTGGCCGAGCACCTCATGCTGGTCGATCTGGCCCGCAACGACATCGCCCGAATCAGTACCCCCGGAACTCGCGCCGTTACCCGGCTGCTCGAGGTCGAACGATACACCCATGTGATGCATCTCGTGTCCGAAGTGTCAGGTAGGCTCGCTCCGCATACGGACGCACTGGAAGCGTACGCCGCCACCATGAACATGGGCACGCTGGTTGGCGCCCCCAAGGTTCGTGCCGCCGAACTCCTGCGACACTCCGAGGTCTCCCGTCGGGGCAGTTACGGCGGGAGCGTCGGGTACCTGCGCAGCGATGGCACCCTGGAAACGGCGATTGTGATTCGCTCTGCCGTCGTGGTCGACGGCATTGCCCACGTCCGCGCGGGCGCTGGTGTCGTGATGGACTCGGATCCGGCCGCGGAGGCCCTCGAAACCCGGCGCAAGGCGCGCGCCGTCGTCGAGGCGATCCGCCATGCGGAGGCCCCCGCCCATGTCTGAAGGTCTCCAGGTAGTTCTGCTCGACAACTTCGACTCGTTCTCCTACAACCTGGTCGACGAGTTTGCCCGGCGCGGCCCGAAGGTGACCGTCTTTCGCAACGACGTGCCCGCCGATCGGATCCTCGAGCGGGCCGCCGGTACCCGGGCACTGGTCGTCATCTCTCCCGGCCCCGGCCATCCGCGAGACGCCGGCTCCTCGCTCGAGGTGATTCGCCGGGCACTCGGCCGCATTCCGCTCCTCGGCGTCTGTCTCGGTCACCAGGCGCTGATCGAGGCCACCGGCGGAACCGTCGTTGCGGCCGCGCTGCCTGTGCACGGCAAGGCGAGTCGCCTCACCCACGATGGTTCGGGCCTGTTCGAGGGTCTTCCCTCGCCGACCGCTGTGGGCCGCTACCACTCGCTGGCGGCCGGGACCCTTCCAGCCGAGCTGGTGCCGACAGCTTCGGCGGACGGCGTGGTGATGGCCGTCCGCCATCGCACCGCTCCGGCGTTAGGCGTTCAGTTTCATCCCGAGTCGGTTCTGACACCCGCGGGCGGACAAATGATCGACAACGTGATTCGGTGGGCTGCCGATGCTCGCCGCTAGCGTGCTCGATACGTTGAGTCGGCGGAGCCTCGACCAGACCGAGAGCTTTGCCGCCTTTACCGGACTGATTGCCGGCGACCTGACCGACATCGAGATCGCCGCCCTGCTCGGTGCGCTCAAGGCGCGCGGCGAAACGCCCGCCGAGATTGCGGGGGCGGCGCTGGCGCTTCGTCGGGCGGCTCTGCCATTTCCGAAGCCAGACTATCCGGTCGCGGACACCTGCGGCACCGGCGGCGACGGAGCCGGCACTGTCAACATCTCAACCGCATCGGCGTTTGTTGCGGCGGCCGCCGGCGTTCGGGTCGCCAAGCATGGCAACCGGGCCAGCTCCTCCCGCTGCGGCTCGGCCGATCTGCTGGAAGCCCTCGGCGTCAGGCTGGAAACGGCGCCAGACACCGCCCGACGCTGCCTCGATCAGGCGGGCATTTGTTTCCTGTTTGCGCCGGCCTATCACCCGGGCGTACGCCGCGCCACCGGCGTTCGTCAGACGCTTCGAACCCGCACCGTGTTCAACCTGCTGGGTCCCCTGGCCAACCCGGCGCAGCCCGAGTGCCAGGTGATGGGAGTGTATGCGGAGCGGCTGGTGGTTCCGCTGGCCGAGACGCTGGGGATGCTCGGCTGCCGCGACGCCCTCGTCGTGCACGGGTCGGGCATGGATGAAATCGCCCTGCATGGCCCGACGGCAGCCGCCCGGCTGCATCGCGGCTCGGTGCAGCGTCTCACACTGACACCTGCCATGGCCGGGTGTGCGGTTGCTCCGGTTGAAGCACTGGCCGGTACCGGTCCCGAGGAGGGAGCCCGCTGGCTACGACGCCTGCTTGCCGGGCACGCACCGGCGGCTCACTTGGACGCCGTCGCGCTCAACAGCGGGGCGATGCTCTGGATTGCCGGGCTGGCCACCGATCTCCGCCAGGGCGCCGACGCGGCCCGGGACATCCTGGCCGATGGGCGGGCACTGCGCCACCTCGACGCACTGATCGAGTACTCCCATGGCGCTTGACGCGATTCTGGCCGCGAAGCGGCGGGACCTCGCGCGTCGCCAGGCGGCGCGCCCACTCAGTGATCTTCTCGAAGGTCTCCTGCCGTCCGATCGCGGCTTCGAAGCAGCACTCCGGTCCCGAACCCCGGCGTTCATCTTCGAGATCAAACCCGCCTCGCCATCGGAGGGCAAGCTGCGCGCGGTCGACGAGATGGCTCCGGCCATCGACGCCTACGCTCGCCATGCCGATGCCGTCAGCGTGCTGACCGACGGTCCTTTTTTCGGCGGCTCGCACGCCCTGCTGGCTCGAGTACGCGCCGCGGTGTCGCAACCGGTACTCTGCAAAGACTTCGTGCTCGACCCGTATCAGGTCTATGAAGCGCGTCGCGCGGGGGCCGATGCAGTTCTGCTGATGTTGTCGATCCTGGACGATCGCACCTATCGAGCCTGTGCCGACGCGGCCGGTTCGGTCGGTATGGGCGTGCTGACCGAGGCGCACACGGCCGGGGAGGTCATCCGGGCCAGGAACCTGGGGGCCAGAGTCATCGGCATCAACAACCGCGACCTCAGCACCCTCGAAGTCAAGCTCGAAACGACGGCGGCGTTGGCTGGTCTTGCCGGCCCCGATGCTCTGCTGATCGCAGAGTCCGGCATTCGTACCCGCCGCGACGTTCGCTCGCTGGCCGATACCGTCGACGGGTACCTGATCGGCACCGCGACCATGCGCTCGACGAACATCGACGCGACCGTCAAGGAGCTGGTCTACGGATCGACCAAAGTCTGCGGACTGACCCGAGCCCGCGACATCCTCGCAGCATCCGCCGCTGGCGCGACCCATGGAGGCTTCATCTTGGCGCCGGAATCGCCGCGGTGCCTCAGTCTTCGCCTCGCACGCGAGTTGCGCCATGCCGCTCCGCTCGCATGGGTCGGCGTGTTCGTCAACGACGCGCCTCAGCGAATCGCAGAGGCAGCCGACCTGCTCGGCCTGGCGGCCGTGCAGCTCCATGGCGAAGAGACCGACGCGGAGCTCGAGACCCTCAGACCGCTGCTGCCATCCCAATGCGAAATCTGGAAGGCCATCCGGATTCGTGACCGGCTGCCCCCGTTCCCCGCACGAGCAGATCGCCTGCTGCTGGACAGCTACCACCCCGCTCGTCGCGGCGGAACGGGACAGGCGTTCGACTGGACCCTGCTCGGGCCGGAGGCCGGGTCGGGCCGGCTGGTGCTGTCCGGCGGAATCGCCGCCGACAATCTCGACCGGGCCCACGCAACCGGGATCGACTTTCTCGACATCAACTCGGGCGTCGAACTCTCACCCGGCATCAAGTCCCTCGCCGCACTCGACCACTTCTTTTCCATCCGGCGCAGCTGCCCGGATCGCCGGAGAACTGCTCAATGAAACTTGCCACGCGTTTCGGCAGCTACGGAGGAACCTTCGTGCCCGAAATTCTGATGCCGGCGCTCGAGGATCTCGAGCAAGCCTATCTCGATCTTCGGAGCGACCCTGCCTTTCAGACGGAGCTGGCCGATCTGCTGGCCACCTATGCGGGACGACCAACCCCTCTCTACCGCTGCCGCCGTTTCGGCGCCGATGCTGGAGCAGCCATCTGGCTCAAGCGTGAGGATCTGCTGCACGGCGGCGCCCACAAGACCAACCAGGCCCTTGGCCAGGGCTTGCTGGCCCGGAGGCTCGGCAAGCGACGGCTGATTGCCGAGACCGGGGCCGGGCAGCATGGGGTGGCCACTGCATTTACCGGCGCACGCCTGGGCCTCGAAACCGTGATCTACATGGGTGCCAAGGACGTGGAGCGGCAGCAATCCAACGTCGAACGGATGCGCCTCTTCGGGGCGAGCGTCATACCCGTCAGCGCAGGAAGCGGCACCCTCAAGGATGCCATCAATGAAGCCTTACGGGACTGGTCGGCCTCGTATGATACGACGCACTATCTGCTCGGAACCGTGGCTGGCCCCCATCCGTTCCCGACCATGGTGCGCGACTTTCAGCGTGTCATCGGTGACGAGGCGCGACAGCAGTTCCTGGCCGCCGAGGGAGAGCTGCCCGACATCGTGATTGCTGCGGTCGGTGGTGGCTCCAATGCGATCGGCATCTTCACCGCGTTCCTGGACGACCCGATCGAACTGCTCGGGGTCGAACCCGCCGGACGCGGCCTGCACACCGGCGCTCACGGGGCCACCTTGCAGCGGGGCACGGTGGGCGTTCTCCACGGCGCCCTGACACTCGCGCTCCAGGATGACGATGGACAGATCCAGGAATCGCATTCGATCTCCGCAGGCCTCGACTATCCCGCGGTCGGTCCCGAGCATGCGTACCTGCAGGAGCGGGGCCGGGTCCGCTACACCGGCTGCGACGACGCTCAGGCAGTTGCCGCCTACCAGGATCTCGCTCGGGAGGAAGGCATCCTGCCCGCACTCGAAAGCGCTCACGCTCTCGCCGCCGCCCGTCTGCTCGGCCCCGACGGGCGCCGCCGACGCATCCTGGTCAACCTGTCGGGGCGAGGCGACAAGGACCTCGCCACGGTCCAACGCTGGCTCTCGGAGCAATCCGCATGAATACCCGGTACGATCGCATGTTTGCGCGGCTTTCGGCTCGCGGCGAAGGCGCGTTCATTCCCTTTCTCACCCTCGGCGACCCCGATCTGGCAACCTCGGCGCGGCTGCTCGCCGCATTGCTTGCTGCGCGGGCAGATGCGCTCGAGCTTGGCCTCCCGTTTTCCGATCCGGTGGCCGACGGCCCGGTCATCCAGGCCTCAGCCCGCCGTGCGCTCGCCTCGGGCACCCGGGTGGCAGATTGCCTGGCGCTGATCGCGACGGTTCGGCGCGCGGCGCCCGAACTGCCGATCGGCCTCCTCGTTTATGCCAACCTGGTGGTCCGCCGCGGTGTCGGGACCTTCTATCGAGAAGCCGCGCAGGCGGGCGTCGACTCAGTACTGATTGCCGACGTCCCGCTCGCCGAGGCCGATCGGTTCGGAGAAGCGGCCGCAGCAGCGGGCGTTGCCGCCGTCCTGATTGCCCCGCCCAACGCCTCCCCATCGCAGCTGGCAAGGATTGGACGGCAAAGCCGAGGCTACACCTATGTCACCGCTCGGGACGGGGTGACCGGAGACGATCGAGCACCGGCCGCCGACCTCCGCGCGCGGCTGGCCACGCTGCGGCAGGCGCGTGCCGCACCGTCCGTCGTCGGGTTTGGTATTTCGACTGCTGACCAGGTTCGCTCCGCGCTCGCAGCAGGCGCTCGGGGCGTCATCGCGGGCTCGGCGCTGATCCGGCGGATCGAGGCCCAGCTCGACCAGCCTGACAGGCTGGTCGCTGACGTCGAGGCCTTCGCAACGGAACTCAAGGCGGCGACCCGCGGGGGGCACTCGACCAGCGAACGCGACGCGTATCTCGAGCACGTCGGGATTGTCTCGGGGAGCCGATCGGCCGACTATTAAATGGAGCGGGGCGCAACCGGCGCCCCGCCCGACAATCCACTCCAGACTGTCCCATGGCCTCGATTTCTCCGATCCAGGTGCCCGGTACGGCCCGTCCCGGCGGTCACTACTCTCAGGCAATCGTTCACAACGGGCTCGTCTATGTCGCCGGACAGCTGCCGGTCGACTTGGCCACCGGCAAGCCCTTGCTCGGCACGGTCGAGGAGCAAACCCGCCGGGTGCTGGACAACATGGATCAGATTCTCCGCACCGCCGGCAGCGGCCTCCAGCATATCGTGCAGGTCACAGCCTATATCACGAAACTCGACGACTGGGATGCGATCAACGCCACCTACGCCTCGATCATGGGAGCACACCGGCCGGCGCGCGCGATCGTACCGGTGCCGGAGCTTCACTACGGCGTGGCGCTCGAGGTAACCTGCATCGCATCGGTGGCACCCGCGCGCCGCCGCCGCACCCGAGGCAAGACTAGGGCCCCAGCCCGTCGGTCCGCGCCCCCGACCAAGGCGGCTCGGAAGTCGGGCAAGTCGGGTAGGGGTGCCAAATCCACTTCCAGCCGGCGACCGAGGGCCCGGTGAAGCGGCTGGCGCTGGGCATCGGCCTGGTCGCGGCAGCGCCACTCGGCGTGGCTGCCCAGCTACCGGACAATCCGGCTCTTCGCAACGCGCTCTCGATCCTCCAGCGCGACAATGCCTGGACCCTCGAGCAACAGGTGTCGATCTGCGAGATTCCGGCCCCGCCCTTCAAGGAAGAGCGTCGTGCGGCCGAATATGCGCGACGTTTCCGGACCCTGGGGTACCAGCCAACGGTCGACTCCATCGGCAACGTGATTGCAATTCGGAAGGGCAGCGGACGGGGTCGGCGGATCATGATCTCAGCGCACCTCGATACGGTCTTCCCGGAAGAAACGGACGTGACGGTCAAACGGCAGGGCAACCGGTACCTGGGACCCGGAATCGGCGACGACTGCCGCGGGCTTGCCGTCGTGCTCGCCGTGGCGCGCGCCGTCGCCCTCGCCGATGTCACCACCGAGGGAGACATCCTCTTCGTCGGTACGGTTGGCGAGGAGGGGCCCGGCAACCTGCGCGGGGTGCGCCACCTCTTCGAACGCAAGCCCGTCGGAACGGTCGATGCGTTCATTTCGGTCGACGGCATCGGCCTGGGACTGGTGTCCGGTGGAGTTGGCAGCAACCGGTATCGGGTCGACTTCACGGGACCTGGTGGGCACAGCTACGGCCACTTCGGCATGCCGAATCCAATCCACGCGATGGGTCGAGCGATTGCCGCAATTGCCGACCTCGAGGTACCGGGCGCCCCCCGCACCACGTTCAACGTGGGCATCGTCGAGGGCGGCACCTCGATCAACTCGATTGCCTTCCGCGGATCGATGCAGGTGGATCTCCGGTCGGTGTCGGCGCCAGTGCTCGCCCGACTGGACAGCGCGTTTCGGCGGGCGGTTCATCAGGCGGTCGACGCCGAGCGGCGGCGGTGGCCGCAATCGAGCGCGGGCCTGGTCGTCGAGATCGTCGACATGGGCCGGCGTCCGGCCGGTACCCAACCTGATTCCCTCTGGCTGGTACGGGGTGCCCGGCAAGCGGCGTCCGCGCTCGGATTCGCGGCCCCGGCCCCGGGGGTGGGCAGCACGGATGCCAACCTACCGATCAGTCTGGGCATCCCCGCCATCACGATCGACGGGGGCGGGACCGGCGGCGGGACGCATTCGCTGGCAGAATGGTACGAAGACGGCCCGAGGGGCTACCTCGGGCCGCAGTGGGCACTCCTGACGGTGTGGAACGCCGCTCGGGCTCGTTGAGCGGCAGCAGTCCGTCCGACTAGAGGGGCCAACCGTCCGGCACTCCGGCGTCGGTCAGCAGGACGATCGGCGCCCGCAGGTCTCCGGCAAAAACGGTCGACTCGAGCGCCATGGTGCGGTCGAGGTCTTCGACCGTTGTTCCGATTCTGCACGTCAGCATCAAGTGTAAAACAGGCTGATCCAGCAACGCCGGCGGAGGAACCGATCGGCGAGGTCCAAAGGCCATTCCGTCGCGAATAATGGCCGGAACCCGGCCGCTGACCGCCACCGGAATCTCCATCAGCGCCTGAAGCATTCGGTAGGTCAGCGTTGTGGACTCCCCGCCACAGGTGACGACTCCAAACACCGGCGCGTCGAACCGACCCGTCCGCGGGAAGATGGCCACCCCCCAGTTGTAGCGGGGCTCCCGCTCGTTGGCGTACGCCATGGTCTCAGCGAGCAGGTCGTGGACCGCGACGATGTTCTGCGGGATCGGATCGACGTTCACAGGGTAAACTCCGGCCTGGGTTGGGGTTCGGTACCCTGACGAGGCACAACCTGGGCCGAGCCGTCTGGGGTTCCCCAATCGCGCCACCGACGCTATCGCCCGAAACGCCAACCCGCTACCCCCCGCAAGACTTTGCAGTTCGGATCCGCGGGCGTCACATAATCGGACAATCCGGACCCTCCACCCCGCCCCCTGTCCTCAAGTCGGACACTCCGAGGCCGATACTCCTGGTTCCAAGGGAGCCGATCACGCAAATGCAAGTCAGCATCGAACAGCTTCGTCCCGACCTCGTGCTGGGTGCCGATCTTTCCGACGCCTCCGGGCGCCTGCTGCTGCCGAGTGGGACCGTGCTGACGGACAAGCACATCCGGTACTGTCAGATGTGGGGCATTGCGGCGGTCGAGATTCAAGTCGATGACCCCACCGCCGTGACCGACGAACAGCCGATCGATCCGGCAGCATGGGCTGCTGCCGAGGAGGCTCTGGCTCCGCGCTTTGCCCATGTGGATCGCGAGCACCCGGCGATCGCCGCGCTCTTTGCCCACTGTGTGGCCGCGAGGCTCGGGTACGGCCAGGTATGACGCCACGCCACCCCGAGGATCTGATCCGCGGTGCCGTCGAAGTCGGCACGATCCAAAGCATGTATGAGCGGCTGGTCCAGGTGATCGACCACCCGCTCAGCTCGGCCTCCGATGTCGGGCGGGTGATTGCCGAGGACCCCGGACTGACGGCCCGCTTGCTGCGACTGGTCAACAGCCCGATCTACGGGTTCCCGACTCGGATTGCCACTGTCACCCAGGCAATCAGCATCGTCGGGATGGCGCAGCTGCGGGACCTGGCAATCGGCACCTCCTTCATGCGGCTCTTTTCCAAGGTTCCGGCCGATCTGGCCGACATGAACTCGTTCTGGCGGCACAGTATTACCTGTGGACTGGTGGCGCGCCAGCTGGCCGCGGGGCGCCGCGAGGCCAATCTCGAACGCTTCTTCATTGCCGGCCTGCTGCACGATATCGGTCGCCTGATTCTCTATACGCGAGCGCCGATGGAGGCGGCGACGGCCCTGCTCGATGCCGGACGGACCAACGAGCCCCTCTTTCAGGTCGAGCGCCGGGTGTTCGGGTTCCATCACGGCGCCGTTGGCGCCGCCCTGCTCGAGCAGTGGCGGCTGCCCAGCGTCCTCGTCGAAACTGCCGCCTGGCACCACGCCCCCGCGATGGCCAGCCACTTCCCCGTCGAAGCAGCCATCATTCACGTCGCGGATGTCTTTGCCAATGCCCTGGCTTTCGGTTCGAGCGGAGAACACCTGGTGCCGACCTTCGAGGTTGCGGCCTGGGAGCTGATCCAGTTCTCGCCTGACGCCATTGCACCGATGCTTCGCCAGGTCGAGGTCCAGTTCGAGCACGCGGTCAAGGCCATCATGGACACCGACGCATGAGTCCGGCGATGCCCGCGGTGCCCGGAGTCGACCGTGTCACCGCAGCCGCCGCTGCCGAGGCGGCTCGGAGCATGAATCGATGGCTGCTCGACGCCCTCGATCATGTGGCATCAGTTGGGGTGACCCAGCCCGGTGAGGATGAGAAGTCGGGCCGCACAGCGGTTCTCCGCCAGGCGGGGTCGGTCATCCGGCGGATCTGCCCGGTCGACGGAGGGGCGTTCTTCCTGCTGGATCCTTCGGCGGTCGACTTCCCCATCGCCTGGTGCGATCCCCCCGAACTCGCTGACGCCCTTCAAGCGGAGTTGAACGGACAGATTGCCGACGGCGTCTTTGCCTGGGCCCTGCAGACCAGTCATCCGATCCTGGTGCCCAGAAAGGACGGCAGCGGCACCGCGATGCTACACGCACTAGCCACGCGGAACGGACCGCTGGGCATGTACCTCGGCACCATTCCGGAGCGCGCGCCGTTCATTCCGCATGGCTGCCAGAAGCTCGTCACTATCGTCCTGACCACGTGCGCAACTCACCTCCGCTCCGAGGACTTGCGCGCCGAGCTTCTCGAAACCAACCGCGGACTGGAAGCCGCCATCGAAGAGCGGACGACGGAACTTCGCCTGGCCCGCGATGCCGCCTTCAAGGCCGCGCAAGTCAAATCCGAGTTTCTGGCCAACATGAGCCACGAGATTCGCACCCCGATGAACGCGGTGCTCGGAACGGCAGCCATGCTGATGGACACGGAGCTCGAGCCCGAGCAACGCAGCCTGGCAGAGACGATCGAGCGATCGGGCCGCGATCTGCTCACCATCATCAACGACATCCTCGACTTCTCGAAACTCGAGGCCGGCAAGCTGCGGGTCGAATCGATTCCCTTCGACCTGCACGACACCGTCGAGAACGTGATCTCCCTCCTCAACGCCAAGGCGGAAGCCAAGCACGTTCGCTTGCGGATGAAGATTGCGGACGGCACGCCCCGCGAGGTGATCGGCGATGCCGGGCGTTTGCGACAGGTCCTGACCAACCTGATCGACAACGCGATCAAGTTTACGCTCGAAGGGTTTGTGATGGTGCAGGTCTCGCCGAAACCGGGGCCTCCAGGGATCCACCCTGTCGCGATCACCGTCAGAGACTCCGGTATCGGGATGACGCCGGCGCAGCTCGACAATGTGTTCGAGAAATTCACCCAAGCCGACGCCTCGACCACCCGACGCTTCGGCGGCACCGGGCTCGGTCTGACGATCTGCCGTCAGCTGACGGAGTTGATGGGAGGAAACATTTCGGCAAGCAGCGAGCCGGGCGTCGGCAGCACCTTCACCCTGACCTTCCCCTTCAAGACGCCGGACCCGGTCGCAGCCGCCGCAGCGACCACCGCAACTCTGCCGACCAAGCTGAACGGCCGGGTCCTCCTCGCGGAAGACTACCCGGCCAACCAGAAGATTGCCCGCTGGATGCTGGAGCGACTCGGTCTTCAAGTCAGCATCGCCCAGGATGGGAAAGAGGTGCTTGCCAAGCTCGTGTCGGAGGGTCCCTTCGACGCCGTCCTGATGGATTGCCAGATGCCGGAGATGGACGGCTACGAAGCGACCAAGGCGATCCGCACGGGCGACGACTCGACAGCCAAGCTGCCGATCATTGCGATGACCGCCGCGGCTCTCGCGTCGGACCGCGATCGCTGCCTGGCAAGCGGCATGAACGACTATATCAGCAAGCCCGTCCAGCAAGGCGAACTGGCCCGGGTCCTGGCGCGCTGGCTGCCCTCACCCGTCGCGGGGTAATGGCGTTGCCTCGCGGAAGCGGATCGTGATGGTGGTGCCGCGATCCAATTCACTCTCCACCCCGATCACAGCACCCCACCCTTCGACCAACCGCTTGACGATGGCCAGCCCGAGCCCGGAACCGCTGGTCGTGGTCGAGAACCGCGGCTCGAAGATCCGTTCGAGTTCTTCCGGAGCGATCCCACACCCGTCGTCGACGACTCTGAGCACCGGCCCGTCGAGCAGGACGGTCACGGTTCGGGCATCCGCGTTGCGCGAGTTCTCGAGCAGGTTGACCAGAGTCTCTTTGACCTCGTCGCGATGGGCCAGCACGAGCGCATCGCGCTCGATGGACAGGCTGACGCCGCCCGCATCCGGCGCCAGACCGTAGAGGGCCACGACCTCGCGGCAGACCTCACCGAGCGGCGTGGGCTCGGGAGCCGGACGCCCCTCGGCCGGCGCGGCGAAGCGGCTGAAGGCACGGGCAATCGTATCGAGCCGATCGATCTCACCGAGAATCCGGCGAGAGGTGTCTTCGAGACTCGGACCAAGCGGCCGCCCGTCCCGATACACCCGCTGCAAATGCTGGATGCCGAGCCGCATCGGCGTCAGCGGGTTCTTGATTTCGTGGGCGATCTGATTGGCCATCTCACCCCAGGCCAGCACGCGGGCCGCCCGCTCCTGCGCTTCCTGGGTAGCGCGGACATCGTCCGCCATCTTTTCCAGGGCTGCGAAGACCGGTGTGAACTCGGCGGGCGGATCGCTGGCCGGCGGCGGCATGGCCTGCCCCTGCCCGAAGGCCAGCGCGGCGTCACGCAGCTCCCGTACCGGGCGGGACAGGGCACGGGCAGATAGCTGCGCACCGACGATCGCGGCAAAGAGACCGAGGACGATCGCGAGCACCAGCACGTAGGCCAGATCGAGCTGACGTCGAATGATGTCGGGATCACCGGTACTCTGTGGCGAAGCCAGCATGGCCGCATCGCCGGTGGGTAAACGGATGGCCCGAACCCCGAGACGGGTCCGGGCCGTCGCGGACGGGCCGTCGGTCACCGCGGTCTGCTCGCCCTCGATCTGGACTCGACGGAATACGTCCGGGTGGACCAGCGTATTGACGACGCCAAAATCCTCGAGGACGCCGCCCCCATTGGCCGCGATCAGCCGCCCGTCACGGTACAGCACGAGATTGGCGTCGACGCGCTCGCTCAGCACCTCCAGGGTGCTGTCGACTGTCATCGGGCCGGCCAGTGGCAGCATGCTTCCCGGCGCGGCGTCGCGAAGCGTCTGCGCAATCATCAGATCACGACGGTTTCGGCCGCCGTCGGCCAGCTCGAAGATGTTGATCAGCGCAAACCCGGCGGCCGGGACCAGGAAGAACGCACCGAGTGCCATGGCAATCCGAGTGCGGAAGGCCCGCCATTCGGGCCACCAGCCTGGGCGCTCGACTCGACCGTTTGCCAGCCAGCTCGCCAGCCCGGCCAGACAGAAGACGATCAGCAGATTGAGCACCACGAGCAGAGTGCCGCGCACCAGCAGCGCACCGGGGCGCCCCAACTCGGCCACCCCAGACACGTCGCGAGCGCCGTCGCCCATCGCGACGGTCCGGGAGCCACGGGCCGTCCAACCCTCGCGCCGCCACAGGGCTACGCCATCGCGCGGCTGCTCGAGCGAACCGGTCGGGGAGAGGATCAGACGATAGAGCGGTTGATGCGGCGGTGTCGGCACCAGCAGGCGTCCCAGCCGTGCTCGTGGTATCAGGTTGGAGCGCGGGCCGAGCCCGACCGTCAGCACCGTTCCCGCATCGACCCGAACCACGCCGAGATAATGCACTGAGGGAATTCGCTGGAGCGGAACGATGGTTCGCGACACGCCCTCCGGCAGCTCGCCGATGACCCGACGCACCAGCGTATCAGGCAGGTCGAGTTCGTCGAGACGAAGCTGCGCTCTCGGCTGACCGTCGACCGTCCAGAGCCCGAGTACCGCGGGAAACGACTGCCGAGCCAGCGGCGACGACTGCCAGATCTGGAACAATTCGGAGGTGGTGCGCGGCGCCGCCCCCTCGTCCACCTGGTCGATGAAGATCTCCAGGAGCGGCACCACGATCGGATCGGCCCGGCTGCCAAGCGCTCCCAAGTCGGCCCGGGCCGCCGCCACCCGCCCTTCGACCTCGGCACCCCAGACCATCAATGACGCGGCGCTCCCGACCGCCACACCGATCCCGGCCAGGCCGACGATCCGTCGCGCCGGCCAGACGACCAGCGTGATCGCCACCGCCCAAAGCACAGGATACCAGTCCGGCCATCCGTACCTGGCGTTCCAGATCCCGAGCCCGATCACGGTGGCGGCGATCGCGATGGCGGCCCCGAGCGCGACCGGCGTACGGCGACCCGAAGCCCGCCGCGGCAACAGGGCCGCCGCAACCATCACGATGGCAAACGCCACGAGAAACACGACCAGTTGCCAGACGACCCAGAGCTCGGCGGACACACCGTCGAGCGGCACCTGGATGCCGCGACCCAGGCGACTGACGAGATACGGAGCCGCCAGGAGCAACACACCCGCCACCGGCATGCCGAGCCATCGTGGCACATCGAGACGAGGCCGGATCGCCAGCGCCAGGAGCGCCACCACCACACTCACCGCAGCAAGCGGAGCTGCCGACTCCGACAACGGGCCGAGCAACGGGTGATGAAACGCATAGGAGGAGAAGAGCGCGGGCACGTCCAGCGCCCCGTCAAGCGGAGCGCGGGTCAGGATGGCAACCGGAAGGCCCAGCAGCGCAAAACGGGCCCAGCCCGGCGCCGCAACCACCAGCGCAACCAACAGGGCCAGTACCGCCGCCAGCAGGAGGCGCGGCACCGCCGAACGATAGGTCCGCTCATGCGCCTCGGTCTGACTGGGCGGCGCCAGCTGCACACTGAAGAGAAGCCGGCTGCCGCCATCGGCCGTCGGCTCCAGGTAATCGAAAACGTCCGAGGTGTCTGGCGCGATGCCGGTCAGCAGGACTTCGACGCCGACGCCAGCCCGCCGCTCGAACCGGCGCGCCAGACTCCGCCCTTGATCCGGCACGGTCGAGTCCGCCGCCAGCAGCAGGGAGACGATGGCGGTCCGCTGATTGGGAAGTTCGCGGCGGCCCTCGAGGACCGCGTAGTATGGAGCCCGGCGAAAATCGATCGAGCCGCCCTGCGATTCGGGAGGAAGACGGTGCCGTCCCGCCCAGGCAAACGGGGTCCCATCGGCTTCGACAATGACGACGCCCGTTTCGACAGGAGCATCCGCGACGGCCCGCGCCAGCCGGCCCAGCGCCCGGTCGCGCGGCAGCATTTCCGCCTGAGCCGCCTCCTCCAGCACCCGGCCGATCGAAGCTCGAGAGGCCTTGATCTCCCGTAGCCACTCCGCCGCCGCCCGCGTAATTTGGCTCTCGCGGACCGCAGGCCAAGACCGCCTGATACGTTCGATGCTGACGTGGCTGAAGCCGAGCAGAAGGGTCTGACCGACCAGTACGGCTGCGAGCAGCAGACTGGCCCCGCGACGTCGCGGCAGCGCCAGCGCGGCACCTAGCCAGGCAACGACCGCGGCCAGCGCCAGGCCAAAGCCAGGCGCGCGGATCCATTCGGCCAGCAACAGATACCCGGCAAGCAGGAGCAACAGCCAGCGATGACGCCAGACCAGGTCGATCACCCGAAGCCGGTGCTTCTCGCCTGCATGACCGCCCTCGCGGTCCGCCGCATTCTCAGCTCGAATCCCCGCCTCCTGATCCCCGCAGGAACCCTGATTGCCAGGGGTCCGGAATTACCGCTTGGTGCGGATACGCTGATCGTCGAACGGCTGGCGCACGACCTCTCCGCCCGCCTTCAGATTGCCTGCAGTCCGGTCATTCCGTTCGGAGTCCATGCCGACCGCGACCCGGAGGCCCCCGGCAGCGCATCCCTGACCCGCAAGACCCTGCACCGCATGCTCAACGAACTTATTGCCGCCTGGGAGACGGAAGCAAAGGTCGACGACGTCGTCATCCTGACGGCCCATGCAGCCGACGCCCACCTCGAAGCCCTGAGCACCATCCGCGCCCTCGGACGGGTTACCCTGATCGACATCTTTGCCGCCCCGCTCCCCGAGGTGAGCCCCGCCCTGATCACGACCAGCATCCTGCTCGCCATTGCCCCGGATACCGTCGACACCACCCTACTGCCGCCCGGCCTGGCCGAGACCCGCGCCACCGGCGACCACTACTACGAGATCATCATGCAGTACCTGCTCGAACGGGTCGAACGATCCGCCGAAGCGTCCTGATGCCGGGACACCCGTCCCAAGAGCGGTCACCCCAGCGCACCAGGTCCGCCAGGCGAAGATAACCTAAGCAACCTGATGACAACGGTTTAGATTCCAAGACATCAAGGCACGAACCCTTCATCGGTGGTCCAGGTTACCGGCCCGATCCGGGCTTCGTCCAACCTGCGTTTGATGAATGGACAAACCGATGCGATTGAACGACTTGCTCCGCATTCGTCCCAAGTTGAAACCGCGAACCAGTGGTGTCCGTACGAGTGCCCGTCGACTGTTCGGTTCAACGAAAGGAATGAACGCGATGACGCCCAGGGCCCTCGCCCTTGCGCTGCTACTGCTGGCACCCGCTTCCGGTCTCGGACAGGCCCCACCGTCCTCGCTGACGCTCGAGCAGGCGCTGAGTCAGGCCTCCCGTCACAGCCCGACCTACCGTCAGACGCTGAATGACGCCACCGCGGCGCGCTGGAGTGTGCGCAATGCCTACGCCACGACGATGCTGCCGTCGCTGTCCGTCTCCGGCAGCATGTCGTACACGGGGCCTGGCTCGGCCACCTTCGCGGGCTCCGTCTTCAACCAGTCGTCGCCCACCCTCTCGTCGGGATACGGCATCGACCTGAACTGGCAGTTGTCCGGCAGCACGCTCTCGGCGCCGGGTCAGCAGCGAGCCAACCAGACCGCCATTTCGGAGGACATCGTCGGGGCAGAAGTGTCCCTCCGCTTCGACGTCACCTTCCAGTATCTCACCGCGCTGCAAGCCTCGGCGCAGACCGAGGTGGCGCGCCAGCAAGTGGCCCGGAACGCCGAGTTCCTGACCCTGGCCGAGGCCCGGTTCCAGGTCGGCCAGGCCACCATACTCGACGTCAAGCAGGCGCAGGTTCAGAAGGGCCAGGCCGACATTGCGCTCTTGCGCGCCGAGCAGACCGAGGCCGAGGCCAAGCTCGAACTCTTCCGCCGGATCGGGCTCAACGCGCCGGTGGCGGTCCGCGAGGTGTCGCTCCCCGACTCGTTCCCGGTGACCGCCCCCGCCTGGCAGCTCGACGGCCTGCTGGGCGTGGCAGGTGAGCAGAACCCCCAGATCCGGGCGGCGCGCGCGCGTGAAGGGGCGGCGGCACACGCGGTCCGTGCGCAGCGATCGCGCTATCTGCCCACCTTGAGCTTCCAGGCGGGCTGGCAAGGGTACACCCAGCAGTTCACCAACGACAACGTGCTGCTGACGCAGGCGCTCAGTGGTGCCACCAGTCAGTTCAACAACTGCCAGTTCCAGAACAGCCTGATCACCAGCCTGCCGGGCGGCGGCATCGGCGGTCAGCCGGGCAACGGCACCATCGCCGACTGCCGCGGCTTTGCCGGGCTCGACGCAACCGGCGAGGCCCTGCTCCCCGAAGTCCGCAACGCCATCATCTCGCGCAACAGCGCCTTCCCGTTCAGCTTCACGAGCCAGCCGTTCAGCGCCGGCGTCCGGATTTCGCTGCCGATTTTCGACGGGTTCCAGCGCGACCTCAACATTGCCCAGGCGCGTGCGCAGCGGGACGACCTGCGGGAAGCCGCACGGGCCCGTGAGCTGCAGGTGCGCACCGAGGTGCAGGGGCGCCACCTGGCGGTGGAGACGGCCTTTCGCGCCATCGCCGTCCAGGAAGCCAACCGGGAAGCTGCCCGCGATCAGCGCCAGCTGGCGCAGGATCGCTACCGGCTGGGCGCCGGCAGCGCACTTGACGTCACCGACGCCGAGAACAACGTCCAGCGGGCCGAGGGCGACTACGTCAACGCAGTGTACGACTATCACAAGGCCGTGGCGGCGCTCGAGCTTGCCGTCGGCCGACCACTCCGCTGAGCGCGGGAATCGGAAGCCATGTCGAAGCGCACGAAATGGGGTTTGGCCGCGGTGGTTGTCGTTGCCGCAGCAGCGGTGTTCGCCTTCCAGGCGTCCAAGCGGGATGGGAAAGCCACCGAAGTCCGGCTGGAATCGGTCGAACCTCGCCGTCTGGTGTCGATCGTAACGGCCAGTGGCAAGATCGAGGCGGAAGCCCAGGTGGACATTTCCGCCGACATTACCGGCCGCATCGTGCAGCTCGGCGTCAAGGAAGGCGACCTCGTCAAGAAGGGCCAGTTTCTGGTTCTGATCGATCCGGCCCAGTATGAATCCGCCGTGCGACGGCTCGAGGGCCTGCTGGCCTCGAACCAGGCGGGACTGGTGCAGGCGCAGACCAATCGCGATCAGGCCAAGCGGCAGCTCGACCGCTGGATCGAGATGCGAAAGCTCAACGCCGCCCTGGTTTCGACCGAGCAGGTCGAGCAGGCGCAGCAGCAGTACGACGTGGCCGTCGCGTCGTACAATGCCTCGTCGGCCAACGTCGACCAGGCCCGCGGCTCACTCTCGGAAGCTCGCGATCAGCTGAGCAAGACCCGGATCGTTTCGCCGATCAACGGCCGAGTCGTCCGCCTGCCGGTCGAGGTCGGCGAAGTGGCGGTCCCGGGCACGTTCTCTCGTGAAACCGGCCGACTGATGACGATCGCCGACTTGGGCACCATCCTCGCCAAGGTCCGGGTCGACGAAACCGACATGGTCCGGGTCAGCCTCGGCGACTCGGTCGAGGTGTCGATCGACGCCTTTCCCGACAGCGCGTTCGTCGGGCGCGTCACCAAGATCTCCCACAGCGCCACGGTTGCTGCACAGTCGACGAGCTCTGCTGCGCAGTCGGTCGACTTCGATGTCGAAGTCACCCTCGAAAGCCCCCCGGCCGCCGTCCGACCGGACCTGTCGGCCACCGCGCGGATCGTCACGGATACCCGGGAGGAGGCGCTGTCGATTCCGATCATTGCGTTGACCGTCAGGCAGCACGAAGAGGTGCCCAGCGAGCTCAAGCCGGCGGGGTCCGGCGCCGGCCGATTGCGCGGCCGCGACCGGGAGGGCGTCTTCGTCGTCCGCAACGGGATCGCGATGTTCAAGCCGGTCCGGATCGGCATTACCGGCGAAGAACACTTCGAAGTGCTCGACGGACTGGCTCGGGGCGACTCGATCGTTGCCGGCCCGTTCCAGGCGGTCCGCGACCTCAAGGACTCGACCAGAGTTCGGCCACCGAAGTCAGGGACTCCAGCGGCACCTGTCCCGGCCCGATCGTGAGCGAGAACGTGATTCGGATCGACTCGCTGGTCCGGGAGTACCGGATGGGCGAGGAGCTGGTCCAGGCGCTGCGCGGCGTGACCCTCGAGATTCGTCGCAACGAATACGTGGCCATCATGGGGCCGTCCGGCTCAGGCAAGTCGACCATGATGAACATGCTCGGCTGCCTCGATACGCCCACCTCGGGCGAGTACTGGCTCAACGGCCAGGAAGTGTCGCGAATGACGGACGATGAGCTGGCGCGGGTCCGCAACCGCGAGATCGGCTTCGTCTTTCAGACTTTCAACCTGCTGCCCCGCGCCACCGCACTCGAGAACGTCGAGCTGCCGCTCGTCTATGCCGGGTTGTCGGGCAAGGTCCGTCGCGATCGCGCCCGGGCGGCGCTCGAACGCGTCGGGCTGGGTAACCGGATGGATCATCGCCCCAATGAGATGTCGGGCGGACAGCGGCAGCGGGTCGCGATTGCCCGCGCCCTGGTCAATGAGCCGTCGATCCTGCTGGCCGACGAGCCGACCGGCAACCTCGACAGCGCCACCAGCACAGACGTCATGCGAGTCTTCGGCCTGCTGCACGGGCAGGGCCAGACCATCATCGTGGTGACCCACGAGGCCGACATCGCGGCCCACGCCGAGCGCATCGTCACCCTGCGCGACGGTCGGGTTGCCAGCGATGTCCGCCCCGAGCGAACCGAGGCCGCCTGAGCCATGCCGTTCCTTGAAGCGGTTCGGATGGCGCTGACCACCCTGTGGACTCAGAAGCTGAAGAGCTTCTTCAGTCTGATCGGGGTGCTGATCGGCGTCACCTTCCTGATCGCGGTGGTGTCGATCGTCCAGGGGATGAACGTGTACATGGAGGACGAGTTCGCCAACCGACTGGTCGGACTCAACACCTTCAAGCTGCGCCGGACACCCGACATCAACATGGGCAACATCTCGGACGAGACCTGGCGCGAGTGGTCCCGCCGGCCGCGCATCGACTACGGTGATGCCGACTGGGTCATGGCCAAGCTCAAGACGCCCGCAATCTTTGCCCGCGCCTGCGATGGCGGCACCAACGTGATCGCGGGCGGACGAACCGCCTCCGGCGTGCGCGTGGTTGCTGCGGATCCGCCGATATTCACGATTCGCAACTACGACCTGGCGTCCGGGCGTCCCTTCTCGACCCACGAGGCGAAGCAAGGCTCCCTGGTTGCGGTGATTGGCTTCGAACTCGCCGAGCGCCTCTTTCCCGGCGTCGACCCGCTCGGTCGCTCCGTCACCGTGGGCGGGCTGCCCTATCGCATCATTGGGGTGGTCGAGAAGCAGGGAACGCTGTTCGGCTTCTCGATGGACAACTTCGTGATCACGCCCTTCGAGTCGCCCGCCAACCGGCTGACCTGCCGACTGGGATACATGGACGAGCTGAACGTCCAGACCCCCTCGATCGACCACCTGGTATCAGCCGTGGCCGAAGCCGAAGAGCTGATGCGCATCCGCCGGCGGCTCCGGCCCAACCAGGAGAACAACTTTGCCCTGGAAACCGCCGAGGGCGCCCTCGAAGGATGGCGTCGGATCTCGGCGGTGCTGTTCACCGCTCTTCCGGGCCTGGTGGCGATCTCGCTGGTCGTCGGCGGGATTGTGATCATGAACATCATGCTGATGGCAGTGAGCGAACGCACTCGGGAAATCGGCATCCGCAAGGCGCTGGGGGCCAAGCGGCGCGACATCCTGGCGCAGTTCATCATCGAATCGGCCACGATTTCCACCGTCGGAGCTTCGATCGGCATCGGGCTCGGCATTCTGTTGGCCTATGTGGTCAAGGCAACGACCCCGCTTCCAGCCAGCGTGGCACCGTGGTCGATCGGGGTGGGCGTCTTCGTCGGCGTGTTCGTTGGCATGGTGGCCGGCGTGTACCCCGCCAGCCGCGCGTCGAAGCTGGACCCGATTCAGGCACTGAGGTCTGAATGAGTAACGCCGCCTTGCCCCCCCGCTGGCCGCCGATCCCGGGCGCGTTGCCGCCGGCCGCGCGCCGCAAGCTCGCCAAGGTCAGCCTGCTCGACCCGGCGCGCCTCTTCGAAGGCGTGCTGATTGCGCTCGAGTCGATCCGGGTCAACAAGGCCAGGGCCGCCTTGACCATCCTCGGCGTGGCCATCGGCGTGATGGTCGTGATCGCGATGGCGTCGATGATCACCGGCATCAACCGGTCCGTCAGCGGGATGCTCGAGCAGGCCGGGCCGACCACCTTCATGGTGATGCGACATTTCCAGGGTGGCGTCAACGTCTCGGACGGCACCGAGCGTCCCTGGGAACGAAATCCGTTCGTCACCGCCGACGAAGGGCGAATGATTCGCCGCTTGCCGGGCATTGCGCAGGTGGCCTGGCGTGAGGAAACCAGCGGTCCGGTCAGTGTCGGCCCGGTCAGCCTCAGTTCCGTCTTCGTGATCGGCGCCACCCCCAACATGCTGGACGCTGCGGGCGGCACCCTGGTCCAGGGCCGCAACTTCACCGAGGTGGAAGCGGCCGCCGGCAGTCACGTGGCCATCATCAACGATCGACTGGCCGAACGGGTCTTTCCCGGACTGGACCCGCTGCAGCGACGGGTCAAGATCTTCGGGGTTCCCTTCACCGTCGTCGGGATCTATGCCGAGGCCGCCAGCTTGTTCGGCGGCGCCGCTCAAAACCCGATCGCGGTCATGCCTCACGGCACCTTCACCAAGGTGGCCCAGTATCGCCGGGGCGGGATGTGGATCATGATCAAGCCGGCCGATACGGTCACCGTGGCTGAGGCTCAGGATCGGGTCATCTCGGCGCTGCGGATGTCTCGCGGCCTGCGCCCCAAAGAGGAGAACAACTTCGCCATCGTGACGCAGGACAAGATGCTCGAGGTCTACAACAAGGTCACGGGCGGCTTCTTCCTGGTCATGCTGGCGCTGTCGAGCGTCGGCCTTCTGGTCGGCGGTGTTGGTGTTGTCGCCATCATGATGATCTCGGTCACCGAGCGGACCAAGGAAATCGGGGTTCGCAAAGCGCTCGGTGCCACCCGACGGGAAATCATGTTCCAGTTCCTGGTCGAGGCCGCGACGCTGACGGTGCTGGGTGGCATCATTGGTATGGCCATGGGCGGATCGATCGCCTGGCTGGTCAGCAACTACACGCCGATTCCAGCCGCGGTGCCCCTCTGGTCGGTCGTCGCCGCTCTGGGCGCCAGTATCGTGACCGGCATCTTTTTCGGCCTCTACCCGGCCAGCAAGGCCGCCAAGCTCGACCCGGTCGACGCCCTCCGCTACGAGTAGCAGGTCCAGGCTGCGCCCGTGCCGGACGCAGCCTCCCCGCAGTACCTTTCCATCGTACCACAGCTGACTCGCCGGTTCTACGACTTGCCAAGTGGAGCGTCCCATGCTGCGTACCTCTCGCCCTCGCGCCGGATCGCCCTTCCTGCTGGCCATGGCCGCAGTGTTCTTTCTCAAGTCCTGCGGCACCACCTCGATCCAGAGCCTGCTCGACGAGCCCGGTAAGTACGAAGGGCAGACGGTGCGAGTGGCCGGCTCGGTGACCGGCTCGGTGGGGATTCTGGGCGTCGGTGCTTACCAGATCGACGACGGGACGGGCAAAGTCACCATCGTGACTCAGAGCGGCGTTCCGCGGGAAGGATCCAAAGCAGGCGTCGAGGGCAAGTTCCATTCCGCGTTCACACTCGGTACGCAGACGGCGGCCGTGATCGTGGAAGAGCGCCGGAAGACCCAGTGACCCAGTCGGTTCATGTTCTGGCGGTTGCCGCTCATCGGGATGACGTCGAGCTGACCTGTGCCGGCACCCTGATCAAAGCGGCTGATCAGGGATACCGAACCGGAATTCTCGATCTCACGGCCGGCGAAACCGGCACCCGCGGATCCGCCGCACTCCGCGCCAGTGAAGCAGAGGCCGCCGCCCGGATCATGGGGGTGGCTGAACGGCGCAATGCAGGGTTGCCCGACGCCGGACTGCACAACTCCGACGAGGCGCGCCGGATCGTGGTCGAAGCGATCCGCCATTTCGCGCCCAGGGTCGTGATCCTGCCCTTTCCCGTCGGACGACACCCCGACCACCGAATCGCCTCGGAACTGGCCCGGGATGCCTGTTTCCTGGCCGGTCTGGCCAAGTATCCGGCCGGTGGAATGCCCCATCGCCCGTTCAAGATCCTCTACGCCCTGGCGTATCGGGAAGACCCGGTCAAGCCGACGTTCGTGGTGGATATTACACCACAGTTCGACCGAAAAATGGCCGCGATCCGCTGCTACGCGAGCCAGTTTGATGGGGCAACCAACGCTGGAGAGATCTTTCCCACCGGCCAGGACCTCTACAGCCTGGTGGGAACCCAGAACGCCCACTACGGCTCGCTGATCCGGGCCCGGTTCGGGGAACCGTATTTCACCCACGAGACGGTCGAGATCGACGACATCGTCCAGCTGGGGGTTCAGAGCATGTAGGGGGCTCATCGGCCTCCCGATCCGGGGTTATAATCCCTGTCTATGCCGGTACGACCCGTCTACCTCGACCATGCGGCCACCACCCCGGTGCGCCCTGAGGTGCTCGAAGCAATGCTCCCCTATCTGGGCAGCGGCGCCTTCGGCAATCCGTCCAGCGCCCACCATTTCGGGCGGACCGCCCGCGCCGGGATCGAGCAGGCCCGGCGCCAGGTCGCCACCGCGGTCGGTGCCGAGCCGAACCAGGTTGTTTTCACGTCGGGGGGCACCGAGGCCGACAATCTGGCCATCATCGGCAGCGCGCTCGCTGCGCGCAACCGGGGCCGCCCGATGCGGGTGGTCACCTCGGCCATCGAGCACAAGGCCGTGCTGGCAGCTGCGCACCATGTGGTCACGCTTGGCGGCGAAGAAGACATTCTCCCGGTCGACGGCAGCGGACTGATCGACCAGGCGGCGTTTGCGACCTCCCTGACGCGCGCGCCGGCTATTGCCTCGTTCATGTGGGTCAACAACGAAACGGGGGTCCGCCAGCCGATCGAGGCAATGAGTCGAGCCGCCCGCGAGGCGGGCGTGCCGTTCCACTCCGACGCGGTCCAGGCCTTCGGCAAGCTGCCGATCAATCTCGCCGACGCCTGCTGCACCCTGCTCACGTTGTCCGGGCACAAGATCGGCGCGCCCAAGGGCATCGGCGCGCTGATCGTGTGCGACCGCGGGGTAGTCGACGCCCTGATCCATGGCGGAGGCCAGCAGTTCGGCATCCGTCCGGGCACCGAGAATGTGGCTGGCGCGGTGGCGCTCGGCAAAGCAGCGATCCTGGCAGCGGCGGAGGTTGCGGAGGAAGCAGACCGTCTCGGTCGGCTGCGCGACAAGCTCCTGGCGGAGTTGCGCGCCGTCGTGCCGGACCTGGTCGTCAACGGCGAAGGAGCGCCCCGGGCGCCGCACGTGCTCAGCCTCGCCGTCCCTGGCGCGGAGGCCGAGGCCCTGCTCATGCATCTGGATCTCGCCGGGATTGCGGTCTCGGGCGGGTCGGCCTGCTCGACCGGATCGGTCGAGCCATCGCACGTTCTGGTGGCCATGGGCGTGCCGCGTCCCCTCGCGCTCAGTGCGATCCGCCTGAGCCTGGGCCACGAGACCCGGGACGCCGACATTGCGCAGGTCGTCTCGGTGTTCCCCGGCATCGTCGACAAGGTCCGCAAACTCGCGACGGTACTCGGACGTGCCTGAGAAGATTCTGGTCGCCATGTCCGGCGGGGTCGACAGCTCACTCGCCGCCGCCGTGCTGGTCCAGCAGGGCTATGATGTCGTCGGCGCCACGATGAAGCTTTTCTGCTACGGCGACGAGGTGCCTGATCGTCCCTGCTGTTCGCTCGACTCGATCAACGATGCTCGCGACGTGGCCCACGCCCTCGGGATTCCACACTACGTCCTGAATCTGGAAGATCGCTTCGGCGAGCAGGTCATCACCAACTTCGTTGATGAGTACAGCCGAGGTCGGACCCCGATTCCCTGCGTCCGCTGCAACTCGTTCACCAAGTTCCGAGACCTCCTGGCTCACGCCGACGCGCTTGGCTGCGATGCCATTGCCACCGGGCACTATGCGATTGCCAAAGAGGGCAAGCTGTTCCGCGGCGCCGACCGAAACAAGGACCAGAGTTATTTCCTCTGGGGCATTCCACCTGAGGTGGTGGCCCGGATGCGAACCCCGGTCGGTGCGCTGACCAAGGCCGAGACGCGCGCTGCGGCCCGGACCCTCGGGTTGACCACGGCGGACAAGCCGGAGTCGGTCGAGATCTGCTTCGTGCCGAACGACGACTACGTCAGCGTACTCGAAGCGCGCCTGCCTGCCGATGCACCGGCGCTGGCGCCGGGCCCCGTCGTCACGACTGCGGGAACGCAGATCGGGGAGCATCGCGGCTTCGCCCGATACACCATCGGACAGCGACGCGGCCTGCCCGGCGGCGCGCCGCTGCCCCTCTACGTTGTCGGGATTCGGCCCGCCGACCGCGCCGTCGTGGTCGGCACCGAGGCGGAACTCGCCGGTACCGTCGTGGAGCTCGAAGAGCTCAACTGGCTTGCCGCTCCGCTTGACGCCGGCGATCACTGCGAGGTGCAGATCCGCTATCGCAGTCGGAGCGTGCCCGCCACGGTGCGCACCGTCGGCCCGACCGGTCTGGTCCTCGACCTCCACGAGCCCGCTCGCGCCATCACGCCGGGCCAGTCTGGTGTGCTCTACACGGCCGAGGGCCAGGTCCTGGGCGGAGGAGTGATCAAGTGACCGACCTGCGGCGACTCGCCGCCTGCATCCTCGGGACGTTCGCGCTGTTCGCTGCGCTCGCGGCAAGCCGGCTAGCTGCGCAGAACGGCGGCCGCGCCATGACTGTCGAAGACTTCCTGGCGCTCCAGATCGTCGGCGACCCGCAGCTCTCGCCCGATGGTTCGCTAATCGCGTTCACGGTCACCACGCCTTCGCTCAGCGACGATCGCAACGTGTCCCGGCTCTGGCTCCACAATCTGACCAACGGGTCTACCCGGGAACTGACCCGCGGCGCCGGGTCCGACCTGGCGCCGCGCTGGGCGCGCGACGGTCGGACTCTGGCGTTCCTCTCGACCCGGAGCGGCAGCCCGCAAGTCTGGCGGATCCGGACCGATGGCGGCGAGCCGGTGCAGCTCACCTCACTGCCGAGCGGTGTCAACGAGTACTGGTGGTCTCCCGATACGACCGCATTGTTCGTTGCGGCTGATATCAGCTGGCCTGATACGACCGAGCTGCAGCGCCGGCACGGGGAGTTTCCGACCAATGCCCGGATGTGGACCGGGCTGATGTACCGGCACTGGAACAGTTGGCGGGCCGGCCTCCGCCAGCACCTCTTCCGGATCGACCTGCCGACCGGGCTCGCGACCGACATCACACCGTTCGACCACGATGTCCCGACGCTGGCGCTGGGTGGCCGTGACGTAGCGATCTCGCCGCTCGGTACGGAGCTGGCAATCGTCTTCAACGCCGACTCCGTCGTGGCCACCAGCACCAACAACGACATCTACCTGATCGGGCCGGATGGCACCGGTCTGGTTCCGATGACGCGGAACCCCGGCAACGACCATAGCCCATCCTATGCGCCCAACGCGCGCTGGATCGCCTACCTGTCGATGCGCACACCCGGCTTCGAGGCCGACCGACAGGAGCTGATGCTGTACGACCGGGCCAGCGGCGATCATCGGTCGCTCACCGGCGACTGGGACGCGAGCATCCTGGCCTTCAACTGGGCGCCCGACTCGCGCTCGATCGTTGCCGAGGTCGAGATGCGCGGCGAACGGCAGCTGCATCGCATCGACCTCGCCAGCAGCCGCCGCACCCTGATGGTCTCGGGCGGATCGAGTTCGGCTCCGCAGCTGGCTCCGTCCGGCAACGCCATGATCTACCTGCACCAGACCGCGGCCGCGCCTCCCGAGATCTATCTGCTGCCGTTGGTGGGCCGCGGACCGCTGACGGCACGCAAGCTGACCTCGCTCAACGCCACACTGCTGGCCGATATCGAGTTGACGCCGGTGGAAACCTTCGGTTTTGTCGGCGCCAATCGCGACAGCGTCTTCGGCCTGCTGGTCAAGCCGCCCGGCTTCGATCCGGCCCGCAAGTATCCGGTCGCCTACCTGATCCATGGCGGGCCTCAGAGCGCCTGGACCGACACCTGGCACCTGCGCTGGAACTACGCGCTCTTTGCCTCGCGTGGTTACGTCGTCGCCGGCGTGAATTTTCATGGTTCCACCGGGTACGGCCAGGCCTTCACCAACAGCATTTCCCGCCGCTGGGGCGACCTGCCCTACCAGGATCTGATGCGCGGGGTCGAGTATCTCGAACGGCTGCCCTACGTCGACGGCACCCGGATCGGCGCGGCCGGCGCCTCGTACGGCGGCTACATGATTTACTGGATGGCCGGTCGGACCACCCGCTTCAAGACGCTGGTGGCCCACAGCGGCATCTTCAACACCGAGAGCATGGCAAGCACGACCGAGGAGCTCTGGTTTCCGATCTGGGAGTTTGGCGGATCGCCGATTTCGCCGGAAGCGCGAACCCTGCTGGCGCAGTGGTCGCCGGCCAACTTCGTGACGCAGTGGCAAACCCCGATGCTGATCAGTCACGGTCAGCAGGATTTCCGGGTCGACGTGTCGGAAGGGTTTCAGGCCTTCACCGCGCTGCAGCTCCGCGGCATCGCGTCCAAGTTTCTCTATTTCCCAGACGAGGGGCACTTCGTTCAGAAGCCGCGGAACCGGCGGCTCTGGTGGAACGTGGTGCTCGACTGGCTCGACCAGTATCTGACCCCGGCATCCGGCGACCCGTGACCGAGTCGTTACGCGCAGAGGGCCACACCGGCCCTATGTTCGCCCCTATGCCGATTCCCGCCGACACCCCCTCGGTCGACCTGCGCCACCCGGCGCTCTACATCAATCGCGAACTCTCCTGGCTCGAGTTCAACCGGCGGGTACTCCACGAAGCCGAGGATCCGCGAACGCCGTTGCTCGAACGGCTCAAGTTTCTGGCGATCTTCGCGTCGAATCTGGACGAGTTCTTTCAGGTCCGCGTCGCCGGTCTTCGCAAGCAGGTCGCGGCGCGATACCAGGACCCCGCTGCCGACGGTTTGACAGCGGAGGAGCAGCTGACCGCGATCTCGACCGTGGTTCGTGAGCTGCAGCGCCACCACGACCGCTGCCTGATGCAGGACGTGCTGCCGGCCCTCGCCGCCGCCGGGATCGAGCTGATCGTCGACTGGAATGCGCTGACGGAGGCGGATCGTGCGCACCTGGCTCGCTATTTCACCGACCAGGTGTTTCCGGTGCTGACGCCGCTCGCCGTCGATCCGGGCCATCCCTTTCCGACCATCTCGAACCTGAGCATCTCGCTGGCCGTCACGCTCCGAGGCCCCGAGGGCGACGAGCACTTTGCCCGCGTCAAGGTGCCCAAGATTCTGCCGCGCTGGGTCCCGCTCCCGGGCGGCACCAGGTTCGTGCCGCTCGAGACCCTGATTTCGGCGCATCTCGAGGCCCTCTTCCCCGGCATCGAGATCCTCGGCGCCTACGCCTTCAGGATTACCCGCAATACCGATCTGGAAATCGATCCTGAAGAGGCCGAGGATCTGCTGTCGCTGATTCAGGAGGAGGTGCGGAACCGGCGCTTTGCCGAGGTGGTTCGGCTCGAAGTGCAGCCGGCCACGCCGCCGTCGCTGCGCAACCTGCTCACTGCCGAGCTGACAGCCGACCAGGACCCCGCCGAACTACCGCTTGGTGAGCATGAGACGTACGAAGTGGCCGGACTGCTCGACGCCGGCGACCTGATGTCGCTGGCCTCGATCGAACGGCCCGAGCTGCGCGACCCGCCCTTCGTACCGGTGACTCAGGCCCGACTCTCAGGCACGCCAAACTTGTTCGACGTGATCCGAGAGGGGGAGGTCTTCGTCCACCATCCCTACGACAGCTTTACCACCTCGGTCGAGCGCTTCCTGCAGCTCGCCACCGAGGACCCCGACGTTCTCGCCATCAAGATGACGCTCTATCGCACCGGGGGCGACTCGCACATCGCGCGAATGCTCGCCAACGCGGCCGAGCGCGGCAAGCAGGTGGCGGTCCTGATCGAGCTGCAGGCACGCTTCGACGAAGAGAACAACATTCAGTGGGCCCAGCGGTTCGAGGACGTCGGCGTTCACGTCAGCTATGGGATTCCGGGCCTCAAAACCCACGCCAAGGTGATCCTGGTGGTCCGGCGCGAGGGCGAGACGATCCGGCGTTACGTTCACATCGGCACCGGCAACTACCAGCCGAAGACGGCGCGCCTGTACACGGATTTCGGCCTGTTCACCGCCGACGCGGCGCTTGGCGCCGATCTGTCGGATCTCTTCAACGTGCTCACCGGATTTGCCGCGCCCGCGGGCTATCGAAAGCTGCTCGTGGCCCCGGGCGGAATGCGCCCGCGACTGATTCAGCTGATCGAACGGGAGGCGCAGCACGCCCGCGCGGGCCGGCCGGCGCGGCTCCTTGCCAAGATGAATGCCCTCAATCACGTCGACGTGATGCGGGCCTTGTACGAGGCGTCACGCGCCGGAGTCCAGATCGACCTGATCATTCGCGGTATCTGTGCGCTCAGGCCCGGCGTACCCGGCGTGAGTGACAACATCCGGGTCATCAGTGTCATCGGTCGATTCCTGGAGCACTCACGGGCCTGGTACTTCGAGAACGGCGGCGAGCCGGACGTCTATATCTCGTCCGCCGACTGGATGCCGAGGAATCTCGATCGCCGGATCGAATCGGCCGCGCCGCTGGGCACAGCGGCGCATCGCGAGACCGTGCGCGAACTGCTCGAATTGATGTGGCGGGACAACCGCCAGGCCTGGGAACTCGCGGCCGATGGCAGCTGGACTCAGCGTCGACCCGATGCCGAGGGGTTAGTTGCTACGCAACAGACGTTGATCGACCGCCATCGCTGATCCCAGGCCAGCGGGCCCTTGTGTCGATCGATCGACCGTGCGGATCCGGCGGACCCACGCACCCAGCACGCCATGCCCTCCGTGGACATTTTGTTTCGGCTGGACGGTAAACGGCCCGCCGACCCCCGTCGTGAAGTATTCGAACAGCTCCCGATTGACCGCAATGACGGCCACCTCGACCGCGCGGGTCCGGTCCGCCGGAATCGCTGCCGCTGGCACGATGGTGTCGATCCTCGCCTCACCAGTAACACCGGCCCACGGCGAGCCAAAGCCCTCGCAGATCGGCGGGTTGGTCAGGCAGTCCGGGCTGGCCCGCACGTTGACGATGTAGCGGAACGCCCCCGCGCTGGGCGACCAGACTGCAGTCAAACCCGTCGAGCCAGGCGGATCTCCGCGAGCATCGAGCGCCGTGATCTCAAAATCGGAAGGTACCGTGGTCGACGCAGTCGCCGTGGGGCGCCCTGGAGCCGTCACCGTGACCCGATACCGCCGACCCGGTTCAACCCTGGCCTCGAACACCATTGCATACGAGGTACCCTGACCCTCGACCGGCGCCGCCGTCGCCACCGTCGTGAGTCCACCATCGGGGCCAACCTCGCTGAGCACAGCGTCGAGCCGCGTAATCGGCAGGCCGTCGGTCTGGTCGACATACACGACCTGATACGACGAGTCGGCCACCAGGACCCCGAAGAGGTGCAGCGAACCGTCGGTCAGGTCCGGAATGTCCGGCGCCGCTGGGTCACCGCAGCCAAGCAGGCATGCGCCCGCCGCCAGCGACGCGGTCAGGCGCGAGAGGAAGCTCATGGCGATGCACCCTTCGAACTCGCAACGGTAATATCGATGCCGAGGACCGGAATCCTGGGCAGCTGACGCCGCGGGAGGTACTCGAGCGTGTTGGCCAGCCCGCCCGGCTGGACCCGATATCCGGTTACGTTGCGGCGACCGGTCAGGTTGATCAGCCCGGCAAACGGCGACACCTGCACGCTGCCGATCCGCCACGATCCCGACACCGTCAGGTCCGCACGGACGTACACCGGGAGCTGCCCCTGGGTGGTCGACCAGATCGGGAAATCCGCATCGGTCCGTCGCCGCACCGTGCCCGTCACCGGATCGAACTCGCTGCCGGTGAACATCCCCTGCTCGGCCCAGAACGGCTGTCCGGTCGCCGCCGCAATCCGGTGCGAGACGGTTCCCCAGCTGCCCAGCCGGAGCTGGAACACCCCGTCGAGGGTGTGGCGCCGGTCCCAGAGCGGTCGGTACTCATCACCCCGATCATCGATGACCGACGAGACGAGCGGTGCATAGGTAACCCACCCGGTGAGCCGACCCGATGGTTTGGCCAGCGACAGCTCGAGACCGGTGACCGTCCCGGCATCGAACCCGAGTCCCTCGAGATCCCGCGTGCCCGAAGGACGCCAGCGAGGCAGCCCGGTCAGCCGGCGATGCACGACCGCGGCTTCGATCTTCCATCCCCGTCCCAGGTTCCTTGCTGCCGCGAGCTCGAAGGCCGTCGCGCGCGCGCGAGGCTCCGCCGAATCAGGCAGCAGCCAGAACGGAACGCCGAGAATCGGTAGCCGGTCGTCGCGAAGCGCAAAAAGCGCCTGCTCGGTACGCGTGACCGACGCGGTCACCTGGCCACCGTCAGGCAATCCCAATCGCATCGCGAGGCGCGGCTCGACACTCCACCGCCTCCCGGTGCTCCACCGGGTCAGTCGCACGCCAGGCGCCACGACCATCGGGCCGATCCGCTGCTCCAGTTCGAGCGAAGAGGACAACTCCACCAGGCGACGGTCGGCCCGGTCATCCAGATACCCGGGCGACGCAGAATCGCCCGCAAGCTTGGCAGACGTCGCGGTCGCCGAGGCATCGAACCGGACCTTGCCGCGTCCGATCGGTCCTCCGACGGCGACGGACGCGCCCCGCATCCGGGTCCGTCCCGCCGTGACCGCGCCGTCGACCCGCAAGGCAGTATCGCCCAAGGCAAGGAGGCTGCGATAGCTGCTGCGCCAGAGGCTCGCCGACGCCTCGACGCCTCGCGGCGGCGTCAGACGCCAGGTCAGCGACGCGACCCGATTGCCCCAGCTCGAGAAGAGCGGCGCTGATCCCTGATCGATGAAGAAAAGATCCTCGACGAACTTGTCGCCCGACCCGTACCCAGTGACGGTGATCTCCTGATGGCGACCGGGCTTGACGCGCACCGTCCCCTGGATGTCCCAGAACCAGTAGGGCATGTCGATGTCGAACGGACCGCTCTCGCCAAACCCGAGATTGGTGCGGCGCCCTGCCAGGAGCCACGACCCGCCCTGACCGATCGGTCCCGAGCCAGCCAGCCGGGACGTCAGCACCGTTGCCCCGCCGGTCAGGCGAGTCCGGTCCGGCCGCGCCGAGCGAACGCTGATCACCGAGCCGAGCGCACCACCGATGCGGGCCGGCAGGGAGCCGCGCAGCACCTGGACTTCATCGACCGCATCCGGGCTGAACGCGCCGAAGAGTCCGAACATATGGTACGGAGCAAGCACCGGCGCGCCGTCGAGCAGAAACAGGGTGTGTTCGGGGGCGCCACCGCGTATCGCCGGGTGGGCGTTGATGTCATTGGCCGCGCCGACACCGGCGGTGGCCTGGAGGGCACGAAGCACGTCCGGCTCGAAGGCCGGCGGCACCGAGCGGAGTTCTTCGCGCGACATCCGGGTAAACCCGGTGGCCAGCGCCCCGGCGAGGTCGCCGGGAGGAGCGAGCGTCGAAACCCGCGGTGACCGTGGTGCAACGACCACGTCCAGGGTCGGTAGATCCCGCGGGCGTGGCACCAACCGGACGGAGATCCTCTGGACCCCGCTGCCGCGCGAGATCACAGTATCGAGTGAGACATAGCCGAGTCGCTGGACCTGAAGCCGATAGGGGCCAGGATCGAGCCCGCGAAAGGTGACCCGCCCGCCGGCCGAGGTGCGGACCTGCCCGCCAAGCGTCAGCGTCGCCAGATCGAGCGGACCGCCGTCGTCACCCAGGACCGTGACCTCGAGGCGGGCGCGGTCAGCCTCCCCGCGCGGCGTCAGGCCGATCTCGATTCGCGTCGTAGCGCCGGCTGCCACGTCCACCCGCAGGGTCACTACCGAGTAGCCGTCCGCAGCAATCGACACCTGCCAGCGGCCGGCCGGGATCTCCCGGAAAGAGAACCGCCCGGCCGGGTCCGTCTCGACCCGGCGTTGGAGGGAGTCGACCGTGACGACCGCGCCGGCAATCGGGAGTCCGGCGTCGCTGCGCACCGTGCCGTCGATACCCCCGGTGGCAAGCTGGACCAGCCCGAGGAGCGCGAGCATGAGCACCGCCTAACGGCCCAGCTCGAGCACGAGGCGACTCCCGGTCGTCCCGGTTGCCTCGGCGCGAAGCCGCGCGCCATCGGATACGATGACGGTGACCCCGCCCAGCGAGATCCGCCCCACCATCCCTTTGGGAACCCCAACTTCGACGACACCGCCGGCCAGGTCCGTCACACTGACGCCGTCACCCGCCACCCGAAAGCGGGCCTGAGCTGCCGCGCCGCGTCCTCGCACCGCCAGCTCGACCCCGTCAGTGATCGAGACGTCGAGCCGGAAGGGGCCCCCTGCCGTCAGGCGGACCTCGGCCAGCCCGGACGCCGGTACCACAGCCACCCCGACCGGCGGAGGCTCGCGCTGAACCGCGGACGGCGACGGCTCGCCTCCATCAGCCGATCGGCCCTCGCGGAGCACAACCTGCGCAGCAAGAGCAGCGACGAGTAGCACCGACCCGGCCAGCAGGATGGGCCGCAGCCGCCACGAACGCGCAGGCCGGGGAAAGGGCTCGACCGGAAGAATGACTCGTTCGCCCGCGTCGCGACGGGCGCGGATCGCTGCGAAGCCAGCCATCGGAAGCTCGCATGCCGTGACCTCGGTCACGACCATGCGGAGCTTCCGGACGTGCAGCAGCTCATCACGGCACTGCTGGCATCCCTCGAGATGGCGGCGCACCCGCCGCCGACGCCCGGGATCCAGGGCGTCGAGACCCGCCAGCTCGCCCGCTGATCGATGCAGCCTCATGCGCCCTCCTCCGGACCGAGCAGGGCCCGAACCGCGCGCCAGGCACGATGCAGCCGGACCCCCGACGCCCCGGGACTGATTCCGAGCATCTCGGCGATCTCGTCATGCGTGAAGCCGTCGACTTCCTTGAGGAGCAGGACCTGGCGGAGGGTGTCGGGAAGCCGGTCCAGGGCGTCCGCGACGGCCAGGCGATCGAGTACGCCGGAGTCGCCCCCGCCGGACGCCGGTCGATCAAACGCGGCCGCAAAGGCCGTCTCACGCCGACCCCGCCGCAGCCGCATCAGGGCCGCCCGCGCCGTCAGCCGGCGGAGCCAGGCGCCGAGTTTGCCTTCCTCGCGGTAGCGGCCAAGCGCTTCGGGCAAGCCGACGAACACGTCCTGCAGCGTGTCCTCGGCGTCGGCCCGATTCCCGAGAATTCGGTAGGCGGTGCCGAGGACCTCGGCCCCATGCGCCGCGTACAGCACCGCAAGCGCCTCCATCGAGCCCTTTCGGGCCTGGGCCACGGCATCCGCCATTGGTGGTGTATGATCTGGAGGGGATCGTTCCGGCACCCGGGCTCAACTCGTCGATGGTCGGAGAACCAATGCACGGCGAACCCGGAATCTTACTTCAGGCGGGACACCTCAGTGCGGGAGACCGGCCGAGTCGGCAAACTGCTTGAAGAGTTCCTCCTGCTCCGGCGTCAGCGCCTCCGGCATGTTGACGGCAATCTCGACCAGCTGGTCGCCCCGGCGGTCCGCCTTGGCGATGCCCATTCCCTTGATCCGGAAGCGCTTGCCCGGAGGCGTGCCGGGCGGCACCTTGAGCACAACCTTCTTGCCATCGATCGTCTTGACCCGAATCCTGGTTCCGAGAACGGCCTGTGCCAGGTTGATAGGAACTTCGCAGATCACATCGAGCCCGTCCCGCGAGAAGAACCGATCGCTCTGCACCTCGAACGTGACCAGCAGGTCGCCTGCCTGCGCACCGTCGGCGCCCGGCTCGCCCTGACCCTTGAGGCGAACCTTGGTTCCCGACTCGGTACCGGGCGGCACCGTGATCATCACAGTCTTGTCGGATCGCAGCTCGCCTGCGCCCTGGCAGGTCGGGCATTTCTGCGACGGCACCTTGCCCCGGCCCCGACAGAGGGGACACGGCCGATTGACCGCAAAGCCACCTTGCCCAAAGGAAATGCTGCCTCGGCCCTTGCACTCGGGACACTGGGAGATCGTGGCGCCCGGCGCACCACCGCTACCTCCGCACGAGGTGCAGGGACCGGTCACGGGCAGCGTCACCGGCACCTTGCCGCCCAGCGCCGCGGTCCGGAAAGGAATCTCGAGCACCGTCTCGAGCGTTTCGCCACGAGTCGGGCCCTTCTTGCCGCCGCGTCCGAAGATCGATGAGAAGATGTCGCCCAACCCCATCGACCCGAACTCACCGAAATCGAAGGTCTCGGTTGGCCCCGAGGCCGGACGCCCGGCGCCGCCGGGACGAGCCGCCCGCCCGGTATCGAAGGCCCCCAGCCGGCGCATCTGATCGTACTGCTTCCGCTTGTCCGCATCCGACAGCACGCTGTGCGCCTCGGCGACCTGCTTGAAGGTCTCCGCAGCTGCCGGGTTGTTCGGATTGGCGTCCGGGTGATACTGCTTGGCAAGCCGGCGGTAGGCTTTCTTGATCTCGTCGGCCGAGGCGGCTTCGGAGACGCCGAGAATCTGATAGAAATCCTTCGAGGCCACGGTCAGGCGGTTCCTTCGCCCAGGTACACCTGGACCCGGGCCGGGCGGATCAGAATGCCCTTGTACCGGTAGCCGACCTGAAAGGTCGCACTGACGGTGTTGTCCTGGTCGGCCGCCGGCGAGGGCACCGTCGACACCGCCTCCGCCACCGTGGGATCGAATGCCGCCCCGGTGGGATCGATGGTCTCGAGGCCCGCCGCTTCCAGCCGCTTATGGAACTTCTGACCGATCAGATCGACGCCTTCACGATACGGAGCGGCCGGTCCGTTCCAGTCGCTGTCGGTCAGCCGATCGAGGTCGTCCATGACCTCGAGAACCTTGCCGATCATTTTTCCTTCGGCCCGATCGGACAGCTCGATCCGCTCGCGCGCCACCCGCTTCCGGAAGTTGTCGAACTCCGCAGCAAGACGCAGGTAACGATCGTTGGCGTCCTCGAGCTGCTCGGCCAACCGCCTGACAGCACTGTCCGTCGGTTCCTGAGGCAGCCCTCCGTGACCGGAACCCGGCTCGGGGGCCGCCGTCTCGGGCACGGCAGGATCAGGGAGCTCGTTTTCTTCAAAAGGCCGTTCGGTCATTACTACGCATCCCGTTCGTTTCGTTCGGTCGTTTTGGCTAGATCAAAGCGGCAGTAGCGCCACTGATCGCGAAGACCCGTGCCGCAGCGCATGATGCACCTCACTTACGGCAACTGGCGTTCCGAGTTTCTCTGTCAATTTGGCACAAAGGTGGGCCCTGGCATAGGGCAAGCGCTGGTACCAAAGCCCGTCCGTCAGACCTCCTCCACCAGCCGCCACAGGCCGTACAAGGCGTACTGAGCGGCCCGCGCGCGCACCTCGGTTCTCGAGCCCGGAAAGACGATTCGCGCGGTCTCAACCCGATTCCCGACCAGGAAACCGAACCAGACCGTTCCGACCGGTTTCTCGTCCGTCCCGCCCTCGGGGCCGGCGATTCCGGACACGGAAACGGCCGCCTCGGCGCCAGCGACTCGGGCAGCGCCGACAGCCATGGCTCGAACCACCGGTTCACTCACCGCACCATGGGCCTCGAGGATCGGCTCCGGTACCCCCAGCAGGCTCGCCTTGAGGGCGTTGTGATAGGCGATCACGCCGCCACGAAAGACGGACGAGCTGCCCGGCACGTCCGTCAGCCGCTGGCCGATCAGGCCACCGGTGCAGCTTTCGGCGACGGCGACGGACACCCGCCGCCGCCGGCAACTGTCCAGCAGGACGGCTGCGAGGTCCGCCTCACCCGTGCCGTAGCAGTGCGCACCTGCCGCAGCCCGGATCTGGGCTTCGGCTCGATCGAGCGACGCCGCAGCGGCCTCCGGTTCGCCGCCCCACGAGGTGAGCCGCAGGTCGACACCTTCGACGCCCGGTGCGTACCCCAGCGTGAGCTCGCGGAGTCCGTTTTCCACGCCGTCGAGCCGCTCCGCCAGGGTGGACTCGGGAATGGCCGTGGTCCGCACGATCCGCGTCGTTACCGCCCCACGGCCGCCGGTTCGTTCCCGCAGCCGCGGCAAAACCCCGGTCGCCATCAAGCCGCGCATTTCGGATGGCACACCGGGCAGCATGATGACCTCACCCGGCCCGCCCGAGAGCCAGAGTCCTGGTGCCGTACCGCGAGCGTTCGGCAGCACCTGAGCGCCCTCCGGCACTTCGGCCTGCGACCGGTTCGAGGCCGCCGGAACTCGGCCGAGCCTGGCAAAGCGCGCCACCAGCCCGTCCCAGATGCCCTGGTCGAATCGGAGCGGGGCCCCGAAGAGGTCAGCCACGACCCGCTTGGTCAGATCGTCGCGAGTCGGTCCGAGTCCACCCACCGTCATCACCAGCGGCGCGCGCGACAACGCCTCGGCCACCGCAGCGCCGATGGCGCCTCCGTCATCCGGCACCGAGGTCCGGCGAGTGACCCGGACCCCAACCGAGGCCAGAGCCTGCCCGATAAAGGCGGCGTTGGTGTCGACCGTGAAGCCGAGCAGCAACTCGGTGCCGATGGTGACGAGTTCGAGGTCGAGCGAGGCCGGCGGGAGCGGCATGAGTCCTACTTGAGCAGCTGGCGGTAGCGATAGAGGTAGACGACGAACGAATAGACGGTCAGCACCGTGGCAATGGCCAGCGAGATGGAGACGAAATGGCCATGAAAGCTCTTCCATCCCTGCCAGAAGGCGCTTTCATGCAGGGCCAGCGGATTCCAGGCGTCACGAAAGGCAAACCAGAGTATGGTGCCGCCGACGAAGATGTTCTGAAACACCGCCTTGAGCTTGCCCGGCCCCTGCGCGGCAACCACGACGCCGCGGCGTTTGGCCCACCACCGGAAGGCGGTCATGGCAAACTCGCGGCCGATCAGGATGACGCAGACCCAGAGCGGAATGCTGCGCCAGAGCGGAATGTCATAGAGATCGCGGCGATCCTGCGCCACGAAGTAGATCGGCACGATGGTGGCAATCAGCAGCAGTTTGTCGGCAATCGGATCGAGCAGCTTTCCCAGATCGGACACCATGTTGCGCGATCGGGCCAGCCGCCCGTCGATCACATCGCTCACGGCGGCGGCGAGAAAGACCACGAAGGTAAGCAGTTTGGTCCAGTACCCGCCCATGAACGGCAGGTACGCAATCACCGGTGTGATTGCGATCCTGCCAACCGTGAGCATGTTGGGCAGCGTCCAGATCTGCTTGGCGGTACTCACCCCAGCGTCTTCAGGACGAGTTTGCTGATCGAGCGGAGGGTATCGAACACCCCGTCGCCGCGAACTGCGACCGCCTCGAAGTACGGCGCCCGTTCGACCCAGGTGCCGTCGAGCTGCTCGACCAGGAACTCGCCACCGCGATCGGGATTGGCGACGGTCCGTTGTTTCGCAGCGTCCTCGACCGGCCAGCCCGGATTGAGGTTTTCCTGCAGCTCGTCGAGGGGTGCGGCGTTCGGCAGGTCGCGCTTGTTGTACTGGATCACGAACGGGATCTTGGTCAGGTCGTAGCCGTGCTGCATCAGGTTGTCATACAGATTCTGCATCGACTCGACGTTGGCCTCCATCCGCTCGATCTGGCTGTCGGCCACGAACACCACCCCGTCGACCCCCTTGAGGATCAGCTTGCGCGACGCGTTGTAGTAGACCTGTCCCGGCACGGTGTAGAGATGGAACCGGGTCTTGAAGCCACGAATGGTGCCGAGATCGACCGGGAGAAAATCGAAGAAGAGGGTCCGCTCCGTCTCCGTCGCCAGGGAAATCATCTTCCCTTTCGAGGACGGTGACACCTTTTCGTAGATGTACTCGAGGTTGGTGGTCTTGCCCCCAAGCCCCGGCCCGTAGTAGACCAGCTTGCAGTTGATTTCCCGCGATGCGTAGTTGATGAGCGACATCCGCCCTGCCTCACGACCCGAAAAGTTTGTCGATCTCGTCTTCCGCTTCGCCGAGGAATGCCGCTTCCACCCGAGGCGACTCGGCGTCCTGCCGTTCGAACATCTCGGTAAACAGCGCCGACAGCCTGGTCACCACGCTGCGCACCCGCAGCTTGACCAGGCCCAGCGTGGTCCGGTTGTCGAACCGGATCACCAGAATCACCCGGCGCGCAATATCCGCGAGATACAGGGATTCTTTTTCGCCCTGGTGAAACAGCGCCCCGAACTCGGGCTCGCCAAGCATGCGAGCCAGCTGATCGTTGGCGCTGAAGTCGGCCGCGGTGAGCGACGCGAACGCGACCGGATCGAACGTCGGCTGCTCACCTGCCGTGGCAAGCATCTGCCCGGTGCGATCGACCAGGAGCGCGGTCCGCGCGTTGGCCTCCGACAGGAGCCCCTCCAAGATGGCGCGGATCCTGGCCGCGTCGTCTTCGCGCAGGGACCAACTGGCGCTCGTCACCAAGCCATTCTCCCGTCAGACCAGTTCGCGTTCGAGGCGGCGGCGGACCCGGGCAGCCCGTTTCCTGAGGGCAGGAACCGGTTCCCACGCCATGTAGTCGGCCAGCAGGCGCAGCGTTTCCACGCTCGGCTGCCCCGCCAGGTAGCTCAACGCCGCCATTCGCTGCATCCGATTGCGACTGAAGAGCGCCGCCTTGTGATGCTGCAGATGGCGCCCCGCGAGGTACCATCCCCCCGCGAAACCCGCCACCAGTGCGGCGCCAAACGTCAATGCTGGTGCTGGCCTCACGACACCTCCTGCCGGGCCTCCAACGCATGACTCAGCGTGATGCCGTCGATATACTCGAGATCTCCGCCAACCGGCAAACCCCGGGCCAGCCGACTGACCCGAACCCCCGCCCCGGAAAGCACTTGCTGGATGAATGTAGCGGTGGCCTCTCCTTCGAGCGACGGGTTGGTCGCCAGAATCACCTCGCGCACCTCGCCATCGGCCACCCGCCGCTTGAGCAACGTGATGCGAAGCTGGTCCGGCCCGACCCCTTCGAGCGGCGACAGCCGCCCACCGAGCACGAGGTACCGCCCCCGATAGCCGGTGGCCCGCTCGACCTGACTCACCGCCGCCGGTTCTTCCACCACGCAGAGGATGGCGGCATCCCGGCGGGGATCAGCGCAGATCGCACACTGAGGCCCCTCGCAGTAGTTGCCACAATCCTGGCAACTGCCGATCCGGTCGACCACCGCGTGAAGCGCGCCGGCCAGCCGAGTCAGGCGATCCTTGGGCTGCTGCAGGAGATGAAATACGAGGCGTTGCGCCGTCTTGCGGCCGATGCCAGGCAGCTTGGCCAGTTCGACGACCAGGTCTTCGATTGCGGCCACCGGATCACAGCCCGGGAATCGACGGGAACCCCTGCGCCTTCCGCATTTCGGCCTGGGCCGTCTCGGCTGCCCGGCGCTGCGCCTCCGCCACGGCGGAAAGCACGAGATCGGACAGCAGCTCTGCGTCCCGTCCCTCGAACGCCGCCGGCTCGATCGACAGCTGCCGAATCATGCCGCGCCCGTCTGCAGTGACGCGAACCATGCCGCCCCCGGCTGACGCCTCGACGACGCGATCCGCCAGGTCCGCCTGGAGCTGCTGAAGACGGCCCTGCATCTGCTGACTCAATTGCAATAACTGCTGAAAATCGGCCATAGTACCTAGTCCACGATCTCCAAATCTAACGCGTCAGCCGCCGCATCCAACGCCGAATCCTTGGCCCGGAGCTCACGCAACCTCGCGCCGCGCAAATCCTTTTCTGACAATCGCTTACGAGGCTGGGCCGGAGCGGGGTCAGGGGCAGGAGCCGCGGCCGGCACTCCGGCGGCAACAATCGCTTTGAGCTGAACCGGCCGACCCAACACCTCGGTCAACGCCGCCTCGAGCTGAGGCCGCTGCCGCTCGGCACCTTCGAGCAGGTGCACCTGATCCTCCGCCAGGATCAGGGTAAGCGAGTCACCGGCGATCTCCCCGGGCGTCAGGTGCTCCGCCACCATTGCGGCAAGTGAGCCCCGCTGGCGCGCTGCGACGACGACCTCGGGCCAGACCCCGATCAGCCCAGCGGGGGTCAGCGGCCCGGAGAGCACCGGCCCGGGTGCCGGTCGAGCGACCGGCGCCGACGCCGCTGATGCTTCACGAGTCGCGGCCGGGCGAGCCGCTGCACTCCGCGCCGCCGACGGGGCCGCAGGGCGCGCAGCAGGCCCCGACTCGGGCGGTCCGCCGGACCCCGACTGGCCCTGCAGCACTGCCTCCAGGTCGACGGTTCGGTCCATCAGGGCCCAGCGCAGCAAGAGCGTTTCGACCACGAGCCGGGGATTGGCGCTCCGGCGGATCGAGATCTCGGCCTGGGTCAGCAAGCCCAGCATGCGCAGCACATCCCCGGCGGCGAGCCGCTCCCTGGCAGCGGCAATGACCTCCCGCTGCGCGGCGGTGAGCCCCTCCGGCTCCGCCCCGGTGGCCATCATCAGCACCGCCCGCAGCAGCTCGGCCATCCCGTTGACGAACTCGACGAGATCGGCGCCCGCGGCCAGCAGCGCATCGACGACCGGAAAGATGGCCGCCGCGTCTTTGCGGGCCACCGCGTCGAGCACCTCGGCGTACAACTCATCGCTGATCAGCCCCAGTGCCTGACGAACCCGCGCTGCGGTGAGGGGGCCTTCGGCGAGCGACAGTGCCTGATCCAGCACCGACAGCGCGTCCCGCATGCCGCCATCGGCGTAGCGGGCAATGACCGTCACGGCGTCATCATCGGTCGCCACGCCTTCCGCAGCAAGCACCTGACCGACCCGCTCACGAATGGCCGCGACGCCGATCCGCTTGAAGTCGAAGCGCTGCAATCGGGAGAGGACCGGTGCTGCGGTATTGGCAATCTTCTGCGGCTCGGTGGTGGCAAAGACGAAGACAACCCGCGGCGGCGGCTCCTCCAGAATCTTGAGGAGGGCGTTCCACGCCTCGCGAGTCAGCATGTGCGCTTCGTCGACGATGTACACCTTGTAGCGGTTCTCCTGCGACGCGGCATACATGGCGCGCTCGCGGAGGTCTCGGGCGTCGTCGACGCTGCGATTGCTGGCCGCGTCGATCTCGACCACGTCCAGATTGGCGGCGCCACCCCAGATCCGCTCGCAGGTCGGACACTCGCCACAGGGCTCGCCGGTGAGCGCGCCAGGATCCTGTCGCTCACAGTTGAGGGCCATGGCGAGAATCCGGGCAGCCGTCGTCTTCCCGACCCCACGCGGGCCGGTCAGGAGGTAGCCGTGGCCAACCCGATTGCGGGCGACTGCGCCGCTCAGGGCGGCGGCGACATGATCCTGGACGAGCAGATCGGCGAATCGGCGCGGGCGATACTTGCGGGCAAGAGCGATCACGGGGTCAATCTAGACGATTTCGGCTCCCCCCGCATCCCGGACGTGCGAGGGCTGCGCCCTTCCCCTGGCCGGGCCGCGCCCCTACTTTACCTGCGCCCCAGGTCCGAAGGGTGCAGGTGCGCGAACCGCGTCAGGACCTTGCCGGTAGCAGCGCTAAGCGATTTCCGGCATCGCTTCGGGGTGCCTGGGGCACTTCCTCCCTTCTTCCAGCCGTTCTCTCTCGCTCGACTCGATCCGCCCCGGCAGACTCGCGTTTCGTCCGTTCTTGCGGACCTCTCCCGGTCAGTGGCGACTTCCGCTTCTCACACACGCAGCTTCCATATGGCCAAGCTGCGCAGTGACGATGACGGTCAGGCTCGTTGCTTCCGCTGCAGGTGCCGAAGTTCCCAGGTTTCCGCAACCACCCCACCCAGCAGGAAGACCAGGGCGGAGTAGTACATCCAGAGCACGAACAGAATGGCGGCCCCGACGTTGACGTCCACCGACATCTGGGCATACATGGTGTTGCGCAGGTACAGCCCGAAGCCGCGCTTGGCCGCTTCGAACAGCACGGCCGAGAAGAGCGATGCGATCAGGGTCGCCCGGAGGGGTGGCCGCCGCATCGAGGCGAAGTGGTAGACCAGAAAGAAAAGCGTGACCAGGAAGAGAAAGGCGAGCAGTTCGCTGGAAATCCGTCCCACGGTCGTGAAGAAGAACGCGAACCCTGGCGCCCACTCCTGGCCGCGTGCCTGCAGCAGCGTGAATCCGGCCGTCAGAAACGTATTGACGAGCACCAGCAGCACCGTGATCACCACCATCCGCAAGTCTCGCAGCTTGCCGAGCAGGAACTGAAGCAGAAAGTGGCGGCGCACGGGTCGAACCGAAAGATCGTAGATCTCGTTGAGCGCGGTGCGCACCGAGGCAAAGAGGCGGGTACTGAACCACAGAAAGGCCGGCACCGCCACGATCGACAGCTGGCGGGCCGCGACCACCAGTTTGGCCAGGAGTGCCTCGACCGCCGCGAAGGGGTCGTAGCCTGGCTCCGTGTCGTGGGGCGGCAGAAACCGCTCGATGAAATGGCTGATCTGCTCGGGGTCGCCCCCGGTCTTGCCGACCGCCCAGGACAGGCCGGCAAGCACGAGCACGAACAGCGGGATGGCGGCGAGAATGGCGTCGAAGGTCAGCGCACTCGCCAGAAAGGGGATTCGATTTTCGTCGGCGGCCTGGACCACTCGGCGGGCAAAGCCGCCGAGCGACCGATACCACCCGGGAACACGCCCGTTGCTCAGGCGACGGGCTCCTCGTCCTCCGAGTCATCCGGCACCGCGCGGCGGCGCCGGGCCCGGGCCGCCTCGAGCCGGCGCTCGAGCTCGTCGCGCGCCGACGATGCCCCGACTGCCGGCTCGTCCTCCTCCACCGCCTCATCTCCCTCGATCTCGTCCTCGACGTCGAGTTCGTCGAGATCGGGATCGTCCTCGTAGTACCCCTCGTCCTCATCGTAGACGCCGGCCCCGTCGACCATCGAACGAAGATCACTCTCCTCGTCACGCGCACCGCTGCGCAACTCGTCGAGCGTCTCATCGGCCAGGTCCCGCAAGCCGCGCAAACCACGGCGCAGCTCCTTGCGCGTCTCGCGGCCCGTGCGCGGCGCAAACAGCAGCGCCAGTCCGGCACCGAGTGCCGCGCCAAAGAGCGCCCATCCCAGCGCCCCGCCCCGCTCCTGCTCGACGATCAGCACCTCACGCTCATCCCGTCCCATCCTGGACCTCCTTCCAGAGCCTATTCGCCCGCGTCAGCGTCGTCGACCGCCCGAACCGTCGGACGAGTCAGATCCGAGTGACGGAGCGGCGCAGCCTCAACATGCCGCCGGACCAGCTCAGCCGTCCCGTTGACCTTGAGCTGTTCGAAAAGGAAGGTAAACGTCTTCTCCAGATCCGCTGCAATCGCCAACCGGGTTGCCTCGGGCAGCGACCAGAAATCCTTCTTGAAGGGCCCGATGGCCCGCTTCCGAGCCCGATAGTAGAACTGTTCGGGCGTGTCGCCATCCTTCCGTTCACTCGTCGCGTTCTCGTCGAGCCAGGCATAGGCCCGGTTCCGCAGCTCGGCGGGCAGGGCGGGATGCTCGAACACGATGGTCTGGAAATTGGTGGCGAGGTGGATCTCAGCCGTCTCGACCCGCGGGAAATTGCCGAAGGCATCGGCCGGCAGCGTACTGGCCCCGTGCTGCACCGCACCCGCCATCCCATAGGAATCCCGTGCCACGCGGGACAAGGCTTCCAGCGCGGCGAGATCGAGTTTGACATCGGCAATCCGGCCATCAGGCAGCACGACACCGCCATGCGAGGTGCCGGTCTGCACCGAAATCTTGCTGATGCCGGCGAGCGAGGCGCCCCGGGCCGCCAGCGCCCGGTTGAAACCGGCCATGAAGGCGTCGAGCTCTTCGACCGTGCTGTTCTTGTGACCGACCTCGCCGATTTCCGCACCAACCGAGACCGTCACGCCGCGCGGCTCGAGCCCGCGAATGAAAGCCGTGATTTCCGCCGCCCGCTCATAGTTGTCGCGCTGCTGCGCATCGAGGGTCGGGTGCGAGAGGTCGACCAGGGTCGAGGTGTCGACGTCGATGTTGAAGAACCCGGCCCCGATCTCCTCCGCGATCAGCTTCTTGACCTCGGATACTTCGGCCTCGGCGTCGGCCTGGTATTTCTTGGCGTTGACCTGGCAGTGGTCGCCCTGGATGAAGATCGGAAGCCGATAGCCCTCGCGGAGGGCGGCGGCAATCATCACGGCGACATACTCCGCGGGCCGCTGATCAGTGTAGGCAATTTCCGACCGGGCAATCTCCAGCAGAATGGCGCCCGCCTGACCGCGCTGAGCCGCTCTGAACACCGCCCGCGCGGTGTCGTACGCGAGCATCCGGACATTGATGGCCGGCACGGTGAACCCACCGCATTCCCCCCGGCCACGCGCCAGGTACAAGTCGTGGATCGACGCCGGACGGACCCCAACCGCCTGCCCGATTTCCCAAAGCAACCAGCGGGCAGCCTCCTGCTCGGCGGCGCTTCCGAAAACCGCCTGCCAGACCACCCGATCAGTGGCGGGCGACGCCAGGACGGCCTCATCGGTGATCCGGACCCCGTCGTCGTGCACGGTCACGGCGCTTCCGTACGGAGCGGCAGCCTGCTGTCGGTCGGCCAACGTCATCGCCTATGCCTCCATCCTGGTGTATCTGAGGGGATTATCTGCGCGGCAATTTAGGCCGCGGCCACAAGACCGTCAAAGGCCTATTCGGGCCGTTCGAGCCCCGGAAAAGTCAAGTCCCCAGGTTCTTTTCCACATAACGTCGTTATGTGTACGCATTGTGGAGTGCCTGCACAAATTCTGCCGAGCTTGTTGAAACCGGCGTCGATGCAGAGACCCTTGCCACCAGAGGCTTTAGGCCGGGTGGAGGGGCAAGGTCGGGAAAGGTCGTTGTGGAAAGACCTGAGATTCCACATAGCTGGAAAGTCCCTTTTTCCCAGTGACCCGAGCCGGTTCAGCCGCCCCCCCGGATGTGGACAGAGCCGTGACAGTGTCGTGCTATGTCATTCCGATACAATGGATTACCTTCAACACTGCTGTCGATTCCGCTTCTCCACAAGGCGTCGATTACGGACACGGCCGAGACAATCCGAACCCGAAGCCCAGGCCGTTTTCCGAACCATCTTTAGCGAGGCTATCCGTGGCAAGAGAAAGTCGCCGGACGAAAATCGTGGCTACCTTGGGCCCCGCCTGGGACCAACCCGAGCGAATGCGCGCGATGCTCGACGCCGGCGTCGACGTGGTACGGGTCAATGCATCACACGGCACGCTGGAAACGCGCCACCGCTGGATCACCGAGCTCAAGGACATTCTCGGATCGCGGGAAAAGGCCGCGGCGATTCTCGTCGACCTGCAAGGCCCCAGAATACGGGTCGGCGACCTGCCTGAGCCGGTCCTGCTCACGCAAGGTGAGCAGGTGGTGCTTGCTCCGGAGGATCAGGCCCAGGCCGGCGACATCCCGACCTCCTATCGCGAGCTGGCGGAAGACGTTCGCCCCGGCACTCGGATCCTGCTCGACGACGGCCTGATTGCGTTGGACGTCGTAAGCGTTTCGGGCACCAAGGTCCACGCCTCGGTACGCTACGGCGGCCTGCTCAAGTCCAACAAGGGCATCAATCTGCCCGGCGTCGAGGTCTCGACTCCCGCGCTGACCGCCAAGGATCGCGAAGACGCCATGATGGCCGTCGAGCTCGGCGTCAACTACCTGGGCATGAGTTTCGTCCGCCGGCCGCAGGATGTCGAAGGACTGCGGCGCCTGGTGCCCAAGCATGTCCGTCTGATTGCCAAGATCGAGAAGGACACCGCCCTGGGCCACCTGCCGGCCATCCTCGACGCCGCCGATGGCATCATGGTGGCCCGCGGCGATCTGGGCGTCGAGCTGCCCTTCGAGCGGGTTCCGCTGGTACAGAAGCGGCTGATCCGCGAAGCCAACCGTCACGGCAAGCCGGTCATCACCGCGACGCAGATGCTCGAGTCGATGATCAAGGCGCCCCGACCCACTCGGGCCGAAGCGTCGGACGTGGCCAACGCAATTCTCGACGGCACCGACGCGGTGATGCTCTCGGCCGAAACCGCGATCGGATCCTACTCGCTCGAAGCGGTCCTCGCGATGGATCAGATTGCCCGTGAGGTCGAGGGACACCGCCACAGCAACACCGATCACTCGCATGAGTGGCAACTGTCGGCGTCACAGCTCAAGCAACCGCACGTGACCGCCAGCACCGAAGACGCCATTTCTGTTGCCGTGTGCGCCGCCGCCGACCTGCTCAACGTACCGCTGATCGTCTGTTTGACGAGCAGTGGGTTTACGGCGCGGACCGTCTCGTCCTACCGGCCATCCGTTCCGATTCTGGCCGTGACACCCGAAGCGACCACGTTCCAGCACCTCGCCCTGGTCTGGGGTGTCATTCCCGTCCTGGTCGAGCGCCGCCCTGACTACGACTCGATGCTCGCCCTGACCCGCGAGGTCATCGTCAGGAAAGGACTGGCCTGGCCGGGCGACCGATTCGTGGTAACGGCCGGGGTTCCCTTCGACCTGGCGGGAACCACGAACCTGCTCAGGATCGAGAGCGTGTGACCGGATCGACCCCGGACGCCAGATGCGTCTGACGCTGCTGGGCACCGGAACGTCGTTCGGCGTGCCGCAGATCGGCTGCGGCTGCGGCGTCTGTCTCTCCACCGACCCGCGTGACCGACGGTATCGCGCGGCCGCCGCAATCGACACGGGCGCCGGCACGATCCTGATCGATACACCCCCCGAGCTCCGGCTGCAGCTGCTCGCCGCGGGCGTTGCCGCAGCCGACGCCGTCCTGTTCACGCACAAACATGCGGATCATGTGGCCGGGATCGACGACCTGCGGGCATTCTCGGTGCGCAAGCGGGAAGCACTGCCGCTCTACGCCAACGAGATGACACGGGATTTCCTGCTTCAATCCTATCAGTACATCTTCGACCCAGGCGTCACGGCCGTGCCCGGAACCTCGAAGCCGCGACTCGAGATGCATGTGGTGGAGCCCTGGCGCCCGTTCACGGTGGCCGGGGTCGAGGTGCTGCCGCTCCCGTTCCTGCACGGCCCGGTCGACGTGCTCGGTTTCCGGATCGGGCGCCTGGCCTACATCACCGACGTGAAGGCCGTTCCTCAGGATGCCCGGGAAGCCTTGACGGGGCTCGACGTCCTGGTCATCAACGCCCTCTGGTGGCGGCAGCACCCGACCCATCAGAGCATTCCCGAAGCCATCGAGGCCGCCCAGGCCATCGGGGCCCGGCGCACCTACCTGACGCATCTCTCCCACGAAACCGGGCATGCGAAGCTGGCCGAGTCGCTCCCGGACGGCATCGAACCGGGGTACGACGGACTCACGCTGGAGATTGCCCCATGAAGCTGCATTACGGACGGATGGTGACCGACAAGCTCGACGGCCAGCACGGCTTGGGCCGGGCCCGGCTCCAGGAGCTGAGCCAGCGCTTTGCGTCGGTCCGGGCCGAGGTCGAGAGCCGGCGGGAGCAGGGCGAGTATGGCTTTATGGCGCTTGGCGCGCAAACGGACGTGATCCGCGGCATTCGCCGCTTTGCCGACGGGGTCGGTCAAGCCTACGACCACGTCCTGGTACTCGGCATCGGCGGCTCGGCGCTCGGCACCAAGGCGCTGCTCAACGCGCTCAGGCCGCCGGCGTGGAACGAACTGAGTGATGAAGAACGGGAGTACTACCCGCGACTCACAGTGCTCGAGAATGTCGACCCGACCTCGATCGCGGCGGCGCTCCGGCGGATCGACCCGCGCCGAGTCCTCGTCAATGTGATTTCCAAGTCGGGCGGCACGGCGGAGACCCTGGCCCAGTACCTCGTGGTGCGCGCCTGGCTCGACCAGGCGCTTGGTCCGGATGCCGCGGCGCGACACCTGGCCTTCACGACCGACCCGACCAAAGGCCCGCTGCGTGAGCTCGCCACCCGCGAGGGGATCGCCGCTCTGGAAATTCCGCCCGACGTCGGTGGCCGCTTCAGCGTCCTGACCCCGGTCGGCCTCCTGCCCGCTGCCCTGATCGGAATCGACATCGAAGCGCTGCTGGGCGGGGCGGAGCGCGCCGTGCGCGAGGCGGAGCGCCCCGACCTGCTCAAGAACCCGGCCGCCCTTTACGCGGCCCTGCTCTGGGCCGCGGACGCCTGGCTGGGCGCGCGAATTCATGTGCTGATGCCCTACAGCGATCGGCTCCGCGAGTTTGCCGCCTGGTTCGTACAGCTCTGGGCCGAGAGCCTCGGCAAGCAGGTCGATCGTCGCGGCCAGCCGATCTTCACCGGCCCGACCCCGGTCGGTGCGGTCGGCGCGACCGACCAGCACAGTCAGGTGCAACTCTTCATGGAAGGGCCGTTCGACAAGGTCGTCACCTTCGTTCGGGTCGAAGACCCGGGCGAGGACGTGGAAATTCCCCATCGCCCGAACCTGCCGGAAGAACTGGCCTACCTCCAGGGCCACACGCTTGGTTCGCTGCTGCGCGCCGAGCAGGATGCCACCTCGGCGGCGCTGGCCCGAATGGGGCGAATGAATGCCAGCCTGGTGCTGCCACGACTGGATGCGGATGTGCTCGGTGAGCTGATCATGTTCATGCAGCTCGCCACCGGTTTCGCAGGGGCATGGTACGGGGTCAATCCCTTCGATCAGCCGGGTGTGGAACTGGGTAAGCGCCTGACCTTTGCCGCCATGGGGCGGCCCGGCTTCCAGAAGGAAGGCTCAGTCACCCTGGACCCAGGCCTGCCGGCCGACGTCGTCGGATAGGCGCGCCCGACGTTCGACTACTGCCAGAGCTGCCGCCGGTTCGACTCCCATCCCTCCGGGCGGAGATGCTCGAGAAAGTACCCGACAGTCGTCTTGAGGCCGTGGACCGCGTCCCGGCCCTGCAAGACATGCACGCCATCCGGGTAGATCATCATGTCGACCGGTCGCCCGGCATCAATGGCCCTGCGCACGAACTGCATCGTGTTGCCGAGCACCACGTTGCGATCATTGGTGCCGTGGTGGATCAACAGCCTGCCCCGAAGCGCCCCCGCCCGCGGCAGCAGATCCGCCTGGGCGTATCCTTCCGGGTTCGCCTCAGGCGTTCGCATGATCCGTCCGATGTACTGGCGCGGGCCCGTGCGCACATCGGTCAATGGCGCGCCGGCGACCCCGACCCCATACAGCTCAGGATATCGCACCATCAGCATGATCGTCATGAAGCCGCCGTGCGAAATCCCAGTCACACCAACCCGAGTCGAGTCGACGTACTGCAAGGTCCGGAGCTGACGAACCCCGGCGGCCTGATCATCGACATCCTCCTGCCCGAGCCTCAGGTACGCACCCGCCTGCCACGCCTTGCCCCGGTCGAGGGTGCCCCGGCCGTCGAACTCGACCACCAGAAATCCGAGCTGCGCCAGCGCCGCGTTGAAATCGAAGGTCCGGTAGCTGTTGCGCACCGCCTTGGTATGAGGCCCCCCATAGACTGATACAATCAACGGATATCGCCTGGCCGGGTCGAAATCGGCAGGCTTGTACAGCAAGCCGTGCATCGGCCTGACGCCATCCGCGGCCACGAGGGTGAGCAACTCGGGCGCGGCAAGGCCCAGCGGAGGAGCCATCGAGGTCGCGAGCGTATCAACAAGTTGACCATCTGCCCGTCGCAGGATCGTCGTCGGCGCACGACCGAGCGACGACGACCGGTCGGTGAAGAACGCAGCACTCGGATCCATCGATACCTGATGAACGCCAGACTCCTCTGTCAGGCGGACCAGCCCCGTGCCATCAAGTCTGACGCGGAACAGGTGGCGTTCGAGCCCCAGATCCGTTGCGCCCTCGAAGTAGATCCACCCGCGAGCGTGATCGATAGCCACGATCGATCCGGTGACCCACTCCCCCGACGTCAGCTGGACGAGCTGGCGCCCGTCGCGATCGTACAGGTAGAGGTGGCGCCACCCGCTTCGCTCGGAGCTCCAGATGAATCGCCTGCCCCCGTCGAGCTGACGGAAGTTGTCGATCGGATCCAGAAAGGTCGAGTCCTGGTCGACCAGAAGTGTGCGCACCTTTCCGGTGGTTGGATCGGCGGCCCGCAGCTCGCGTCGGCTCTCCCAGCGATCGACCACCCGAAAGGCCACCTCCCTGCCATCGTCGAACCACTCCACGCCGCGCAGATACGGCTGGTCAGCCGTTCCCTCTGCCACCGTCGTACGAACACCCGTTGCCAGATGGATCACGTGCAGAGAAAGCGGCGGATCCGGATCAGTCGTGAAGGGGTAGCGAAAGTAGTCTACCGTCGCATGATGTTTGAGGTCCCGCAGGATCGGATAGCGATAGTGCACCCTTGGATCGGCGCTGAGGTATGCCAGCCACTGCCCGTCCGGCGACCAGACAAATCGTGCACCCGCCCCTAGAAAACCCGTGAGGTTGTTTTCCGACGACCCCGCCGCCAGCTGCCGTTCGACTCCAGTTCTGGTATCGACAACGAACAGGTTGTCATAGTCTCGTACGAAGGCATACGCATCATAGTTCGGCGAGAATACGCCCGGCTCATCCATCGACTCGTCGAGCGGCCCGACCCGAACGGGCATGCGGAGTTCCCGCAGCGTGCCGGCTCGGATGTCGAAGAGAAACCGCCGCGTCCCGACCGGAAACATGAGCAGCCGCCCGGTCGGATCGAGGGTGAAGGTTTCGAACGGCAGCTTCGCTGAGGGCTGCTGACCTGACAGGCGCGCATACTCGCTGATCAGGCTAGCCTCCGTGCGGGGCGCCAACAGAGGCACCCGCCTCCCGCTAGCTGGGTCGACTCGATAGAACCGTCGACCGAGCGAGGAATCGACCTCCTGCGCCAGGTACCCCAGCCCGGCCGGGAGCCAGCGCACCTGCGCCACACCGGTGGTCCGAACCACTCCCCTGCCGATCATGGCCTGAAACCGATGGAACCCCTCCGACTGAGCCAGCCCGCTGGCAGGGTATCCGAGCATGGCAACCAGCACCGGAAGACCATATCGAACAGGGAGCCTCATCGCGGCCTCGGCAGAATGGGCAGCAGGATATGGGACGGCCTGGCCGCATCGTGGTGAATGGTCTGAACGGCAACCCGCATCGTCGTGTCCGTGGCAACCGGATTGCCCGTGTTCGTATTGGCATCGATGTAGGGAAACGCACTGCTCGACACCTCGACCTGGATCCGATGCCCGGGCAGAAAGGTATGACCGACGTCGAAGAGCTCGATCGTGTACAACTCCGTCCGCCCCGGCTCCAGGGGCTCCTCCCGGTCATACCCGTTCCGATATCGCGCCCGCTGCACCCCAACGTCCGTCGGGCCCAGCTTGATCGAGCGACCATCAGGATAGACATCCAGCAGCTTGGCGGTAAAGTCGGTATCAAGCGCATCGCTTGCCGCATACAGCTTGACGAACACCCGACCGACCACGTCGACCGGGTCTTTGAGGACTTCGCTGGTATAGACGAGCACGTCCTGACGATTCTGCCCGGAACGATGGTCGGTCGTGATTCCGCGCGAGGGAACCGGGTTGCGCGGATCGTACCGGTACTGATCCGGCGACTGCGCACCTGGAGCATTCCACGACAGTCGGCCATCGCCGGCCGCGGTGTTGGCCCTGCCACCGCTGTGGAGATACAGCGGCGTCGCCGCCACCCCGGGCAGCGGATAGCGATCCGCCTCGAGCCATCGATTGGACCCCGTCAGGAAGAGGCGAACCCGCGGCGCGACGTACCGCTCGGTCCCCTTGAGACAGCTGTCGAAGAAATCGAGCCGAACCTGCTGGATCGGGAGCGTCGACGTCTCGGGAAAGGTGAACGCGCCGACCCGCTCAGCCCCGCCGAGGTAGGTCTGACCGTGGGTCCACGGACCGATGATCAGATGACGATTGTCCCTGACCGGCCCGTGCGCCTCCATCCCATCCCAGTAGTAGAGCGCACCAAGCTGATCGCCGTCGTACCAGCCGGTAACATGGAGCACCGGAATCGAGATCCGGGCAAAGTCCTGAGCGGTGAAGTGCAGCGGGCGCCAGTAGCTGTCCAGCGTCGAATGATTCAGGAACTCCCGATAGAGCGGCATCGAGCGCCCGAAGGCTTCGTCCATCGTGAGCAGCGGTCGGTGCGTTGCCAGACGCCCGGGATTGCCCAGCTGCCAGGTTTCGTTCTGATCGCTCCGGCCCGAGACGCCGTTGAGCCACGAGAGCGCCCATTCGAGGCGAAAGGCGCCCCCCTGATAGGGAAGCTCATCGAAGAGCCGGCCGGACGGCGCAGTCGGGATGATGCAGGCAAGCGCAGCCGGTTGCTCGCGCGCAGCAAGCCACTGCACCGTGGCCAGGTACGAGCCGCCGTCCATGCCAACCTTGCCATTGGACCACGGCTGCTGCGCGATCCACTCGATCGTGTCGTAGCCATCGTCCGCCTCGGGAAAGTAGAAGCGGAACCGCCCGTCAGAGTCGCCTCGACCACGGACGTCCTGAAGCACCACGGCGTAGCCCCGCTCGAGGTAGGCTTTGAGTCCGTAGCGGCGGAATTGGGCCGTCCGCACGTAGGGCGTGCGAATCAGGATCGTGGGGTGACGACCCGCCGTATCAGGAGTCCAGACATCCGCTACCAGCGTCACGCCATCCCGCATCGGTACCGGTACCCCGAATCGGGGGCGGATGGTCCCCTGGGCAGCGAGCGCCCCGTATCCCGCTACGAGCAGAAGAGCTACCAGCAGCAACGCACGGCGCATCGAAACGCTCCCATTCAGTGAAGTACAGGGGCCGAGAAGGCCCGGCACAGCAGCTTCCACCCCGGACGCAGCCGGAGTTCCGCCCCGACCGATGAATTCGGCCCCACGCTTGCACCCAAGGGTGCCGGGATTCCAACCAGCGCCCGGGGACCTGCCTCGGCGCCGAACCGCCAAGTTGTTGGGAGACAACGACATGGATGTGATGAGAAAGCTGCACTCGCTGCTGACCCCGGTCAATGAGCCGGCAAATCGTTCCTATTCGGGAACTGCTCGACCGGCAAGTCAGAACCAGGGCACCTTTGCAGAGACGCTGCGCGAGGCGGCTGGATGGACCGGGCACTCACCTGAGGTTCAGCTGCCAACGATCGTTTCCAGGCTGGCGCCTGGGGTCCCTGCTGCCACTGAGCAGGCCGAACTGCCCGGAGACGACCTCCCGGTAGCCGAGATTCATATCGACGCCAGAGATACCCTGGAAGAGGTCATTGCCGCCGAGCAGGAGAAGCTCGCCCCGGAGTCGGTAATCGACCCCCTCGACATCCCGGTGGCCCCCGTGCCGGACGAGGCAGGTCATGTGGTCGATGGTCCGAAGGCGGGCAAGAGCGGCGCGGACGAGGTCGCCGCCGAGCGCGAGACGACCGGCACGACCGCCCCGGCGGCGGCTCCAGAGCCTCCGCCCGCCCGCCAGGCCCTGCCGCCGATTGGCGTCAACTGGATGTCCCTGACCATCCAGGGCACCGGTGTCGCAAGCAATCACGGCGTCAACGGCTCGGACAGCGCCTGGCTCAAGCAGCTCGAGTTCAAGCATGATCAGTACACCAACCCCGGCAAATACAACGCAACCCTGAACACCGAGGCCAAGCTGTTCCTGGACGCCGTCGATCGGGGCTACGTCCCTAATACCCCGGCAGGTCTGGGCACCCTGCTCGGTTACCTGAGCAAGGGGTCGATGGGCCCGGACGCCAAGCCTCCGGCCATTGCCGCCTACTTCAATCAGTTCTTCGCGAATCTGAACAGTATGAACGCCTGAGCCGGTCCTCCTCCGAGATCGGCTCGTCCAAAGCCCGGCGCGGCGTCCCGCGTCGGGCTTTTTTCCTTCCGGACCCACGGGGTCGGTGCAGCATGCAACGACAATGCATTGACATCACAATAGAATACATGTACGATATACATGTAACACACAGGAGATGTCATGTCAGACACGCGCGACACCAAGAGGGTCCGGGAGCCGGTCCAGGTCTACCTCGATCCGCCCGACGTTTCGTTGCTCGAGGCCCTGGTCACGACCACTGGGCTGTCGAAGGCGGAACTCCTGCGCCGCGGCTTGCGTCGGCTGTCGGCCGAATCGCTGGGCGACCAGGCACCCGGGTGGTCCCTGGAACGTCTGATCGGATCGGTCGATGACCCCAAGGGTCCGAAGGACATGGCCGCCCGACACGACGAGTACCTCTACGGAAGCTCCGGACGTGCCCGCCGACCGCGTCTTCGCTGACACGAGCGGCCTCCTGGCCCTGGCACATCGCCAGGATCAGTATCACGGGCGCGCCGTACCGTTCGTCCGGACCTTCGTGCAGAGCGGCGGCCGCTTCGTGGTCACCCCGCTCGTGCTCGCGGAGCTGCAGGGGCTCCTGCTCTATCGGCGTGGGCCCGACACGGCGCGTGCCGTGCTCGAGGCCCTCCTGGGCGACCCGCTCTACAGCTGCCTCCCGGTCGATGCGGAGCTGATGGCAGCAGCTGCGGGCGGCTGGCTCGGCAAGCTCCGCGACAAGCCACTGACGCTCTGTGACGGCGTCAGCTTCGAAGTGATGCAACGCGAGGGGATCAAGGCAGCCTTCGGTTACGACCGCCACTTCATCGACGCCGGCTTCCGTTTGGCCGGCTGAGCCGCCGCTCCGGAAACCATAGCCGCCACGGCGCTCGAACTCGCGAAAAACAAAAGGCCCCGTCTTTCGACGGGGCCCCTGTTTTCACGATGGAACCGTGAAGATTAGAAGCTCGGCGTGAACAGACCAGCGCCGCTCTTCGTACCCATCACGCGCCACACGCCACCGCCCGCCTCGGCGCAAGCGCCGGTGGTCGGAACCGGGGTGGTGTAGGTCCAGAACCGGTGCGCACCGTTGTCGGTAAGCGCCGGAGCCGGGAACTGACCGCAACGGACCCACTCGGTTCCGTAGAGGCGCCAGAGCGAAGCGTGGTCGAAGAACGGAACCACGATCGAGGTCGAGGCAACGTGCACCGCAACCACGTTCGTGGTGACCACACTGGCACTCCAGGCGAGCAGGTCGGCAGTTGCCCACGTGGTGGTCGTGAGACCAGCCTGCGGGTTGAACTGCGTGGCCAGCATCGGAGCCGAGATCGGCGCGGCGGCCGACTGACCGGCCACGTCGTTCACGTTGGCCGAGACAGCGGTCGGGAGCTTGGTAGCACCCAGACCATACTGCGTCGTATCGGCCAGAACGCTGGTCCCGTTCGCCACGTCACCCAAGATCGACGTGGTGATGTACGGCACCGGCGGCGTGACACCGATAGTAGCCGGGTCCACGCAGGCAGCGTACGGCGTCGCCGCCGCGGAGCATGCCTCGTCAACCCGGAACAGGAAGTACGGGATCGACGAGTTGACGCCGTTGATCACGTTAGTGATTTGATCGTCCCACCGCACGCCGAGCGGCGTGAGCGAGCCGTACGGATACCGCAGAGCCGTACCAGCGCCCGACGGAATCGCCATGGTCACAGCCAGCGTCGCATCGATGATCTCGAGGTCGTCGTTGGCCGAGAACCCGAACGGCGCCATGGTGCCCGGAGTGTAGAAGGCACTGGCGAAGCCCAAGCCGGTGATGTTCGGCGGGAGCAGATCGTCAGACGCAAAGTTCGCGCTGAGGGTGGTGCTCTCGTTACCGGCGCGGTCAGTGACCTTGCCGCTCCAGAAGTAGTAGCCCACGCCACCCAGGCCGGAGGCCGGAGCAGCAGTGCCCTGGATCGGAAGCTCGAGACCACGGACGTACGTGTCGCTGAGGAGCGTCGGCAAGCCGAACGCACCAGCCGCGAACGTCGCGTTGACCGTCTGCGGCGTGCCGCCACGGAACCGGTTCAGGACGTACGACGCCGGGTAGTTCGACAGCGGCGCACCCTGATGGAAGCCAGACCGGCCATCCAGCGCTTCGACACCGAAGAACTCGGCCGGGGTCGGGTTGGCGATGGAGTAGATCGTGGTGTTAGCAGCCGAATCACCAACCGCGGCCGGGGTACCAGCCGTGGGCGGGGTCGCCGCAGTCGAGCCGAGGAACCGGATCGACGGAGCAACCTTGTCGACGCCGAAGTAGTTCGACGCGCCGGACGTGCCAGCATTGCCGAGGAGGTCCTCAGCGTAGGTGCAGATACGGCGACCACCGTTCGGGGTCGGAATCGACCCGTCGCTGACCGTCGTCTCCGGGAAGACATCACCCGTCTGCGGGTCGAGGTTGGTCGCACCGCAGGTGCCGTTGAACTCACGGGCACGCGGCCAGACCGAGTAATCGATACCAACGCCGACCGAGTCGCCACCGATCAAGGTGCCGTCATCGGCCAGGAGGTCCTGCGCGAAGGCGTAGGCCGCGTTGATCCAGGGCTGGTCGAAGCTGTCGTTGAACGCGACCTGATCGATGGCAACCGTCGGACCCTTGTTATCAACCCAGACCGGACCCGGGTTCGGGCCAACGGTCGGCGGAACCACGTTCCAGCGCTGCTCACCCGCAAGGGTGAACGCCGTGGCCGTGGTCGAGATGCCAGCCGCAGCAACCAGCGCCGTACCGTCCGGGCCAACCGCGCCCGCCGGGTACGCCACGCCGGACACGCCGTTGATGGTGTTGCCACCCTCAACGCCGGCGCAGGCGAAGGTGCCGGTCAGCGCAATGCCGCCCGCCGCCGTCGCACCCGCATCAACCAGGTTGCTCGAGCCACCGCAGAGGTTGCCGCTCAGCGACACCGACGCCGGAGCCACCGTGCCGAAGGCAAGGTAGTCGAAGCCGTCGACGTCCTGGGTGCCCTTGTAGTACGTGTTGCCGTCGATGAGCGACACCGCGCTGGGGTTGCCAGCGGTCGGGGCCAAGCTCGCCGGACGCTCGGTCTCAGCATACGACCGGCGGACCAGGAGGTCCGGGTTGTTCATCACGACCGGCACCGCGTTGGACGCGATCGGCGTGCTGGAACCGGAGACGTACAGGTTGGCCGTGATCTCCGAGTTGCCGTTGAAGATCACCGGGACCAGCGCGCCCGTGCTGCCACCAGCTTTACGCGCCTGCTGCGTGTTGGTGCTCAGGACGACGACCGTCGGAGCGGCCTCGGCCAGCACCAGCGGCGCTGCGGACGTGAAGTTCTGGGTCGCCACCACGCGGCCGCCGATGAGGGCGTCGACGCGGGTGATCTGCCGGGCACCGGGCTCGACGTTGAGCGCGATTTCGATCTGACCGAAGACGTTGGTCAGGACGACCGGCACGTTCGGAATGCCACCGACCGTCGCCGTGACCGACTGGATCTGCACCGAGGCCGGATCCGGAACGACGACGACGAGCGCCAGCGTGCCGCACTTCGACGTATCAACCGTCGAGCAGGCGCGGATGACGACGTTGCCCGGCTTGGCCGTGTTGTTCGCCGTGATCACGCCGTCGGCGTTGACCGTGGCGATGGTCGGGTCAAGCGAGGTCCAGGTCACGGTCTGGGCCGGGTTGTTGGTCCCGGTGACAGACGCAACCGCCTGGGTGCTCTGCGGCGGCGAAACCGTGGTGCCAGCGTTGAGCGTAGCGGTCGGCGGGGTCACCGTAACTGCCGTGACCGAGGTGCCGACAACCGTGAGGGTTGCCTGCCCCTGCACCGAGGCGCCACCACCCGTCGCCGTCGCACGGACGACAACCGGGCCGCTGGTCGCATTCGCGAGCACCGTAAGCAAACCGGCCGCGCTGATCGTGGCCCGGCCAGCTTCGCTCACCTGCCAGGTGACGGTCGCCGTGACACCGGCGTCGGCCGAAACGGCCGCCGTCATCTGCACGGTCTGGCCCGGGTTGACCGAGATACCATCCGGTGCAACCGTGACCGACCGAACCACTGCCGGCGGCGGCGGCGGCGGCGGCGGCGGATCGATGACAGTGACGTCATCACCGCATGCAGCCAGTCCCGCGGCCAATGCGCCGGAGAACAGCATGGAACGGTAGAACTTGTTCATTAACTCCCCCTATGAACGTTTGGACCTGCGCTATCAACTGATCTTGAACTCGACTTCAACATCACTACCTGTCCGGCAGCTTCTTGTCCTGCGTGTTCCCTGCTGTGACCTCGGCTTACGCCAGCCTCGATCGTACCCCGCACCCGGACTGATCCAACTCCGGAGTGCGAGTCTCGGAACGCGGCTGGGCCGCGAGCCGAACATCCCGCCTGCTTGTCCTACAGCCGAACACAGCTTCAGTCTGATTATCCTGTATCAGACTCATGATAGCGATACCGCAGATCGCGCGCTGTGAGCCAGCGCACAAAACGCTGACCGAAAGTCGCCCGATCTCCCGCTATCGCCCTCCTACTCCCACCCCACAGCCCGAACGCATGAACACACGGCGGTACCAACCCACCACGGCTCACGCAAAGACCTCAGACTGACGAGCAGGGACTGCCGGACCGAATACAACACGCTAAGATAACCCTCGGCTCGGAGGGGGTCAATATCCTAACCCCAACCAGCGTCGCATCTTGGCGATCGATTGCCCGTCCGTTCGGCCCCAAGGCGCAATTTCTTACACCTTCCGCCCCCGAGCGCTCACTTCTTGGTCACTCAGGTCCCTAACGGCAGCAACGCCCGTGCCGGAACTCGAACGGGCGTCGCAAGTTACTGAATCTTGCACGGTTGCGAGAACCAACCCCGAAACGGAGCGGTTCTCGACCGGTCCTCAAGGCGTCGAACTGCACGAGTCCATGGCTGCCTCGACCCGAACAAATACCGACAAGGATCGATCAGGGCGCCGTACGACCCTTGCGGACCCCCGCCTCGACCCCCGCCCGCCAGGCCGCCCGTGTCGGCTCTCCTCGCACGATGGCGGCGATCCGTCCGTCGTCCGCAATCACAAAGGTGGTCCATCCCCGATCCCTGGTCCCCATTCCATAGGCTCGGTGGATCCCTCCGTCGGCGTCGGCCAGGAGTTTGGTTGGCAGCGGCCCGCCCGGCTCCAGCTCGACCGCTCGAAGGCCCCGAGCCAGCTCGGCCACATCGGTTGAGCTGCCCCGAACCGCACCGACCAGGATGACCCGGGGGGACATGAGGTCGGTCAGCCCGTCTTCGACCTGACGCCATGCCGGCCCCGACGCGGAATCCACCCCACCGGCGATAACGAGTATGACCACCCGACCGAGCTCGGCTGCCAGCCGAAACGGCTGGTCGGCAGGACCCGGGCCCGACGGCGTCAGATACGGAGCGACCACAGCAGGCGCGGGACGCCCCTCCCGCGGACTGCCCATCACCCCAAGCCGGGGACGCTGCTCCTGACCCTCGAGACTGACAACCCACGCCAACGCCAGCGCACCCGCAACCACCCAGTTCCGGATCATCGGACCGCCTTTCGGACCGCGGCAACCAGATCCTGGTCCCCACCGGTTCCCGTGTACACGACCGTGCCGCTCGCATCGACGACGACGACGTGCGAGGTTCCCGGCACGTCATAGGCCCGGGTGCTCGCCCCTGTTTCGTCATACAGGACGAGAAACCCCGGGTCGACGGCCTGGAGGTAGCGGCGGACCCGCTCTCGCGACTCATTGACCGTCACATTGATACCGATCAGCGTGACCTTGTCGCCGAAGGTCTTGCGGACCCGAGCCAGCTCCGGCAAGAGCGCCTTGCAGGACGAGCACCAGGTGGCCCAGAACTCGATCAGCACCGGCGTCTTCCCCAGCCAGGCGCCGAGGTCGACCGGCTTGCCGTCGAGGTCATTGATGACGAGCACCGGCGCCTTGCTGCCGACCGGAAGCCCCGAATCGAATTGCGCAGCAAGCGGAGAGATCCCCGCGCCCGCGCCGACCAGCACCGCGAATGCCGCGGACCGAACCCATCGCATCAGAACCATACTGTCCCCATCTTCACGAAATAGTACTGCGCCATGGCCAGCATCAGGATGCCGGCGCCCCGCTTGACCCACACGGTCCAACGCCCCGGCTTCGGCAGCGCGGCAAGCGTCCCGGAAAAGATCCCGATCGCCACCAGCAGCGCCGTCATGCCGAGGCTGAAGACAAAGAGGTAGACGAAGCCGAGCCCGGCGCTCTGGGTCGCCCCGACGAAGGTCAGCACGGCCGCAAAGGCCGGCGCTCCGCAGGGCGCGGCCACCAGCCCCGAGGTCGCCCCCATCAGAAAGACCGAGCCCAGCGAGCGCGAGCCGAACCGGCCGGCCCACGACAGCACCCGCTCGGGCACCAGGATCGGAATGGCATCCAGCATGGCAAGCCCCGCCAGCAGCAGCAGGTTGCCCATCACGAAGTAGGCCCAGGGATTCGAACTGATGCTCCCGAACAGGCTGCCCGTGACCGCCGCGACCACGCCGAGCGTGGCGTAGACCGAGGCCAGCCCGATGGCGTAGACGAGGCTGAGCAGCACCGTCCGCCCGCGTGAACGACCGACCGCCCCCGCCCCACCCAGCACCCCCGCCGTAATGGGAATCATGGGATAGACGCAGGGGGTCAGGCTGGTCACGAGCCCCGCCCCGAACAAGAGCGGCAGCGCTGCCAGCGGGCGTTCGAAAATCGAGCCGTCGATAGGTCAGGACTCCACCGGGGCAACCGCCGGATAGCGGGTTGCGACATACTGATCGAGAATCTCGAGAAACTCCGCCACGATCCGGTCGCCTTTGAGCGTGGTCAGCAAGCGCCCATCGACATAGACCGGAGCCTTGGGCTCTTCGAAGGTACCGGGAAGCGAGATGCCCAGGTTGGCATGCTTCGATTCACCCGGCCCGTTCACGACGCAGCCCATCACCGCGACCTTCATGGTCTCCACACCGGGATGCACCCCGCGCCAGTCGGGCATCCGGTCGCGCAGGTAGCCCTGGATCTCTTCTGCCATGGCCTGGAAGAAGGTGCTGGTCGTCCGCCCGCACCCCGGGCAGCTGGTGACCTGAGGCTGAAAGCTGCGCAACTCGAGCGACTGCAGGATCTGCTGCGCCACCCGCACTTCCTCCGCACGATCGCCACCCGGCGATGGGGTCAGCGAAACGCGGATGGTGTCGCCGATGCCTTCCTGCAACAGCACGGCAAGCCCCGCCGTGCTCGACACGATGCCCTTCATGCCCAGCCCGGCTTCGGTCAGGCCAAGGTGAAGCGGATAGTCACCCCGCGCCGCCAGTTTGCGATAGACGGCCACCAGGTCCTGGACGCCCGAGACCTTGGCCGACAGCACGATCCGATCGTGCGACATTCCGATCGCCTCGGCCTGCCGCGCCGAGCCGACGGCACTCTCGACCATTGCCTCGAGCATGACCTCACGCGCATCGAGCGGCTCCGCACGCGAGGCGTTCTCGTCCATCATGCGCGTCAGCAGCGCCTGATCGAGCGAACCCCAGTTGACCCCGATCCGCACCGGCTTGTCATTCGCGAGCGCGACTTCGATGATGGCCCGGAAGTGCTCGTCGTGCCGCTTGCCGCCGACGTTACCCGGATTGATGCGGTACTTCGCCAGCGCACGCGCACACTCGGGATGCCGAGTCAACAGCAGGTGGCCGTTGTAGTGAAAGTCGCCCACGATCGGAACGGCCAGTCCGCGACGATCCAGCGCCTCGACGATGGCCGGCACCCCCGCAGCGGCTTCATCGGTGTTGACGGTGACCCGGACGATTTCACTGCCAGCCCGGGCCAGCGCCGCAACCTGTCGAGCCGTGCCTTCGACATCCGCCGTATCGGTATTGGTCATCGACTGCACGACGACCGGATGGCACGACCCGACCAGGACGGAGCCGATCGCAACAGTCGGAGTCTGACGACGGGGGTTCATGGCCATCCCTGAAGAATAACCGGGTCCCCAAACGCCAAGAGGCAGGCCTCATTGGGCCCGCCTCTTGAAAACGCCGATGATCGACGGGGTCAGCCGAGACCGAGCTGCTTGATCAGGCGGTCCCAATCCTGCGCCGACACGGTTCCATCGACCTGGAGCGGCGTCAGCGCCGCCATAATCTCGGCCCGGGTCCCGGAAATCCGGCGATCGCGCAACTCACCGATCATGCGTGAGAACCGGTGTTCGTACTCGTCCTTATCGTACTTACCCGACTGGCGGCCGTCCGACAACGCTTTGAGTTCCTGCGCCACGCGTCCAGGGGCGATCGGGGTCAACTGCTCATCAGCCATCGTTGGTCCACTCCATCAGGTCGAAGGGGTAAGGCAGCACCTCCTGCAGCGGATACTACGCTCGCCCCGTCGGGCCCATTACACAAGGGGCACGGAACGCGAATCCGGCACGACCGGGGGTTGCCCCGCATCGACCACGACGCGCTGCACCAGGGCCTCGAGGATCATGTCGCTGAAGGCCGTCACCATATCCGGATCGAGCTCGCGCCCGGACTGCTCCTGCAGGTACGCAAGGGCCTCGGCGGGTTCCCATGCCTGCCGGTAGGGGCGCTCGGTACAGAGCGCATCATAAATGTCGCAGACGTGGACGATGCGGCTGGCATAATGGGCCGCTCGAGGAAACCGCAGCTCCGGGTATCCCTCGCCGTTGAGATAGATGTGGTGCTCATAGGCCACCACGGCGGCGAGCCCGATGCCGCGCTCCTTCTTGAGGATCAGCTTGGCGCCTTCGACCGGGTGGCTCTGGATGATGGCCCGCTCCGCCTCGGTGTAGCGACCGGGCTTGACCAGCAGATCATGAGGAATCGCCACTTTGCCGATGTCATGCAGCAGCCCGGCAATGCCGACGGCCCGGACCTCGGACGGACCCAGCCCGAGCCGTTCGGCCAGTCCCATCGACAGCACCGACACATTGCAGGCATGGGTCGTGGTGTACTGATCGTACTCCTTGAGGGTGAGGAGCGGCATCAGCATCCGGTCTTCCTGGTGCATGGTGGCCGCCAGCGAGCAGACCACACTTTCGACTTCCGCCATCGGAACGACGCCGGTGCGTCCAACGGCCTCGTGGATCCAGCTCGTTGCGGCAACTTCTTCGGCCAGGTTGACCACGACGGCATCGGCCGCCTGAGCAGCTTTCGCCTGTGCTGCAGAGCTATCGCCACTGTCGCGTACCTTGAGCCGACCGAAACGAATCGGTGAGCGAACCACCTGGCGCATCAGGGCAGTGTCGACGCAGCGCCCGGACATCTGGTCGAACAGCTCTTCGACGAAGCCGACGAAGGCTTCTCGGGTCACGTCCGAGTCGATTTCGATCCGCTCGATCCGCGCCTCCGCGAGCTTGGCAGCCCAGTCCCATCGAGACAATTCATCCAGGACCCGGTTCCCGACCAGCGTCTCGCTGCCCAGAAACGAGTACTCCACGCAGGAGTGGTGGCGGGCAACCTCGAGCAAACGGTCGAACGATTTGTCGAGGGCCCGAACCCGAGCGGGATGGCCGTCCTGATAGAGGGCCATGGACGCCAGCGCCTGCCCGAGCGAAACGAGGAAGCCCGACTCCGCACTCATGGCGACGTGCCGCTTTCCGCTGCGGCAATCAGCTCGGGGTCGCCCGAACGACGCGCCAGACGGAGCACGCGGGCCACCGCGGGGTCGGCGCCTCCGAGGCGGGCCAGGACCTGTACCTGCGCCACGACCACCGGGGTTTTGGGTGCCAGGCGGAGCAGCCGAAACCAGCCGCGCCGGGACGCCACGCTACTCAGCAACCATTCGCGCACCGGCGCAACATCGAACTGCGCCAGAATGGCTACCGCCGAGGCGCGCAGTTCCTCGCTGCGCGTAGTACTGTTGAGCAAGACGAAGAGGCGCGTCAGCGAGGCGCGCGGAAAGCGCTCCTGGCCGGCCTCAACGGCAGCGGCCACGATCCGTTCGTCCAGGTCGGCCAGGGCCGCATGGATTCCGTCGTCTCGCTCGCTCGGCAGCCGGAAGATCAGGCGGTACGCATCGAGGCGAAGCGCCGGATCGGCCGCTTCGGTCAAGCTGCGCACCGAGAGACCCTGCGGCAGTTCCGGTAGTTCCAGCAATGCCGCCAGGAGTTGCCGCCGCTCGGCGTCCGTGGACGACGCGAGCCGGCGGACAATGTCGCGTCCCAGGTCACCGCCGACGGCCAGCATCCGGTCGCTGACCAGGCGGCGGACCGCCGGCGAGAAGGTCGCGATCCGGTCGACGATCCCGGCCAGCGCGGCAGACGAGGCGTGGCTCAGGACCCGGCGGATACCGTCGCTCTCGTGATCCGGCAGGGCCAGCAGGCGAGGCAAGGCTTCGGCACTCGCCAGGGTCTCCCACAGCCGCGCCGCGAGGGCGCCAGGCGCCGCATCCGCCAGGCCGATGACCGGGTCGAGCGAACCGGTCGTCGCTGCCTGGATGACGCCGTCGGCAGCCGCATCGCCGAAGGTCTCGGTCTCCACCGCCATCTGGACGATCCGAAGCGCGTCGTCGGACGACGCGCCGTCCTCGGCGGCCCCGATCAGATCGTAGCGCGACAGCGCCTCGAGCACCCGACTGTGACTCGCCGAGCTGGGGTCCTCGAGCGTCCACCCCTCCAACAAGCTGCGCACGATCTCGCGCGCATCCTGCTCGCCGCGCCGCCGGGCCGTGGGCCCGGCGGACGGGTGATGCGCCATCTTCCGCAGCATCCGGAGCAAGAGCGACGAGATCGGCTGATCGCGCGCGGCGGCCGCCTGCTCGATCAACTCGACCAGCGCCAGCGCCGGGAGCCAATCGATGACCTGCGCAATCGCTTCACCTGCCTGCGCGCGACTCGGGTCGATGCCCAGCACACGAGCCAGCTCCTGTGAGGGCACTGCCGCCAGCAGTTCCTGCAGTTGCAGTTCCGCGGCCTCGCGCCCGGGCGCGCCCGGGTCGGCGGCCAGGCGACCCAGCCGTTCCATCGCCTCGCGGACGGCGGCCGCCACCTCGGGCGCGTGGAGGCGCCGCGCCAGCACCGTGTCGAGCGACCGGGTCGCATCGTTCCCGGACACCACCGTCACCAGGTCGCGCCAGAGGGCGTCGATCTCGCGGTCGCCGGTACCCTGCTCGTCGAGCACCAGGGCATCGAACGCCAGCGGTGCCAGCTCCGCATGATCCGAGCGCCAGGCGGCAATCGGCTCGGTGTCGTCGCCGTCGATCCGTTCGAGCAGGGTTTCGAATTCTGCGGCCGTAGCACCCGGTCGGAGCACCAGATTGCCCACGCGGCGACGGTGGAGGCGGGCCGCGAGGTCCCGCAGGGCAAAGTGGGCGGGGTCGGTCGCGATCTCGTCGAAGAGAAGCTGGGTTCGGGTGACCCCGACCTGCAGTGAATGGCGCCCCTGCCAGACCGGCTGCAGGGCATCGAGGGCGGCTGCTTGAGCCGTCTGCCGCATCGGGTGACCAGCGGGATAGACTCGTCGCTTCTGCAGGGCCCGACCGAACGAGGTCAGGAAACGAACGACGGCCGAGCTCCGCTCGTCCTGGACGGGCGGCAAGTCTCGCCGAGGCGGCGCACGGCTCGGGTCGGTTTCGACTGCGGCAATAGTCGCCATCGGTCGACCCAACGGCAGAAACCAAGCCAACCCGGGAGGTTCAATTCTAAGTTATTTAAAAACAATGACATAGCAAAGACGTGCCCAAGGAATCGGTCCCAGCGACCAGCAATTCTTACCGGTCGCGCGGGTTACTTCCGGGTGCGACGGCGTACTCCCAGACCCGCCAGACCCCGTCCCCCAAGGCCAGGGTAACTGTCTCGCCCCCAAACGTGCCGCCTCGGAACTCGACTCGAGTGTCGAAAACGACCAGCTCCGGCCGATCAGGCGGGGCTGCAACGACGTAACGGATGGCCGTGACGCGCCGCGCCACGACCGGCTGCAGCCGACCAGTATGGAGGGACCAGGTCCGTTCGAAGGTTTCGCGGTTGATTCGCTGCCTGAAGTGGGGCGCCGTGCGGTTCCAGGCATCGCGGGCTCGGTCGTCTCGAAGCAGGCCAAACCACACGGTCGCTTCGCGGTCCGCCGCCTGGATGGCGCCCTGCATCGCGCCTGATGTTGCCGGACTGACAAGCTGCGCTGCCGCGCCGCGCCCACCCCACACACAGAGTAGCACACCAAGTGTCGTCAACGCCCTCATCGCTACCTCCAGCATCGGAACTTGCCTGCGAACGAAAGCCGCCTCAGATGTTAGGTCTGAGGCGGCTCGATGTAGGGACAGCTTCCAACCGAATTGGACGGCAGCGGCGCCGCCCCCGCATCTAATCTCCCGTTAGCCGCACTCGCTGAAGCCGCAAACGTGGCACTTGGCGCACCCCTCGGCGTACTCGAGCTGCGAGCTGCAGTCCGGGCACGAGCCCGCCAGCGTTTCCGACATGCCGCCCAGTGTCATCTGCTCGTTGCCGAGGACCACCATAACGGGCGTCGACTCCACCGGAGCCGCAGCCGACGTGCCGGCGAGCAGATCCTGCTGAATCCCCTGCTTCTCGGCCATCCAGCGTTCGAGCGCAATCCCGACCGCATCCGGCACCGACATGACCTTGTTGGCCCCAAGGCCCATGGTGCGGTCGGAGCTGATACCGCGCAGCTGGCGGTGCAGTTCCTTGATCGGAATTCCAGACCGGAGTCCGAGCGAGATGAGGCGACCAAGGGCTTCGACATCCGCCATCAACGCACCGCCGGCCTTGCCCAGGCTCATGAAGACTTCGAAGGGCTGGCCCTTGTCGTCTTCAGTGATGGTCACGTAAAGCGTACCAAGTGGTGTTTCGATTCGGCGCACCGAGCCCTTGAGCAACTCGGGTCGAGAGCGCTTCTGGCGCCGCTGCAGGTTTTCCGACTCGAGTTCGTGCACCAAACGGCGCAGCCGCTCGTTTTCGGAACGAACCTCGGCAATCTCGCCCAGCAGGTCGGCGCCCTCTTCGCGCACCTTGGCGCCGAGATTGACCACCGCCGTCGCCGCCGGCTGCTCCGCCGTGACCAGCACGTCGGCCAAGTCCTGGCGCGCCGCCGCTTTGCCGCTCTTGGTCGCCTCTTCCTGCACCTTCTTGGCGGTCGACCCGGCCGAGAGCACCTGCATGTCGCGGCTGCCGTCGCGGTACACCGTGACACCCTTGCAGCCGAGCTCGAAGGCCATCCGATAGATCTGCGCCACGTCCTCCTCGGTAGCCGTGTTGGCAAAATTCACGGTCTTCGAGATGGCGCTGTCATTGGCCTCCTGGAAGGCCGCCTGCATCCGCACATGCCACTCGGCGGAAATATCGTTGGCGGTGATGAAGACCCGCTGCCACTTTTCCGGCACTTCCGGATGCCGTGCATGGCCCGTTTCCGCGACGCGCTTGATCAGGTCCTCGGAGTACCATCCCTCGCGCCGGGCAATGGCCACGAAGTCTTCATTGACGTCGGGCATCAGCACGCCGGCCTGATTGCGCATGAAGGCCACCGCAAAGAGCGGCTCGATCCCGGAGCTGCAGCCGGCAATGATCGAGATCGTACCCGTGGGCGCCACCGTGGTGACGTTGCAGTTGCGCAGCCGGCGCATCGGCCGAATCCGCTTGCCGCTGGCATCGCGCGCCGCCGTGGCATCGGGGCCCCAGATGCTGCGCTCCCACTCGGCAAACGCGCCCCGCTGACCGGCCAATCGCTCGGACTCGATCTTGGCCTCATTGTCGATGAAACGCTGCACCTTACGACCAAGCTCCACCGCGTCGGCCGAGTCGTAGGGAATCCCGAGCCGTACGAAGACATCGGCCAGACCCATCACGCCGAGACCGATCCGTCGGATCTTCTGCGCCAGCTCGGTAATCTCGGGCAGCGGGTAGTGATTCGCGTCGATCACGTTCTCGAGGAAGTGGGTGCAGAGATGCACCACCCGACGGAGCTGAGCCCAGTCGAGATCGTTGTCGACCACGAACTCGCCGAGGTTGATCGAGCCGAGATTGCAGACGTCATACGGCAGCAGCGGCTGCTCACCGCACGGATTGGTCGCCTCGTAGGCGCCCAGGTGCGGAACCGGGTTGTAATGGTTGGCCCGATCGATGAAGAACACGCCGGGCTCGCCCGTCTTCCAGGCGCCGTGAATGATCCGATCCCAGACGGTCCGCGCATCGAGCCGACCGACCACCGCGCGAGTCTTGGGATGGAGCAGATCGTACGACTCGCCCTTTTCCAGCGCCGCCATGAAGGCGTCGGTGACCGCGACCGAGATATTGAAGTTGGTAATCTTGGTCGTGTCGTCCTTGCAGGTGACGAAGTCCATCACGTCTGGATGATCGACCCGGAGGATGCCCATGTTGGCGCCGCGCCGAGTGCCGCCCTGCTTCACGACGTCGGTCGAGGCATCGAACAACGTCATGAAGGAGACGGGTCCGGAGGCCACACCCATGGTCGAGCGCACGATGTCGTTCTTGGGACGCAGCTTGGAGAAGCTGAAGCCGGTGCCACCGCCCGACTGATGCACCAGCGCCATGGCGGTCAGCGTGTCGTAGATGCCACTCTTGCCGTTGGAGAGCGCATCTTCGACCGGCAGTACGAAGCAAGCGGACAGCTGACCGAGCGGCCGGCCGGCATTCATGAGCGTGGGCGAATTCGGCATGAACAGCCGTTTGGCCATCAGCTCATAAAACGCCTCTGCCAGCGCCTCGACGGCACCATCGGACGCACCATAACCGCGATCGGCGCCCGCAATGGTTGTGGCGACTCGCCAGAACAGGTCTTCAGCCTGCTCACAAGGTACCCCAGACTCGTCTCGAACCAGGTAGCGTTTCTCGAGAACAGTGATCGCATTAGGCGACAGTTGCAGCGGGACCCGTGGCGAGGCAGAACCCATGGGCGTTTCCTCAGAGTTACGAATTGTTGATCGGTGATGGGAGGGACAAGCTAGGCGGATAGTCCGTTCAACACAACCGGGGCGCAACCGTAAGCGAGATGGGAACTAAGGGTATCAACATCACAAATCTGGCAGGGCTACCGGGCCGCCTCGACGACCGCAAATGCGGCCCGGCGCCGAGCGCTCGTCTCTCCCTGCTCCACCAGCAACTCGACTTCATAGCGACCGGCGCGCAGCCCGCGCAGGGGCAGCATCAGTCGGGCACGCGACCCGACTGATTCCCGCCCGGCAACCGGCTGCCAATCCCCGGCATGGGGCCAATTTCGCCAGCGCTCGGTCTTGCCATCCTGCCGGATCGGGCGAACCATCGCGCGCGCCCGCGCGCCCTCCGAGGCAAAGCCGATCAGATCGGCCGACAGCTCGAGCACGGCGCCGCGATCGAAGACCGGATCCGGCTCCGCGACCACCGGGCCGGCGGCGCCCGCAAGCGACCAGACGGCACTCGCGCCAGCCCGGCCCAGCGCCAGTTCCGAGAGCGTTGCCGCCCCCAGACTGCCGACCGCCAACCCCTCGCGACTGACGATGGCACCGCGGTTGCCCGACTCGATTGCCATCCGCGCATTGTAGAACCCCGCGGGCAGCGACAACCCGGCCTGACCTCGCAGCACCTGCCCGCTCGGCCCCGGCTCGCGCACCAGCGACAGCGTCGTATCGAGCGCCCGGACAGCCAGGTTGCGATCGTCCCATGCCACCATGCGAACCCGGACCGGTACCGGCTGATCCCCGGCGGCGACGGAGTCGAGCACAAACGCCTGGATCAGGAAGAGCGCGTCGATCTCCCCGGCATCGGCCCGCCCGGTCAGCGCCGCAATCTGGACGCGCGCAGGCAGGTCACCCTCGAAGCGGAGGGGGTAACGATCCGTCGTCAGGGCGAGGTTCCGGCCCGCCGTGCCAAGATCCCGTTCCTGGCGCTTGAAGACCTCGAGCTGATCCCGCCGCCCGTCCACCGCCGCCTGATAGAACGGAGCGAGCTGCGCCCGCGAGCGAAGCAGCTGATCGGCCAGCGCCGAGTCACGGTCGCCGGCCTCGTCACCAGCCGGCGATCCGGCCGGCAGCCCGCCCGCGACATCGAAGACGCTCTCGACGATCCGATAATTGGTGGTGTCGGCGCCCGCGGTGAAGTGCACGAAGAGGTCGCCCTCCGGACGCCGATAGCGCCAAGACTCGTTGGGCGTCACTCCAGCCACCCGGAGCGTCGCCCGACTGTCGGGGGCCCCATGCCGCACGAAGACACTGACCCGCTGATCGAAGGGATTCCGATAATCACGCAGCGCCTGCGCCAGCCGCCGATAGTGTTCCGGCAAACGCTGTCCGGTGGGGCGCAGATCTTCGCGATCCCGATGAGTCCAAAAGCCTTCGAGAAAAGCCGCGCGCTCGGCGCCAGACACGGCGTCATACCGCGCCAGCTCGTCCGCCGTCGCAATCCAGGCGATGTCCTGACGCAGTTGCGCCACCAGGGCAGCGTCGTCGACCGCCGCGACTTCATAGTAGGTCCGCAGCGCCTCCGGCTCCGCCCGCGTCAGACGAAGGCGAACACCCTCCAGCAGACCTCGAGCCCGGCCACCCGGTACCTCCGCAGCCTCGGCAAACACGGTCAGCGCCGCGGTCGTGTCGCCCAGCAGCGCTTCGACCCGTCCCAGCCCGAGCATGCTCTCCGCGTTGCGAGTCCGCTGCTGCACGGCACGCCGAAACCCGTCGCGCACCACCAGCGCCGAGGGGCGCTGATCGCGCTGGAGCCGATCCCGGGCAATGCCTTCCATCGCGCCGGCCACGCTGGTATCCGCCAGCAACGCCCGACTGAACGCCACGATGGCGCGGTCCCAGGAATCGCGCGACAAGAAGGCCCGCCGACCGACCCGGGTGGTGTCGGCGCCTTCACCCAGCGCCAGTTCAGCCTGCCCCAATCCGAACCAGGCCGCACCCCACTGCGGCGCCAACTGCGTCGCCCACTTGAACTCGGACACGGCCCCGGAGGATTCACCGAGCCGGAGCGCAATCATGCCGAGCCGGACATGCACTGCAGGATTCGAGCGATTCCGCCGAGCGGCGGCGATCAGGGGCTTCTCGAGCGCGCGCAACGCCTCGTTGCCAGAGGCGGCCGCCAGCGAGTCCTGGAAAGCCAGCAGGTCGCGATCACGGGCCGACTGCGAAACGGCCGGAACCGTCGCCACCGCCAGCCACAGACACGAAAGCGGCACGATGGACCGCCATCGGAATCCGACGCCGATCAGACGAGTAAACGGGGAGTTGCCCATAACAAAAGGGAGACGACCGACCGACCGAAACCAGCACATCCGAATCAATCGGCGGAGCGATGACGGAAGTAGTCCTCGAGCCCGGCCTTGAGCGCCCGGGCGTAGCGGCGTCGGCCCTCCTCCGAACGGAGCCAGGCCTCGTGCTCCGGCCACATCATGAACAACCCTTCCGCCAGCACGGCGGGCATCCAGGTCGGGCGCACCACGGCCAGGTCGCCGCGGGCAATGCCGAGATCACGAGTTCCCAACTCCTCGACCAGGCGAGCCTGAATCCGTCGGGCCAGGTCGGCGCTCCGCGGGTGGAAGTAGAACACGCTCGAGCCGTGATTGGGCTCGGGAGGCACACCGTCGGGCAGGGCGTTGCCATGGATCGAGAGCATCAGGTCGGCATCGACGCTGTCGGCGAGACGGACCCGGTCGATCAGCCCGACCGCGCCGGCGCCTCGACGAGTCATGATCACGCGAGCCCCGGCGTCGGTCAGCATCGGCTCCAACAGCAGCGCCACGGCAAGGGTCGCCTCCGCCTCACGAAGGCCGCTCGGGCCAGTGCTGCCACCCGGCGGGTGGCCCGGGTCGACCACGATCAGCCGCCCGGCCAGCGGTCGCGCCCGGTTGACCGCCCGCGGGCGCCGAATCTCCAGCAGCAAATCGTTGCGATCCCAGCGCGCCCGGTACCCGATCAGCGGCGCGTCGAGCTGGAAGCTCAGCTCCACCTCGCTGCCCACCTGGCGCCAGTCGGTCGCCGTGACGAGCGTGTCACCCGGTCCGTGGCGGATCCAAGCCGGATTGCCGCTTGCTCCGTAGAGCCGAAGCGTGAGTCGTCGCGACTCCTCCTCGATCCGGTAGGGCACCCGATAGTCGATCGGGATCCGGATCGAGACCCGGTCCGGCAACGAGGTGACCGTCACGGCATCGACCCGCGCTCGGGCCGCCACCACGGCCGCCGGCTGGGCCAGAGCTTCGGCCAGCGGCACCCACGCCTCGGTCGCGGAACCCAGCCGGATCCGCAGGTCGTCGTTGATCCGCCCCGACAGCTGCGCCAGCGTGCCGGCCGGAAAAAACCAGTGGTAGGTTGCCCCGGGGTGCGCCCGACCGGTGGTGATGCCGTCGCGCGAGGCTGCGCTGGCCCCGCTGTCGTCGAGCCGCACCGCCGCCGGCATCGAGTCGAGCAGCGCGACCGCCAGGGGCCAGTCGACCCGAACCGTATCCCGACCGCGCACCGCCTCGAGCCGGAGCGGACGCACCGGGGTCGGGGTCGCTCGCTCCGCACCGAGGACCGGGCCTAACGAACCGATGGCCAGGCCGCGGACCGCGCCGGCATACCGATCACCCCGGCCCGGGCGACGGAGCCGGGCCGTGTCCCGATCGAAGGCCCGCAGGCCGGCGGGCACCGGGGCCGGCGAGCCCGTTGGGCTCAACAGGATCCGCCGACCGCCCGGCAACACTAGGCTGACGGTGGCGCCTTCGCTGGCCCGAACCGAGAGCGGCAGGGCTTCCTCAGCCGGCCACCAGACCCGCCCCCTCGGCGAGAGCGATTGAGGGTCGATCCAGGGCCCGGTGGCCGGCGGATCGAATCGCTCGGTCCGCTGGACGGTGACGACAGTGGTGGCCCGCTCGCTGCCCCGGCGGGCTTCGATCACCAGCCGCGCGGGGGATTCGGCCGGGTACCGGATCCAGGCAATGAAGGCGCCATTGCGGGTGACCCGGGCAGGCTGGCCATTGACGGTGACCGCGGCGCGTCCGTCCCCCACCGAGCCGAACACGAAGCTCGAGTCCTCGACATCGACGCGATCAGCCTGACTCGGATAGACGAGACGAATGGCCAGCGGCCCGTCGGCAGCAGGCATGGCGGCCCGCTGCCACGCCGCTTCCTGCGCCTGCACCCCGGAGACCAGCATGGCAAGCAGCAGGAAGACCCCCAGGGCGGGGGCTCGGTAACAAGCCGCTGTCATCGCTGCAAGGTACACAGTGACTATGACTTACACCATTGCGCGGTTGACGCTCGGCGCCGTCGCGGCCTAGATTGCCCGGAGGTGACGTTCGATGGCAGCTTCGGGCAACGACGCCAAGGATGATCGTGAAGGTCTGCCCCGTTTGCGGTACCAACTATCCTGACGAGGCGGCATTCTGCGCCCGCGACCGCACCCCCCTCGGTGCGAGCGCTACCGGATTGGTGGGACGGCTGCTCGCCGAGCGCTATCAGATCGAGCGCAAACTGGGCGAGGGCGGGATGGGCGAGGTCTACCTGGCCCGTCACATCCTGATGGGCCGCGCCTCCGCCATCAAAGTGATGAGCGCCACCCTGGGCCGCGACCCCGACGCCATCAATCGCTTCAACCGCGAAGCCACCAACGCCAGCCGGATCGATCACCCCAACGTGTGCGCCGTCTACGACTTCGGCGTCACGCCCGAGGGACAGCTCTTCCTGGCCATGGAGTATCTCGAGGGGCCCACCCTGACGGCGGCCCTGGCCCGCGGTCCGCTCACCCTGGAGCGGGCTGGTGCGCTCCTGACCCAGTGCGCGGCCGGACTGACCGCGGCCCACGAGCTCGGTATCGTCCACCGCGACCTCAAGCCCGACAACATCATGCTGGTCGAGCGCCGAGGACGAGAAACGGCCAAACTGGTCGATTTCGGGATTGCCAAGGCCGGCAGCGCGGATGGATCGCAGCGGGTCACCCGAACCGGCTTCGTGGTCGGGACCCCCGAGTACATGAGCCCTGAGCAGCTGTCGAGCGACGAGATCGACGGTCGCAGCGACCAGTACTCGCTGGCGCTGGTCTTTTGCCGGATGCTGACCGGGGCGCTTCCCTTCACCGCCAGCTCCGCACAGGAAACCCTGGCCAAGCGACTCACCGAGCCTCCCCAGCCGCTGACCACCCTGGCCCCGGATCGGCAGTTTCCGAGCGGGCTCCAGGCGGTGATCAACCGGGCGCTGGCTCGGCAGCCGGGCGAGCGCTATCCGACGGTCGAGGCCTTTGCCGAGGCCGTCAACGCCGCGCTGACGGCCGAGGACCCGGTGGTGCTCCCCCGAACCCGCGTCGTCGCAGGGGTCCGGCACCGGGGCCGGCTGGCGCTCGCGGGAGCTGGCGTGGTGGTAGTCGCTGCCGTGGCCTGGGCGACCCTGCGACCGCCTGGCCAGCCGACCACGCTGGTCGCTGCGGACACCGCCACCGTCGCGCTGACCGCGGTGCCACCTGACAGCGGAGATCTCGGGTCGAACGCTCCGGTGAACAGCGAGGTGGCAACCCCGCCGCCGACGGCGCCACCGCCCCAGGCGACCACCGGGGCAGCCGCCCCCCCGCCGGTTGCAGCGGTCGTGCCTCGTGACGAAGATTTCGACGATGCCCACAGCGACCAGGCTGCCCGGATGGCGCCGCTGGCCAAAGCCATTGCCGACGACGTGAGCCGGCCCAGCGACCTCCGGGCCAACATGGCTTTCAACTACGCGTCCTACCTGGCGACTAGATTCGGGAACAGGCGCGAGGCATACCGGTACTACAAGCTGTCGTGCGACCTGGTGCCGAAACCCAGTTGCCAGGCAGTACTCGCCGATTTCAAGGACACCCCATGAGCGGTCGCAACGCCATCGTGCTCGAGATCGCTGCCCTCACCGATCTGGGTCGGACCCGCGATCACAACGAGGACACCTACCTCGTTGCGGACCTGACCAGGGGCACGACCGACGTGCTCACCAGCAGCCGGGCGGAATTGGGTCCCAAAGGGTCCCTGTTTCTCGTGGCCGACGGGATGGGCGGTGCGGCGGCGGGCGAACTCGCAAGCGCGCTCGCTGCGGATACGATCTTCGAAACGCTGCGCGCCTCCTGGACCTCTGAGGGGGCAGCAGAACCCGACGCCTTTGCCAGGCAAATCAAGGCCGCGGTCGAGGCGGCCAACGATCGGATCCACCGCTACGCCGCCGAGCACCAGGAATCGCGCGGGATGGGCACCACGGCAACGGTCGTCGGAGTGCTCGGAAACCGGCTGCACCTGGCGCAGGTGGGCGACAGCCGCGCCTATCTCGTTCGCGACGGTCGGGCGGTCCAGCTCACCAAGGACCAATCCTTGATCCAGCGCCTGATCGACGCCGGCGAGCTGACCGAAGACCAGGCCGCCCAGAGCGAACGGCGCAACATTATTCTGCAGGCCCTGGGGCCCGACGCGCGAATTCGCGTCGACGTGACCTATCAGGACATTGCCAGCGGCGACATCCTGATCCTCTGTTCCGATGGTCTGTCCGGTCAGGTCACCCGTGATGAGATCGGTCGACTGGCGGCGGAAACACCAGTCCTGGCCGACCTGCCCGGCCAGCTCGTGGCCCTTGCCAACGAGCGCGGCGGACCCGACAACATCACGGTCGTGGCGGTCCGCTTCGAAGGCGCCGGGCTGCCGGCGCCAGCGGCGGCGGACGACCTGGGCTACCATGCGCACCCGTCGATCGACAGCTCCGACGAGCAGCCGGTCCAGATCCTCGCGACTCCGGTGAACACCGACGCGGTCATCGCGACCGACGAGGAGGAGACGCCTCCGATCCGTCGGACGCGGCGGACCGGCTCGCCCGCGATGATGGCAGCCATCGGTGTCGCCATCCTGCTGGGCCTGCTCGCCATCTTCCTGCTCGTCGCCTGACGCGCTGAACCTCCATGTACGCTCAATTCCGATACCGCGGCGGCCCCCGGGCCGGCGAGGTCACCGTCGTTGGCAACGATTTCGTGACCATCGGGCGCCATCCGGCGTCCGACCTGGCCTTCGACCCGGAACGCGACCTCGAAGTGTCAGTCCGCCACGCTGCCGTCTTCAAGCAAGGCGGATCCTTTCTGATCCGCGACCTGGCATCGAGCAACGGCACCTTCCGCAACGGTAAACGAATCCGCGGCGACCAGCCGATCGAGCCCGGGGACGTGCTGCGCTTCGGTCCTTCGGGCCCGGAGGTCGAGTTCTCGATCGCCACCTCGTACGCACCAACCAGGTCAGACGTCCCGGCCATCGACCAGACCCCGACCGAGATTTTCGGCCCCCGAACCGGCACGGCCCAACGGGTTCAACGCGAAGTGGTGAGGCAGACCCGACCGTGGAAGGCGCTTGCGCTGGCTGCGGTGGCGCTGGCAGTGATTGCGGCCGGCATCGGCGGCTGGCAGCTCTATCGGACCCGCACCGAGTTGACTGCGCAGCGCACCGAGCTGATGGGCCGAATCGACCAGTTGCTGGCCCGCCTCGACCAGGGCCGCCCCGCCGATGCCGGAGTCCGCGCCGCACTGGCGGAGGCCCGACACGAGGTCGATCAGCTCAAGACGGCGGTGACAGCGCAGGCGTCGAGTGCGGCGGCGCTCGATACGCTGTCCCGTGCCGTGGTGAGGGTGGCCGAGCGACCCGAGCGGGTCCTGGCTGCCGCGACTCTGGATCCGGCCAGCGCGAGTGGTCGGCATCGCGCTGCCGTTGCCGTGATTGCCGCCGAGTCGCCCGCCGGTCGGGCGGTATCGGGAACCGGGTTTGCAGTTCGGAGCACGGCCGACACCGTCTGGCTGGCGACCGCCCGTCATCTCGTTCGCGACGCCGCGGGTGTTGTCGCGGCGCGCATCGCGGTGATCTTCGACGGGTCAGCCCAGGCATTTCGTGGTGCGATTGCCGGGGTGCATGACAGCGCCGACGTCGCCATCGTCCGCGCCGTGATCCGCGGCGGCGCCGGAGCGGCGGTAACCCTGGCCGATCGCGTCGCCGTGGGCGATGCGGTGGCGCTCTATGGCTATCCGTTCGGGCTCGATTCCCTGGGAGACTGGCGCCAGTCGGGCGTCCGGGGACGCAGCTCGGTGGGCACGGTCGCGGAAACGCGGGCAGGCGGGTTCGACATCGACGGCTACGGTACCTACGGATCGAGCGGCAGCCCGGTCTTCACGCCGGACGGCCAGGTCGTCGGTCTCGTCTCCGGCCGTGCGGAGGAGGCGGGCCGCCTGGTCGTGGTGCCGGCCGCGGCCATTCGCCGGGCGCTCGACCGACCCCGCCCTTGAGGCCGTTTCAGCCGCCAAGCTGATCGATCAACCAGGCAGCGACCGCCTCCTGCATCAACCGCTGCCGGTGCCACGCCTGAACCACGGGCGCGCCTTCCGGAATCGCATCTCGGAGCCTTGGGTGACCGAACAGCACCACGAGATCGGCTCCGGGCACCTCCGCAGCCAGCAGAGTCCGACTCCGGTCTCCAAAACCGCCGCGGCCCTTCGACGCCCGGGGCTCGGCAAACGCGAGCACGACCCGGCTGCCCCCGATGCCAAGCGGAACGTGCTGCCGAGCCAGCGCCCGAGACACGTAGTTACTCGGTGAGGCGGGAAACGCGCCGTCGACGTCATCGTCCACCACGACGAGTTCGATCGGCGTGCGCAGGGGCACAGGCGGCGCCTCAGTGAGCAGGCGGCGGGCCAGGTCCGCGGCGAAACCCGCATCCGCCGCATCAGGTCCCTTCGAGTAGGGCACCGCCGGCAACTCGAATCGGCTGCTGGCCCGATCCAGCGCATAGGCGTACCGCGCCAGCGCCGCTTCGACCGCGCGGGCAAACTCCGGGTCAAGTGCCGCCGCACCCTCGAGCGCGGCAATCGTCGCCGAGACATCGGCCGGGTACAGCAGCACGTCGACACCTGCCGAGACGGCCTCGACGGCGGCACGCGCGGCGCCGATCCCGCCCGCAAAGCCTTCCATGACCAGGGCGTCCGTCACCACCAGCCCATCGAACCCCATCGGACCGCGGAGCCGTTCCAGAATCGGGCGCGAGCGGGTGGCTGGCGTTCCGGACGGATCGAGGGCCGGAAACGCCACATGTGCCGTCATCACGGCATCCGCACCGGCCGCGATGGCGGCACGAAACGGAACCAGGTCGGTCGCTGCCAGCTCCGCATCTGACGCGGCCACGACCGGCATCCGCTGATGCGAATCGTGGACGGTCCGACCGTGCCCCGGGAAATGCTTGACGGCCGTGAGCGCTCCGCCGGCGCGGGCCCCGTCGATCCAGGCGGCCACCAGCTGCGCGACCCGGTCGGGGGCCGCTCCGAACGAACGAGTCTGCACGATCGGGTTGGCCGGTTCGAGATCGAGATCGGCCACCGGCGCCAGCACCCAGTTGATCCCGACCGAGCGGGCGGACCGAGCGGTGATCAGTCCGGCCTGGCGGACGGCCCCGAGGTCGTCCAAGGTCGCGAGCGCGGCGGGCGGCGGCAACTCGGCCAGGCCCTCGACCTGCTGACCCGCACCCCGCTCGAGATCCGCCGCAATCAACAGCGGACGACCGGCCAGCCGGGTCACCCGGTCGACCAGCGCAAGCACCTGCGGCGCTGTACCTCCGAAAACGATGAAACCACCGACGCCCGCCGCAATCGCGCCATCGATGGCTGCGTACTCGTGCTCGAAGCCGGTATCCTCGTGCCAGCGAACGGCTGGTATCACCAGTCGCGCGGCTTTCATGCGGGGGTCACCATACCCAGGACACGAGACCCGCGGGCTCCGGTGGCTCGGGGCAGATTGCCCGGCTGACCATGAATCGTAAGGTAGCCGAGCAGCGCAAAAGCCACGGCTTCCTTGGCATCGCCCGAGAAGAACAGCGCATCGAACCGCTGCAGCTGCCGCCCATGCGCAGCCAGCCCCTGCTCCAGCGCCGAGAACAGGCCGGGATGGTGGCAGCCGCCCCCGGAAACGACCACCTCCCGCGCGGCTGGAACCCAGCGGGCGATGGCGTCCGCAATGCTTCGGGCCGTAAGCGCCACCGCAGTGGCCACACCATCCGGACCCGGACGCGCCTGATGGATGCGGCGCGCGTACTCGCTGCCGAACAGCTCTCGCCCGGTGCTCTTGGGCGGCGGGGCGCTGAAGAACGGATCGGCGAGCAATGAGGCGAGGAGCGTTTCATCGACCGCACCGCGTGCCGCCAACCCACCATCGACATCGTACGGCAGGCTCGGATCGACCAGGCGCGCGACCGCATCGATCAGCGCGACGCCAGGCCCGGTGTCGAAGGCGAAGGCACCCTCGTCCTCGGCCCGGTGGGGTACATATGTCAGGTTGGCCATGCCACCCAGGTTGAGGAGTACCCTGGGCTGCTCCCCGCCAAAGAGCAGCACGTCAGCCATGGGCACCAGCGGCGCACCTTGCCCGCCTGCCGCGACATCGCGCGTCCGGAAGTTGCTGACCACCCGGACGCCGAAGGTCTCGGCGAGCAGGGCCGGTTCGCCCAGCTGCCAGGTAACCGCCGGAGGTTCATGCCAGATCGTCTGGCCGTGGAAGGCAATCAAGTCGAGCTCGCTTGCCTTGCAGTGGGCCAGCGCCAGAACCTGCTGTACCGCCTCGACCGCCCAGGCCCCGATGGCCGCGTGCAGCAGCGCCAGCTCCCGGGTGGTTCCGGCCGCCATGCCGTGCTCCAGCTGGCGCCGGTAGTCCGCGGTGTAAGGCAGGTGCGCAAAAGCCACCAGCTCGGCACGGGTGGGGCCGCTGAACCGGACCAGCGCGGCGTCCATGCCGTCGAGAGAGGTCCCCGACATCAGCCCGACGGCAAGGGTCGGTCGTTCGGTCATGCGTCCCTCACAGGTGGGGGCGGTCCGATCAGCGCTCGGACCCGGTTATCGACCTCAGCCAGCCGAGCCATCGCCTCGGCGTGGGTCGCTCCAGTGCGGACCATCACGATTGCCGCGCGGACGCTGCCGCCGGCGGCGTCGATGGCACGACGCGCCTCGCTTCGTGCCACGCCGGTCACTTCCATCACGATCCGCTCGCTCCGGTCCACCAGCTTGCTGTTCCAGGCCTGCAGATCGACCATCAGGTTGCCGTATGTCTTCCCGAGCCGGACCATCGCAGCCGTCGTCAGGGTGTTGAGGATCAGCTTGGTTGCCGTCCCTGCCTTCATGCGGGTCGACCCCGTGACCACCTCCGGACCGGTCCGCACCACGATGGGAACGTCACAGACAGCCAGAACGTCAGCAGGCAGCTCCGCACACGCCACCATTGCCGTGCGCGCACCGAGCGAGCGAGCCCGCGTCAGGGCACCGCGAACGTAGGGCGTGCCCCCGCTTGCCGCGATCCCGACCACGGTGTCCGCGGGACCGACGCGGTGCTCGTCGATGATCCGCGCCCCGGCCTCCGCATCGTCCTCCGCTCCTTCGGCGGCGCGCGTCAGGGCCGGCAGTCCACCCGCGATGATACCGATCACCATGCCCGGAGCGACCCCGAACGTCGGCGGGCACTCCGAGGCGTCGAGCACGCCGAGCCGGCCGCTGGTTCCGGCCCCGACGTACAGCAGCCGCCCGCCGGCCCGAAACGAGGCCTCGATCAGCTCGACCGTCCGGGCAATCTCCTTACGGGCGCCGGCCACGAGCCCCGGAATCGTTGCGTCCTCGGCGTTGATCAGGTCGACCAGGGCCAGCGGATCGGCTGTATCGATATCGATGGTGCGCGGGTTCCGCCGCTCGGTCAACCGCAACTGCTGGCCATCGGCCATGAGGAATCCCCGTGAGGTCAGGTTAATTTTGTCGGGTTGAGCCAGACTTAGGCAACTCTCGAAAGGGCCCCCGTGACGCGTCTCGTGACGACTCTCATTGCCGCTGCGCTGATCCAGGCGTGCCAGCTCCCCGGACAATCCACCACCGCCGCGGCGCCCGCCATCGATTCGACCTGGGCGCTTCGCGACAGCGCCCGAGTCACCGAGGGCAGCCGCGCAATCGTCGTGTCCGGCAATCCGATTGCCAGCGATGTCGGCAAAGCCATCCTGCAGCGCGGCGGCAACGCAATCGATGCGGCGGTTGCGGTCGGATTTGCGCTCCAGGTGGTGCACCCCGAGGCCGGCAATATCGGTGGGGGCGGATTCATGGTGATCCGGCTCGCGGATGGCAGCGTGCATTCGATCGACTACCGCGAGAAGGCGCCCGCCAAGGCCACCCGCAACATGTATGTCGGCCCCGATGGCAATCCGACGCGGGCCAGCTGGACCGGTCACCTTGCGGCCGGCGTCCCCGGCGCCGTGGCCGGCATGGCGGAGGCGCACAAGCGGTTCGGAAAACTGCCCTGGGCCGATGTCATCGCTCCCGCGATTCAGTTGGCCAGCGATGGCTTCCTCGTCGACGAGTACCGGTCGCGCACCATCGGAAGCGACTCGAGCCGCCTGGTCCGCTTCAGGGCATCCGCGGCGCAGTACCTCCCGGGTGGTCGGCCGCCGCAGCCCGGCACCGTCTGGAAGCAGCCCGATCTCGCCAAAACGCTGAGCGCCATCCAGGCCAACGGTCCCGCAGGATTCTACAGCGGCCCGGTCGCCGACCTGATCGTTGCAGAAATGCGTCGGGGCGGCGGCCTGATCACCAAGGAAGACCTCGCAGGGTACGAGGCCAAGTGGCGCGACCCGCTCTCCTTCAAGTACCGGGGCCACACAGTCTACTCGATGCCGCCAGCCTCGTCCGGCGGTGTCACCCTGGCGCTGATCCTCAACATCCTGGAAGGCTTCGATCCGCTGCCGCCCTTCGGCTCTGCCGCCCTGCTCCATCGCCAGGCCGAAGCCATGCGGCGCGCCTTCGCCGAGCGCAACGCATCGCTCGGCGACCCCGATTTCGTCCAGAATCCGATTGCCCGGATGACCAGCAAGGATCACGCGGCGAGCCGTCGCGCGGAAATCAATCCGGAACGCGCCACCCCGACCACCGATCTGACGCCGATTGCCGACGAGTCGACCGAAACGACGCACTACTCGGTTGTCGACCAGGATGGCAACGCCGTCAGCACCACGACGACGCTCAACGGCAGCTTCGGCAGCGCCGTCACGGTTACCGGGGCCGGCTTCCTGCTCAACAATGAGATGGACGACTTTACCACGGCGCCCGGCAAACCCAACAGCTACGGGCTGGTCCAGGGCGAAGCCAACGCCATCGTGCCCGGCAAGCGAATGCTCTCGGCCATGACGCCCAGCATCGTGCTCGACCCCGATGGCAAGCTGCTGATGGTCGTCGGCACTCCGGGCGGGCCGACCATCATCACCCAGGTCTTCCACATTATTTCCAACGTGATTGACCACAAGATGGACCTGCCGACCGCGCTCGCCATGCCGCGGTTGCATCACCAATCCCTGCCGGATCAGATCGCGCTCGAACGCGGCGGCTTTCAGGCCGAGACGATTGCCGAGCTCGAGCGAATGGGGCACAAGGTCACCTTCCGGAACTATATGGGAGACGTCGAAGCGATCATTCGGACGCCAACTGGCTGGCTCGGAGCGAGTGATCCGCGACGGGGCGGCGGCGGGGCCGGCTACTGAGCGGCCGGGGTAAACGAAACGGGGCAGGCGCTGATCGGCGCCTGCCCCGTTCGCTTGACGAGCAGAGAATCCGTCAGCCGGCCTTCGCTTCGAAGGTGCTGCGCAGCCGGAGCGAGATCCGCGCTCCGCTGGCAACCACCACGTCGCGATCCGCCGAGTTGACCGCGACCGCGGTGCCGGCAGCGGCGCCGATGACGCCACCCACAACCGTGCCCTTCTTGTTGCCGCCGACAACTCGACCAACGATCGCACCGGCCGCCGCACCGGCCCCGACCTTGGCCGCATCGCCCGCTTGGACGCCGCGACCCTTGAGCTCATAGCTCACGCTGGTCGTCACACCATCGATGTCGTATGTCTCGCCCCCGAACGCCACCTGGGTCGCGCGGAGCGACACCTTACCCGAATCCGACTTGTTCTCGGAAACGGCCAGCTCGGAGATGACCAGTGTCACGGTCGCGCCGGCCGGGATGACCACGCGTCCGGCGTCGTCCGTCACGTCATTCGGAACATTGGCGGTGACGGTCTGCCCGACCTTGTGGGTTTTGGTCGAGAACTCGACAGCCGAGGTGAGCGCCACGTTGGTGCCCGACGCCACACTCCGAGTCGCCGGCGCGGCTGGCGGTGCCGGCGTCGGGGCCGGGGCCGGGGCCGGGGCCGGCTGGGCCGCCGGGGGATTCGGCCGCGGAGCCGCCGGACGCGACGGCGCAGGCGCGGGTGCCGGCGTCACGGTCTCGGCCGGCGTTTCAGGCCGGGGCGCATCGTCGAGCACTGCGGTTGAGTCGACCGGGGCCAGGGAGAGGTCTCGACCCGGCTCCTGCTGGTTGGCCCGATCGCCCCTGCCGCAGGCAGCGATCAGGACGAGCAGCGCTGTTCCGACAATCTCTTTGGATCTCATTCGTCCCTCCGTAATGAATCGACCTGTCAACCTGTCTGCTGAGCGTCCGGCGGCCGCAGCCGCCCTCAGCCTGGAGGTCGGCCCGTCGGACCGGTGCTCCCCCGGCTCTGCGCTCATGATACCTATGGAGACGCCCGAGCCGGGGCTGATCGCACTCCAGCGTTGCAATATAGGGCCGTCGGGGCCTTGCCCCGTCCCTCTTACATGAAACGGAGCAGGAAGTCCGGAGTGAGCCGCTGCAGGTAGCCCGCGAGACGAGTGAACTGGCCTGAGGCGATCAAGAGACCGACGATGACGAGGAGCGCGCCACTGAGTCGCTGCACCACGTGCAGATGACGCCGAAATCGCTGGAACCAGTCGAGGAACGACTCGACCGCGAAGGCCGCCACGAGAAACGGCACGGCGAGGCCCGCCGAGTAGGCGACCAGCAACCAGACTCCCCGGCTGAGATCGGCCTCGGTGGCGGCCAGGCTCAGGATGCCGCCGAGAATCGGCCCGATACAAGGACTCCAGCCGGCGCCGAACGCCATGCCGACCAGCACGGAACCCAGGAATCCGACCGGCTTGCGATCGAGCTGGACCCGGTGCTCCTGCGAGAGGAACCCCAATTTGATCACGCCGAGACAGTAGAGCCCGAAGAGGATGATCAGGACCCCGCCGGCGCGCATGATGACGTCTTTGTAGATCCGGAGCGACGCACCAAGCGCGGTGGCGCTGGCGCCCAGCAGCACAAAGATGATGGAAAAGCCGAGCACGAACAGGGTGGCGTGAATCATCGCCAGACGGCGACGCTTCCCGATTTCCTCGAGCGTGAACCCGGTAATGAAGCCGAGGTATGACGGCACCAGCGGAAGCACGCAAGGCGAGAGGAAACTGAGGATCCCCCCGAAAAACGCGACCAGGGGTCCCAGGCTGCCCGACGACTCGGTCATCGTGCCGGCAGCGCCCCGAGTCCGCTCAGATCACCGCTTCGGCACTGCTCGCAGACTCCGTGGATCTCGACCCGATGCCGCTCGTACTGAAACCGGTGCTCGTCCGCGGTGATGCGCAGCATGCGCTCGAGTCGTTCGTTGCTGAACTCGACTACGGCTCCGCAACGCCGGCACACCAGGTGCGCATGTTCGTTGGCTTCGCGGGCGGGCTCGTAACGCTTGTAGCCTTCGCCGAAATCGCGCTCCCGGACCAGCCCGCTCTTGACCAGCGCGTCGACGGTTCGATAGAGGGTTGCCATGCCGACGTGCTCACCGCGTTCGACCAGGCGGCGGCGCAGCAACTCGACAGAAGGATGGTCATCGCTCGACAGGAGCACTTCAGCCACCGTGACCCGCTGACGGGTCACCGGCAACCGACGATCTCGCAGGTAGCGGCGGAATCGCTCGACCAACGCGCTGCTTTCAGCTCGCGTCAGCAACGGCCTCGACCTCCTCCGGAGCCGGCGGGAACCACTGCTCGAGCGGGATCGCAGTCGGCGGCTCCTCGTCGTCCGAGCGCTTCGGTACCAGCGCCAGAAGCTCGGCCAGTGCCTCGATCGGCCCGCTCCCGACCTCCTCGATGGCGGACTCGAACTGTCCGCGGGTCTTACCCTTGACCGTCAGGGCGTACCGCGCCGTGTAGATCCGGCGCCGGTCGCCGTCGATTCGCGACAGGATGGCCGTACCAAAATCCCGCTGCTGATGGCGGATGGTCCGAAACACCCAGAGGCCGTCGAGTTCAGAGACCGGAAGGCCGAGCCGAATTGCCTCCACCAGCCGGGTCCAGCCTTCGCCGACGCCAGGGCCGGTTGCAGTCACACCAGGAGCCATGTTCCCACTGATCATTCAAGGACGAGCGCGCGGGTTGCAACCTGCTCCACCACGCGTGAGGCGGGCGAGTACCCGAGGTATTCCATCGGGAGAAAATAGGCCCTCCCCCGACCCCGTATCAAGCACGCTATCTTGCCCGCATGGTCGGATTGACAGCTTTCTTTGCCGGGCTCGTGCTGGCGGGTCCGGTTCGGATTCAGCCTCCCCCGGTCGAGGCCCCTGATACGCTGCGCCCAGCCCGGCTCGCCCCGGTCGAGGTGCAGGTGACCCGAACCTCTGAACGGTCGCTGCACGTGCCCGCCACCGTCTTCGTGGTCGACAGCGCCACGCTTCGGAGTGCCCAACTGCAGCACGGGCTCGACGAGGTGCTCGGCCGCGTTCCCGGAGTCTATGTCGCCAACCGGTTCAACCCGTCACTGGATCAGCGACTGGCCATTCGGGGCGCCGGGGCCCGGGCCAACTTCGGCGTCCGCGGCGTCAAAGTCCTCCTGGATGGCATGCCACTCACCCTCCCTGACGGCCAGACTCAGTTGTCCAATCTCGACCTCGGGCTGGTCGATCGGATCGAAGTCCTCCTCGGGGCCGCGTCGGCCATGTACGGCAATGCCGGCGGCGGTGTGGTCGCGTTCGAGTCGGCCCTGCCCACCGAGCGATGGTCGGGACGGGTCCGAGCCGGCGGAGGCAGTTTCGGCACCAGTCGGATTGCCGGTCAGCTCGCCGGAAGCGCCGACGCCTGGAGCGGATCGGCGGCCCTGTCACGCTACGCCTCGAGCGGGGTGCGACAGCAGAGTACTAGCAGCGCCACCCAACTCACCCTGACCGGCAACCGCGTCCTCGATGCTCGCTGGCTGCTCAAGGCGCGCTACTACTACGCCGACAGCCCCGAAGCTCAGAACCCCGGGGCGCTGACGCTCGCCGAGCTGCGCGCCAACCGTGACAGTGCCGCCGGCAACAACATTCTGCGCGGCGCCGATAAAGCGGTCCGGCAGCACCAGGCCGGCATCATCCTGACCCACGACAACGGTCGGGGCCGGCGGGCCGATCTGACGGTCTTCGGGCTGACCCGGGACCTGGACAACCCGCTCGCCACGGCGCCCCCGGGCCCGGCGGGGCCGACGGTCGGCACCTTCAGCGCCATTGACCGGGTGGCCGGCGGCATCCGATTGTCCGGCCAGCAGGCCATCGATCAACGTGGCACTCGACTCGGCTTCGGCATCGACCTGCAATCGATGCGTGACGACCGGACCAACCGCCGGTCTCGCGGAGGAGCTCCCACCGACACGATCGTAGCCGATCAGCGTGAGACGGCCACCGAATTCGGTCCATATCTCCTGCTCCATCTCGAGCCGGCGGCCGGGCTGACGGTCTCGACCGCAACCCGCTACGACCGGGTCGCCTTCCGCGTGGCCGATCGGCACCTCGCCGACGGAGTCGATCAGTCGGGCCGGAACGTGATGGGCGCCTTCAGCGGCAGTGTCGGAGCCAGCTACGCCCTCTCGGCCGGGCTGGTAGGCTATGCCACGGTTGCCAGCGCCTTCGAAACCCCGACCACCACGGAACTGGTCAATCAGGCCAACGGCACCATCGGCTTCAATCGCGACCTGGGACCCCAGCGCACGCTGAGCACGGAGGCGGGGCTCCGCACCAGTGGCACGATCGCGGCGCACCTTGCGGTCTATCGCTCCGCAGTTCGCGACGCATTGGTTCAGGCCCGTGAACAGGACGGGCGCGCCTATTTCGAGAACGCCGCCCGGCTGACGATCCGCGGTCTGGAAATCGGGGCGGCCTGGCAGCCGGCGCCATGGCTTGCCGCGCAGCTCAGCTACAGCCACACCGACGCCCGCTTCAGTCGCTACCTGCTGCGCGACGGCGCGACGCAGGTCTCACTCGACGGCAATCTGGTCCCGGGCATTCCGCGCCACCTTTTCCGTGGTGTCCTGACTGCCAACGCGGGGCCCCTCCTGGTCGAATGGGATCAGCAGCTCACCTCGCAGATCTACGCCGACGACCGCAACACGCTCGCTGCGGATGGCTGGGGTCTGGGCATTACATCGATCCGGCTGCGGGCGGCAGCCGGCGCCGGGGGCGGGCTCGGCATGGCGCCGTTCGTGGGCGTTTCCAACCTCTGGAACCGCCGCTATGTGGCTTCGGTGACCGTCAACGGTTTCGGCGGCCGCGTCTACGAGCCGGCGCCGGGGCGCTGGTTCTATGCAGGCCTGGAGGCGTCGCTGAGACCACGCTGACGTCGAGTTGGTGGCTCAGAGCATCGAGACCGGATCGCGATCGATGGTAACCCGAACCCGTGCCGTTCCGGCCAGTCGCGGTGCTGCGTACCTGACGATTCGTCCCAGCGCGCCTTCGGGCCCCTTGAGGACAGCATGCCACCGGTAGCGATCCTTGACCTTCTCGACCGGGCACGGCGCGGGGCCGAGCACCTGGACCGGCAACTGATGGCGGTCGACCAACGCTGCCACCCAGTCGGCAATGCGGGATGCGGTCCGGGACACCAACCCTTCCGACGTTCCCGACACCACGATATTGACCAGCGAGAGGCTCGGCGGGTAGGGCGGATCCTCGCGCGCGGCCCGCTCCATGGCCCAGAACGCCTCGGTATCGTGATGCGCCGCCAGTCGCAGCGCGGGATGATCCGGGTTCCGCGTCTGCACCAGCACGCGCCCGCCCTTGGGTCCCCGCCCTGCCCGCCCGGCCACCTGCGTAATCAGCTGAAAGGTTCGCTCGGCGGCGCGGAAATCGGGCAGATGCAAGCCGACATCCGCGTCGACCACACCCACCAGCGTCACATTGGGGAAGTCGATGCCCTTGGCCACCATCTGCGTACCAACCAGGATGTCGACCTGCCCCTTTTCGACCCGCTCGAGGATCCGGTGGTGCGACCACTTGGACCCCGTGGTATCGAGATCCATTCGCGCCACCCGGGCCTCGGGAACCCGCTCGGCCACGACCTGTTCGACCTGCTGCGTTCCGACCCCGCGACTGCGAACCGTCGGATGTCCGCACGCCTTGCACGCCTCCTCGAGCGGCGCATGATGACCGCAGTAGTGACAGCGCAGTCGGGCCGGGTGACGGTGTATCGTGAGCGAGATACTGCAGTGGGGACAGGTGACCACGTCACCGCACGACGGGCATTGCAGGAACGAGGCAAAGCCGCGGCGATTGAGCAGCAGGAGCGCTTGCTCGCCCCGCGCCACCGTTCGTCGCAGCGCGTCATCGAGTGCGACGCTCCAGGGCAAACCACCGACGCCCTGAACCTGCGGGGCGGTCTTCAGGTCGACCAGCTCGACGGGGGGGAGCGGGCGGGATCCGACTCGGTCCGGCAGCCGAATGAGCCGATCGGTCCGCGCCAGCGCCGCTGCGGTTTCGAGGCTTGGTGTCGCGCTGCCCAGCACGAGCCGGGCCCCGTCGAGCCTGCAACGCACCCGCGCCACGTCGCGCGCATGGTACCGGGGCGCCTCGCCGTTCTTATAGGTAGCCTCGTGCTCCTCATCGATCACGATGTACCCAAGCGACGGAATCGGCGCGAAGACCGCCGACCTCGGCCCGACCGCGACCATGCGTTCGCCCCGCCTGAGCGCGCGCCAGGCATCGGTCCGTTCCCCTTCGGACAGCGCGCTGTGCAGCACCGCCACGCGATCGCCAAACACGCCGCGGACCCGACTGACCGTCTGCGGCGTCAGGCCGATCTCCGGAACCAGCACGATCGCCCCACGACCGGCGGCCACCGCCTGACTGATGGCCTCCAGATACACCAGCGTCTTACCGCTGCCGGTCACGCCAAACAGCAGCGCATCCTGTCCCGGCTCGAGCGCCGCAATCCGCTCGACGGCCAGGCGCTGCGGCTCGCTGGGCAGCGGGGGCGCCGTGACACTCATGGCCGCAAAGGGATCGCGATACTGCTCCAGCTCGACAATGCGAACCAGGCCATCCTCGATCAATGCATCGATCACGGCGGCACTGACGTCCAGTCGGGCTTTGACGTCAGGAACCGGCAGCGGGGCGCCGGCCTGCTCGACCAGTTCGTAGACCTCGCGTCGCCTCGGTCGGCGCGCAAAGTGGAGGTCCCTCTCGAGCAGGCCAAGACGGGGCTCGGCCAGTTCCAAGGCACGAACCGTGGCACGGCTGATATCCGCGGGCGGGCTCTCGGTATCGAGCCGGATGGCTCCGATGCGCACCAGACGATCGGCCACCGACCAGAGCGGCTTCTGGAGCGCCCGCGCGGCACTGCTCATCGAGGCCCGCCCGCCCTTCCGGTCGAGCCAGCGGATCAGGTCGCCAGCCGTGCCGCCACCCACACCCGCATCCGAGAGCCGGATCAGGTGCAGCTCCGACTCGCCCCAGAGCGGACCCGGCAGCATGGCCTTGAGAGTGAGGCCTAACGGCGTCCCGTAGTACCCGGCCATCCACTCAGCCGTGCGCAGCAAGGACGGAGGCAGGGACGGCTCATCATCCGGCGCCGCCAGAATCTCGCGTGGCTGGACGGCCGGCGGGGCCTCGTCGGTACCCACCACGACCCCCACCATCTCGCGTCGACGAACCGGCACCACCACCCGGGCACCCGGGACGACCCGATCGGCAAGCGGTGTCGGGACGGCGTAGGTGTACGGCGTGGCAACGGGAAGCGGTAGCGCGACCTGCACCAAGGGGGAAACAACGGCCATGCCGGGAATGTAAGGCCACGACCCGGGCAACGGATACGCGAACGGGGGAGCGGCAAGCTTGCCGCTCCCCCGTCGACACCACGACCCGCTGCGTCCTAGCCGCGAACGCCGACCCCGAGCCCCGGGCCGGTCGGCAGCACGATCTGACCGTTGTCGATCGTGGCACCGGTGTACGGGTCATTGGACAGGAGCGCGGCGCCGTCCAGATCGGCGATGTCGACCAGGGGCGTGAAGTGCGCAGCAGCCGTGATCGCAATCGAGGACTCCAGCATGCAGCCCACCATCACCATCATGTGATGCGCCCGCGCAATCGCGATCATTCGGATCGCCTCGCGGAGGCTGCCCGTCTTGGCCAGCTTGATGTTGATGCCGTCGACCATGCCCACCAGCCGCGGAATATCGGCCGAGGTGATGCAGCTCTCGTCGACGATGAGGGGAATCCGGGATGCTTTCGCGATCAGGCCCAGCCCCTCGATGTCGTTGGGGACCAGCGGCTGCTCCAGGACCGTCACGCCGTACTCCTCGAGGATCGGCAGCATCCGGATCGTCTGCTTGCGGGTCCAGCCGCAGTTGGCGTCGACCCGCAACTCGCGATCGGTGACATCCCGAATGGCCTGAAGGATCTCGAGGTCGTTTTCGAGCCCCAGCTTGATCTTGAGAATCGGATACTGCTCGGCCTCCCGGACCTTCTTCTTGATCATCTCGGCCGTGTCGATGCCGATCGTGAAGGTCGACTTCGGCGCCTTGGCCGCATCGAGCCCCCAGAGCTGATAGAGCGGCACGCCGAGCCGCTTGCCGACCAGGTCGTGCAGCGCGGTGGAGATTGCCGCGCGGACCGAGTTGTTGTCGGTGACGAACGCCTCGAGCGTGCGCTCGGCGTCTTCCAGGTGGAAGGCGTTTTCGGGCATCACGCTCGCGTAGGCGTCGATGGCCGCCAGCGCCGTCTCGACCGTCTCGCCGTAGAAGGCCACCGGCGTCACTTCACCCCATCCCTCGAGCCCGTCGCTGTCGATGACTTTGACGAGAATGGTCCGATTGGTGTCCCGGCTGCTCCGGGCAATCTTGAAGGGGTACTTGGTCTTGAGGGTCAGGATTTCGGTCTGAATGCGCAGGCGGGCCACGGGAAAGCCTCTCGGTTACGGCGCCAATGAAGGGTGGTCAGGGGTTCCACGAACGGCGTGAATTGTATCCGTTCGTGGACACAATGCCAATGCGGCGAGGCGTCGGATCAGGCCATGGCGCGGACGACGGCTTCAGCGCCGTCCGCGAGACGGTGCGGCACGTAGCCGCCTTCGAGCACGGCCATCAGGGGCACCTCGGGAAAGGCGGTACGAATCCGGCCGACCCAGGTAGCGTAGTGCTCGGGCTCCAGGGTAAACCCGCCGAGCAGGTCACCCCGCATCGAGTCGAAGCCGGCCGAAAGCAGGATGGCGCCCGGGGTCCAGCCGTCGGTTGCCTGCTGAATCGCGCTCCAGAGCGTTTCGAGATACGCCTCGGCCGGGAGGCCGGCCCGCATCGGCAGGTTGGTGACGTTGCCGACGCCCCGCTCGTCGCGCGACCCGCTGAAGGGCCAATGCGGCCACTGATGCATCGAGATGAAGCGGATGGCAGGATCCTGCTCGACGAGCGCCTGGGTACCGTTGCCGTGGTGTACGTCCCAATCGACGATCAGCACGCGTTCGATTCCGTAGGTCTGCGCTTCGCGGGCCGCAATCACGACGTTGCCGAGCAGGCAGAATCCCATGGCGGTATCGGCGAGCGCGTGGTGCCCCGGGGGGCGTACCGCGGCAAAGGCGGGTTGCCCCCCCAGGGCCGACTCGAGCGCAGCAAGCGTTGCTCCGGCGCCCCCCATGGCGGCTTCGAAGCTGGCTTCGTTCATCGCGGTATCGGCGTCGAGCGTTCCGCCGCCGGCCCTGGCCATGGCCTCGAGACGGTCGAGATATGCCGCCGGATGCACCCGTTCGACGACTGATCGGGCCGCCGGCTCCGCCTCGCGAACCGCGGCAGCATCGATGCCGCGGAGTCGATCGAGCAGGACTTCGATGCGACGGGGAGACTCGGGATGCCCGATGCGAACGACGTGATCCGGGCAGCGCGAGTGGGTAAAGACCGGTGCGATCATTGGCACCGGGCAGTGCGGACCGTGAGACTCACCGGGTCGGCCGTCGATGGCGCCGCAGCACGATCAGGGCGCCGTTCGGAACCACGCCCGCATCGGCCATGGTGGCCGAACCCTCCGGTACCTCCGCACCGCGAAACTTGACGAGATACTGATCCGGCGAGGTTCGCACCTTCGCCTGCGCCAGGGCGCGCGCTTTCACGTCGCTCACCCGGACGTCCGCCGGGACATTGAGTGCGATTTCATCCCAGGTATCGAGCACCGTCACGCGCACGGGAATGGTGGTCATGCGGCCCGTCCGGGCAACGTGCTGAGGAAGCGTCCGACCGCCTGATCGAAGAGCAGGGTGGACGCCCGCACCCGCTGACCGCTCGGGTCGGAGGACACGATGGCCAGGGCGATTTCCTCCCCGCCCTGGCCGCGAAGCGTCAGGTAATCGGCCCCTTCCTTCTCGGGATAGGCGGCCTGATTGGGCACCCGCTCGGCAAAGAACTCTTTGGCTCGCGCAATCACTTCGGCGGCCGTCAGGCTGGTCGTCGTCTCGTGAATCATGGGGTGTCGTTACCGTTACATCAGTCTGATGGTGAGGCCGGTTGGCTGCGCAGGAACCGGCACAGTGCTGACGACTTTGCGGGTGGCGAGGTCGACGACATCGATGGCGCCCGGGTCGGACCCGATCGACTCCTGCGACACGTAGGCGTACTTCCCGTCCGGTGAAAACACGACGCCGTGGACGATCTTCTTGGTCGTCTTGACCCGGGCGGTTTCGGTCCAAGTCTTGGTGTCGACGATACTGAAGCTCTGATCCTTCTTGTTCGTCACGACCAGGACCGAGCCGTCCGGCGACGGCTCCAGGTTGTACGCTCCCGCCCCGACCGCGACCTCTCGCCGCAGCTGCAGCGTTTCCGCGTCCCAGACCTGGACGGTGTTGCCGTTGTTGCAGGCGACATAGAGCGTCTTGTCGTCTGCCGAGACGGAAATATAGGTCCCGGCGCATTCCCGGGTCATCAGCGCAGCAGGCGGCTCGACCACGACACCGGCGCCGGGCGGCGTGGCATGAGACGCATCGTGTCCGGCGTGACCGGCGGGGTGCCCCGCCGCCGGCGCACCAGCCATGGTATGGCCCTTGCCCGTCCGAACCCGGCGGGCAATCGCAAACGTATTGACATCGATTTCCAGGATCTCATCGCTGTGCATGCAGGTCGCATAGGCCCGCGTGCCGGCATGATTGACGCGCATTCCATGCGGCATGTCGCAGGCAGGCAGATCGAAGATCTTGGTCATGCTCGGCACGTGTACCACGGATATGACATTGACCCGCGGTCGGTCGCCGTGGAAATCGGAATTGGCCACGAAGGCGAATTCGTTGTCGGGCGTCACCGAAATGGTAGTCGGGAAATGCTCGGCAAGCGCCTTGCCCATGAACTGATCGGTTGCCGCGTCGAACTGCCAGAGGGTTCCGAAAGGTACCCCGTGGGCCACGCTCACGAAGTACGACTTCATGTCGGGCGCCATCGCAATGCCGTGCGGCCCGTCGATATCGGCGGGCTTGATCCCGACCGGCACGACCCGATCGACGATCAGCTTGGGGCCGTCCGGGCGGAACCAGGTCACGATGTCGCCCGACTCGCTGACGATGCCAACCTGATACTTCTGCTGCTGCGCCGTCACGCCGCTGGTCGCAAGCGCCGCGAGCATCACACCTGCCGTCCAGAAGTTCCGCGTCATGCCTGCCGCCTCCTTCAATCCAGCTCTGCCCAAATGTCCCGCTGATCGGCCACCGGCGTCCGGATGACATCCATCAGCCGGGCGGGACGCACCACGACGAGGACGAACTCCCCTGGGGGTGGCGCCTCGAGTCCCTGCACCGACAGAAACGCCGGGGGGCGCAGATCGGACGGCAGGTCGACCCGGTACCGTCGGTCGGCCCAGACGAAGCGGAACAGCCCCCCGGCTTCCTCCCGCTCGACCTCCATAAAGTAATCATCCTCGAGCCGGAACAGCCCGCCGCCCTCGGCCTCGCCGTCACGATAGAAGGTCGGGTCGAACGGCTCGCCGGCCATGCGGGCGTAGTTCTGTTCCACCGCCTCGTCGAGCCACTCGAGACTGGGCTCCCGGGCCCGCCACTCGACATGGTGGCGGATTTCGTGGGTCAGGGTTTCCCAGGCCTCCTCCTGCCAGTTGAAATCCTCCCGATCCCGGGCCAGGGCGGCAAAGGAACCGTAGTACAGTACCACACGGCTGTGGGTGGCCTCGGGGGCATCGGTCGTGGTCGGCAGGGCAATGCACTCGCCCAGGGTGTAGATCTCCTGGCGATCGGGGTGCGTCACCGTGCGAGGCGACACCACGATCTCGGCGATCCCGGACAGAAACTCTTCCGGAATCTGCTCAGCAAGCGAGGCCACCAGCCCCTCGAACTCGGCCAGCGTCATGCGGGCTTAGAGCCGTTCGTGCAGGTACTCGCGCACCTGCGCCAGCGCGATCCGCTCCTGCTGCATGGTGTCACGGTGTCGCACGGTCACCTGCCCGTCTTCGGCGGTCTGGCCATCGACCGTGATGCTGAACGGGGTTCCGATCTCGTCCATCCGCCGGTAGCGACGACCGATCGCTCCGCTGTCGTCATAGAACACCGGCAAGTTGCGGCGAAGATCGTTGTACAGCTCGGTGGCCGTCTCCGGCATCCGGTCCTTGTTGACGAGCGGCAGTACCGCCGCCTTGATCGGCGCCATCACGGGATGGAATCGCATCACCACCCGGGTGTCGCCGTCGACTTCCTCCTCGTGATAGGCATCAGCCAGGAGAGCCAGGGTGACCCGATCGGCGCCCGCCGACGTTTCGACGATATACGGGAGGAAGCGATCGCCGCTCTTCTGCTCGAAGTATTCCAGCTTCTTGCCGGAGTGCTCCTGGTGGCGCCGCAAGTCGAAGTCGGTCCGGTTGTGGATTCCCTCGATTTCGTGCCAGCCGAAGGGAAACTCATACTCGATGTCGTAGGCGGCGCGAGCATAGTGGGCCAGCTCCGTGGGGCCGTGCTCGTGCCAGCGCAGCTTGTCCGACCGCAGCCCGATTTCGCAGTGCCACGCCATCCGAAGCACTCGCCAGCGCTCGAACCACTCGTCGTCCGTTCCCGGCTTCACGAAGAACTGCATTTCCATCTGCTCGAACTCGCGAGTCCGGAAGATGAAGTTGCCCGGGGTAATCTCGTTGCGGAACGCCTTGCCGATCTGGGCGATTCCGAACGGAATCCGCTGCCGAGAGCTGTTGAGGACGTTCAGGTAATTGACGTAGATCCCCTGCGCCGTTTCTGGTCGGAGGTAGACCACGGCCGCCTGTTCCTCGACCGGCCCCATGAAGGTCTTGAACATCAGGTTGAAGAGCCGCGGCTCGGTCAGGTTGCCCTTGGTGCCGCAGGCGGGGCACTGCCCGTCCGGCTGTCCTGGGGTCCCCTTGATCCGCGGATCATCGGCCCGGAACCGGTTGCGGCACTGCTTGCAATCGACCAGAGGGTCCGTGAAGCCAGACACATGCCCCGACGCTTCCCACACCTTTGGGTGCATCAGGATGGCGGCATCGAGACCCTCGATGTCGTCGCGCGACCGGACCAAGGCTCGCCACCAGCTGTCCTTGACGTTCCGCTTGAGCTCGACGCCGAGCGGGCCGTAGTCCCAGACCGAGCCCAGTCCACCGTAGACCTCGGACGACTGAAAAACGAATCCGCGGCGCTTGCAGAGGGAAACCAGCTTGTCCATCAACGGGGGGGCGGCCATGAGTCGGGTCTGCGGTAACTGGAGAATCAGGTCCGGCGGCTCCCGGGAGCGACCGGCGGGTGGCGAATATTAGAGGTGAGCTAACCCACAGGCAAGCAATAATTTGCGCGCAGCAGGATGCCAGAAACGGGGCCGGGTGAGGGAGGGTCGTTCCGGGGTCCAGGAGGGAGAATGCGTCAGGGCAACGACTTAGCCGACCCGACCGGCTGGCTTGGACTTTGCCGTGGGACAGGTATCCTACGGGCCAGCCCGTGATTCACGGGTTTCCCGGACTGCTGGAGAGGGTCGGATGCAATTTCGTTCGCTGTTGGCGGATCGGCGCGGCTACTCGCTCGGCGAGTTGCTTACGGTGGTCGTCATTCTTGGTATCATCGCGGCCCTGGCCGTGCCCCGCCTCGACTGGATGGCATATCGGGTCAACGGCGAGGTGCGTCAGGTCGCGATGCAGTTGTCGTACGCCCAGCGGCTGGCAGTCAGCCTCCAGCACAACGTCCAGGTCACCATCGATCGCGCCAACCGGCGGATCATCGTGGACGAGGATGCCAACAACGACGGCATCTTCTCTTCCAATGAGCGCCGCCGAGTCCTCCAGCTCGAAGCGGGTCTCAATTTCGAGCGGAACAGCGCCCCGGCCCTTCCGGCGCCCGCCCCGGACAACGAGCTCACCCAGATCATCTTCCGCCGCGACGGCAGTGCGAGCCAGTCGGGGGCGGTGTTTCTCAATTCGATTCGCGGGGTTGCGGGCGGCAACAACAAGGACGCCCGTGCGCTGGTCATCACGCGTGCGACGGGGCGCGCCTCGTCGTTCTCGTATCTGAATGGCAGCTGGGTCGCGAGGATGTGACGATGAAACGTGACGGCTTCACGCTGATCGAGGTACTCATTGCCGTCGTCGTGCTGACGATCGCGGTCACCGGCCTCGGGCAGTTTATGGCGAAGTATCAGCATTCCACCTCGACGGCCACGCTGCTTTCGAGCATGACAAGCATTGCCAAAGAGCGACTCGAGCTGGTCCGCGCCGACCCCCGGTACACCACGCTCACGACCCTTTACGGCACCGGTGCCAGCGCCGACACCACGGGATTCCCACGGTACCCCAGCGTGCGCCGCACCACCACGGTTGTCCGTGATCAGAGCGGCAACCCCGCCCGCGACCGAACCACCGTGACGGTTCGGGTCTTTGCGACCAACGGTATCAGCAGGGACACGGTGCGTCTCACCGCCGTGATCGCACGCCCATGACGAGCACTCGCGGTTCGGTTCGTTTGCGCAGCACGGCCGGCTTCTCGCTGGTCGAACTGCTGATCACGCTGGTCGTCCTGACGCTGGTCATGGGAACGACCGTAATGTTCTTTCAGACGCAGAGTCGCAGCTTTGCCCGGGGCAACGAGAGCATCGACGTGCTCCAGAACGCGCGCTTTTCCGTGACCCATGTGGAGCGGATTCTGCGCACCTTGGGCGCTGGCGTCACCGGCGAACAGCCGATGCTGGTCTACGGAGGCAACGACGTCGTTGCGTTCAATACCGACTTTACCGAGACCGACACCACCGATTTTCGCTGGGCCGTCAACTGGAACCCATCGATCCCGGCCGAAGACGCGATGGTATGGCGGGTCGAGAACGCTTCGACCATTCCCAACACGGTCATTACGTACCCACCGAAAACGTTCGTCCTGGGCAACGGCCTGCCAAGCCCTGCTGAAACCAAGATCTTCTGGCTGGCTCCGGACACGACGACGGCGCGCGGGGACGACTATGTGCTCTGGGAGCGCACCAACAACGGCCAGCCGGAATACATTGCCCGCAACATTCTGGCGTATCCCGGGCGCCCGTTCTTCCAGTACTTTCTCGACCGCCGAACCGTGGGCGTTCCGAATCTCGTGATCGCAGCCGGAGCCGACCTTCCCCTGCGGCGTCGGGTTCTGGAATCGACCTTCAGCTCGGCGGACAGTTCCAACGCCGTGCGACCGGACAGTGTTCGGGCCGTTCGGATCAACCTCCGCATCTCCAATGGCAAGACCGGTGCGGAGGAACGGACTCGGGACTTCTCGCAGCTGATCCAGGTGCCCAACAACGGGTTGCCGAGCCCGGTCGTCTGTGGCCGGTCACCGCTTCCACCGGCAAGCGTTACGACGATTGCCGACACGACGGGCGCAGCCATCGTTCACCTTCGCTGGACCCGGTCACCCGACCACGGCGGAGGCGAGTTCGACGTGCGTCAGTACGTCGTCTACGTCCGACCGGACACAGCAACCGTCTGGCGGGACCCGCTGATCCTCGTACCGGCAGACAGTCTGTTGACGTACCAGACCCCGATCGGCGGGCTCGCCTCGGGGGAAACCTACCGATTCGGCGTCATCGCGCAGGACTGCACGCCCAGTTCGTCCACCGTGATCTCGACGACGGCGGTTGCGCCATGAGAAGGAGACCAGGCATGCCCACGACCCAGCTGATCCGCAACGAACGCGGTGTCGCGCTGATCCTGACCCTGCTGATCACGATGGCCGTGGCCGCGATGGCCATCGGCGGCGTGATGATTGCCGGCGCCAGCGGGCTGACCTCGCGCTTTGCCGCCCGGGAGGCCGCCCTCCACTCGCTGGCCGATGCCGGCCTCGAAATCGCGCGGGATTCGATCAATCGCGTGCTGACACTCCTCCCCGATACGGGGTACATCACGATCACACCGGCCAGCGTGATCCATGATGCCAGCGGCAACGTGATTACCGGATACACTCGCACGGTGTACGCCGGGAAGACGGGCGGGCGGACCGGCGGACCGGCCACCTCAGGGCAGTATGGCAGCAACTATATGAGCGTGCTGTCCGTTATCAACGACCCGCGTGGCGCCGTGGCGGCGCGCCGCGGATTGTTTGCCCAGGAATCGTGGTCGCGGTTTGCCGTCGCCATCAACGACTACACCAGCACGATTCCGTACGGCTGCGGTTCGTCTATTACCGGGCCCCTCCACTCGAACGACGACCTGCGAATCCAGGCCGGGTGCACTTCCCCGAAGACATTGTTCGCCGGTGAAGTCTCGGTCGTCGGCTCGATCATCAATCCGTCATCCGGCAACTTTACTCGCGGCTATACGACCGGCGCACCGGCACTGCCCTGGCCAACAGCTGCGCAGCTCGGGCTGATGCAACAGTATGCCCGTGAAGCCGATGCCACCGGCGGTGACTATGATATCGCCGGCGGCAACATCGGCACCAACAAGCCGTGCACCAGGCTCGACTTCCAGGTCCTCGATTCGAACGGGGACGGGATCATCCAGTGGGATGAGGGATACGTTCGGGTCTTTCGCTGCAACAATCTCACCGATGCTTCACTGGCGTATGTGAACGGACGCAGATGGATCTCGGTTCCCGGGAGCGTGACCGGCGTCAGCCTCGACACCGATCCCAACATCAACTCACCCAACTGCGGCGCCTACGCGGGGACATCGAGCGGGGCGTTCCGCAGCGCCCGCTGGATCTGGGACAATACCGCCGGCACCAACAACCAAAAGCGCGACGCCGTGCGAGGCGCATTGAACGGCTCCAGCGGAAGCTACGTCAATCGTCGCTGCTTCCTCGGCGGCGATCCTCGCCTCTTCCGGGCCGCCACCGGCGACACCCTGCTGCCGGACTCGACCACAGCCAATACCGGGCTCGGCACCAACGGCGGCCGGTGGATCCGGAGGCGGCTCGGTGCGCATCCTTCCGTCACCGCCGTGCGCAACACGATTGCCAGCGGTGGCGACGCTGAGTACTGGATCCCGCTGGGCAAGAACCCGGACTTCAAGGGCGTGATCTACGTGACCGGCGACGTGGCCATCAGCGGTCGACTCCGGGGCAGAGTCTCTGTAGTGTCGACGGGGCTCATCAATCTCCAGGACGACTTCACCTACTGGACCCCGCCTGGCACGAACTGCAGCGAGACAGGGGACATCTTCGGCGCCCTCGCCGTACAGGGCATCATCACGCAGGACAACAATCTCCAGACCCCCTTCCGGGTTGGAGGGACCTGGATTGGCGGGTTCGACGACACGCCGGCGGACGAGAGCTACCACATGTTCCTGCTGACGCTGACCAACTTCGGCAGTGACATGGCACCAAGTGGCACTCATAACACGCCCGGCTACGACGGCCCGACCGGCAGCCCCGCCATTCCGGCCAGCGCCAACGAAACCTGCGGCGGTGCCCGCGCAGGGTGCATCCGGATCTCGGGCGGCATTGCCTACGCCAGAATGGACTGGGGCGGCTTCCGCACCTACGGCGACGGCACCGGCTACGGCTGGGCCTCCGGCCACACCTATGACCCCTGCGGCGCCACCAACCCGCCGCCGTACTTCCCAACGACCGGCCGCTATCTCAAGAGCCGGTACTACGAAGTGGACCCCGTCTGGCTCAATCAGACGGGCATCGCAACCTACTTCAAGGAACTGCAGTCGCGCTGAGCAAGACCAACCGGCGCAGCAACTGAGGAAACGATGAGGGGGACGGCGCGCAGGCACCGTCCCCCTCATCGCGTCGACCGCAGCGCGCCGGATCAGACGTCGATGATTTGATCCCGCCGCGTCCCGACACTGGCGTACTTGATCGGCACCCCTGCAAGTTCTTCCAGCCGGGAGAGATACGCCCGCGCAGCCTTCGGCAGGTCGGCCATCGCACGGGCGCCGCCGGTGGACGCCCGCCAGCCGGGCATGGTCTCGTAGACCGGCTTGATCCGACCCAGCACGGTCACGTCGGACGGCATCTCGTCCATCCGCTCGCCATCCAGCTCGTAGCCCACGCCGATCGGAATCTGATCGAAGCCGTCCAGCACGTCGAGCTTGGTGACGGCCAGGTCCGTGAGCCCGTTGACCCGCGCCGAGTAGCGAACCACGACCGCATCGAACCAGCCGCACCGGCGAGGACGGCCGGTCACCGCCCCGAACTCATGCCCGACCTGACGCAGCTCTTCCTCCAGCGCCTCGTCGGCCAAGGTCGGCAGCGGACCGTTACCAACCCGGGTCGTATACGCCTTCACGACGCCCAGCACGCGATCGACCAGCGTCGGGCCAATGCCCGCCCCGACTGCAGCTCCGCCGGCCGTCGTGTTCGAGGACGTCACAAACGGGTAGGTCCCGTGATCGACATCGAGGAGGGCGCCCTGCGCCCCTTCGAGCAGGACGCTGCTGCCACTCTTGAGGGCCCGATAGAGATGCGCACCAGTATCGGCGGTCATCGGCACCAGGCGCGGCGCCACCCGGCGGAGCAGCTCGGCATGCTCGGCAAACGAGGCGCGCTCCTCCATCCCGGCCAGGGCCAGCAACTCGTTGGCACGGTTGATCCGCGCCGCCAGCAGGGCCTCGGCCTCGGTCACGTTGCGCAGGTTGCCGATCCGGATACCCCGACGACCGTACTTGTCCTCGTAGGCAGGCCCGATGCCGCGCTTGGTGGTTCCGATATTCTGCCGCCGCTCTTCGGCCAGATCGAGCAGCTTGTGATACGGCAGCACCAGATGGGCCCGATCGGACACCAGCACCCGACCGCTCACATCGATGCCGCGTTCGGCCAGACCGTCGAGCTCACCGAGGAAACTCTCTGGATCGATCACCACGCCGTTGCCCAGCACGCAGACTGTCGTCGTGTGCAGGATTCCGCTCGGAATCAGCCGCAGGATAAACTGCGAATCTCCGATCACGACGGTGTGACCCGCATTGGCTCCGCCCTGATAGCGCGCGACGATATCCGCTCGCTCCGCAATCACGTCGACGAGCTTGCCCTTGCCCTCATCACCCCATTGCGATCCGACGACTACGAGACACCGACAATCCGGTCCGAACATCAACGCTTCCCTTTCGCGCCCGCGGGCGCCGTCCCTTCGCTCACCCCGAGCGCCTTGGCCGTCTCGGCCGAGATCACGTTTGCCTTGACCAGCTCGGTCAGGTGTTGCTCATAGGTCTGCATGCCGCTCTTGCCGTAGCCACGCGTCATCTGCGTCTTGACCTCGACGACCTTGGCCGGGTCCTTCAGCGCATCTCGAATGGCCCGCGTCGCAATCATGATCTCCGCCGCCACCACGCGTCCGGAATCGTCCTTTTTGGGCAGCAACTGTTGCGACACGATGGCCGAGATGACCGACGAGAACCGGATCCGGCCGATGTCGCGCTCCTCGCGCGGCAGCATGGCGAAGCACTGCCCGATCGTGGTCATCACGTCAGGTGTTGGCATGGCGCCAATGACCAGCCGGCCGGTCTCGGCCGCCTTGATGGCGGTCTCGAGCGTCTCGCTGTCGTGGACGTCGCCCACCATGATCACGTCCGGATCCTGACGCAGCGCGGCGCGGACGCCGACGCTGAGCGACACCGTGTCGATGCCCACCTCACGCTGCGTCACCGACGACTTGAAGTCGCGGTGAAGAAACTCGATCGGATCCTCGATCGTCACGATGTGACGCTGCTGGGTCTGATTGAGGTGGTGCACCATGGCGGCAATGGTGCTGCTCTTACCGCTGCCGCTCACGCCAGTGACCAGCACCAGACCGTGCGGAGCTTCCGCCAGTCCCCGGAGCGAGTCGGGCAGGCCGAGTTGCTCCAACGTCGGAATTCCGAAGGGAATGACCCGCATCACGATCATGAATGACGAGCGCTGCCGCAGCAGATTGACCCGGAAGCGTCCTACGCCGGGCAAGCCCCACGAGCAGTCGTAGTCGGTCAGCTCGTCGAGCCGGGCCCGATCGTCGTCGCTCGCAACCAGCTTGAGTGCGGCGGCGCGGGTCTGTTCCGGCGTCAGCCGCTGCTTGGTGAGCGGGACCAGGGTGCCGTCGATCCTGGCGCGGAAAACGTCGCCCGCCTTGATGTGCAGGTCGGAGGCGCCGCGATCCACCGCCGCCTTGATGATCCGCTCGATCGGGACGCCGGCCATCTCAGGGTGCTCCGAGCGGCAGGAAGCCCATCCGACGCTCGACCCCGGCCAGTGTTTCGGCCGCAATCGCCCTGGCACGCTCGGCTCCCTGCGCAATGGCGCGGTCGAGCCGAGCCGGGTCGGCCCGGAGCGCCTCGGCCCGCGCGCGGATCGGCCCGAGCGCGGTCTCGAGGTTGTCTGCCAGCACGCGCTTGCAGTCGATGCACCCCCAACCGGCGCTCCGGCACTGGTTACCGACCTCGACGACCGTGTCGGGTGGCGAGAAGTGGGTATGCAACGAGTACACGTTGCAGTTCTCAGGCGTGCCCGGATCCTTCCTGGTCTTTCGGGCCGGATCGGTCTTGGCCGGACGCAGCTTGTCCCAAATGGCCTCGGGCGACTCGAAGAGGCCAATGGTGTTGCCCAGGCTCTTCGACATCTTGGCCTCGCCATCGAGGCCCAGAATCCGCTTGGCGGGCGTCAAGAGTGCCTGCGGCTCGGGCAGGAACGGCTCATCGGTGGCAAAGGCGTTGTTCCAGGTCCGGGCCAGTTCGCGCGAGAGCTCGAGGTGCTGGACCTGGTCCTCACCCACCGGAACCTTGTCGGCACGATAGAGCAGAATATCCGCAGCCTGCAGGACCGGGTACATCAGCAATCCGGCCAGGATGCGCTCGCTGCGCTGTGACTTGTCCTTGAACTGCGTCATCCGCTCGAGCTCTCCGATGCCGGTGACGTTGGTCAGGATCCACATCAGCTGGGCATGCTGGGGCACGTGCGACTGCACGAAGATGATCGACCGGTCGGGGTCGAGCCCGGCCGCCATAAGGCCGAGGAACATCTCGCGAGAGCGCTCCGCAAAGCCGGCCGGATCGAACTTGTGGGTAATGGCGTGAAGGTCGACCACGCAGTAGAGGCAGTCGTACCGGTCCTGCAGTTCGACCCAGTTCTTCACGGCACCGAGCCAGTTCCCGATGTGCAGTTCGCCGGTCGGTTGGATGCCGGAGAAGACGCGAGCCATGAAGTCCCCTGGACGAAATGGGAAACGGGTGAGCCGCCCAGAATTGCGGCCCACCCGTTGAGCGAAGGTAGTCGGCTCGGAGCATGCGGGCAAGCCAAAACCAGGCTTGCACTTACCCTTCGTCGAGCCAGCCCGGAAACGGGTGCGCCAGGGTCGCCGCAGCCGGGCGACGGGTTACTTTTGGCTGACCGCGCGGCCGCCCAGGATTCAACCAGCGCGCACCCTGCAACCGACGGCCATCCCGATGCCAGCCCGACACCTGCGTACCATCGCCACGGAGGCCGCTCGCCGGGCTGCGGATTACCTCAGAACCGTCGAGCGGCCGCGCGACCCGGCCGCCTGGGGAGCCAAGACCGCCAACGATTTCGTGACCGAATGCGACCGAACCGCCGAGTCGATCATTGCGGAGGTGCTCCTCGCCGGGGAGCCCGGATCAACGGTCATGGGCGAGGAACTCTCACCCGAGGCCAGCAACGCCGGACTCGTGTGGATCGTCGACCCGATTGATGGCACCACCAACTTTGTCCACGGCTTCCCGGCCTATGCGGTCTCGATAGCCGCTGCGGTCGACGGCGTGCTGACCGCCGGCGTGGTGCTTCAGGTCGAGCGCAACGTGCTCTACCACGCCGCGCTGGGTCGAGGCGCCTGGCGCGACAGTACCCGGCTGGCCGTGTCGACCATCGCTGAGCCACGACATGCGTTGATCGGCACAGGCTACCCGTTCAAGCACCCGGAGCACCTCGAGCGCTACCTGCCACAGTTCGCCCGGATTGCGATGGCGTCGGCCGGGGTGCGGCGTGCGGGCTCGGCCGCACTCGATCTGGCCTGGGTAGCCAGCGGCATCTTCGACGGCTTCTGGGAGCTGATGCTGGCGCCCTGGGATATGGCGGCGGGTCTGCTGCTGATCCGGGAGTCGGGTGGGGTCGCCACCGACCTGGCAGGGCGGGATGTCGGCGCCAGCCACACCGGCATCGTCGCCGGTAACCCGGCCATTCACAGCTGGCTTCGTCAGTCGCTCGACGGGTCTGGCTAATCGCAGAAAGCAAAGCGGCGCCGCCCCGAGGGGCCGGCGCCGGATACCGCGAACCTGCCGAGCTTACGCAGCGAGGGTGAGGATCCGAGGACCGTCCTTGGTCACCGCGACGGTGTGTTCAAAGTGCGCAGCCAGCGAACCATCCGCGGTCACGATGGTCCACTTGTCCGCCAAGGTCTTCGTCTTGTAGTGCCCCATGGTGATCATCGGTTCGATCGCGATGGTCATGCCTTCGAGCAGTCGCTCGCCCCGCTTCGGCTTGCCATGATTGGGAACCTGCGGATCCTCGTGCATCCGGGTGCCCACACCGTGCCCGACCAATTCCCGAATGACGCCGTAGCCCTGCGCCTCAGAGACGGTCTGAACGGCGTGCCCGATATCACCAATGTGATTACCAAGTCGGGCCTGTTCGATGCCAGCTTCGAGCGCGCGGCGGGTCGTCTCGAGGAACTCGACCGTAGCTGGCGCGACCTCACCCACCGGAACCGTGATTGCGCTATCCGCATGGAAACCGTCGATGCAGACACCGCAGTCGATGCTCACGATGTTACCATCGCGCAGGACCCGCTTGGGGGAGGGGATCCCGTGCACCACTTCCTCGTCGATCGAAATGCAGAGGCTCTTGGGAAAGCCGTAGAGGCCTTTGAACGACGGGGTTGCCCCCGGGTGGCTCCGAATGAACCGCTCGGCCTCGCGGTCGAGATCCTCGGTCGAGAGGCCGGGTTTGACGATACGGCGGCACAGTTCCAACGTCGCATGGACGATGGCGCCGGCCTTGGCCATCGTCTCGATTTCCCGGGGCGATTTGAGCATTACCATAGTGATCCAAATTAACGATCCGCCGGCCGCAACGGCAGCGCGGACCTACCCCGGATTGCCCGACCCATGCCCGAACAAAAGGCGAATCATCCCATCCGTCAGATAGAGGGAGAAATCCTCGTCGGCCAGCAGGTCGGGTAGAACCGCCGGCGCGATGGCCGTGAGCAGAAAGCTGCTCCACACCTGATACACGAGAGCGCGGCGGCGCTTGGGGTCAGGCTCCGGCATGGCCGGCTCGATGACACCCAGGAAATCCGACACGAACCGCCGGAACGCTGTAACTGCGGGCCCGTCATAGTCTTGGTCGGCCAGCATCAGATGCAGGTGGGCATAGGCCGTCCTGGGCCATTTGAACGCCACCTGAAAGAACTCGCGTAAGAACCGCGCTGTCCCCCGGCGCACGTCTCCGGACTCCGCCTCGATTGCGGCGGCCAGCTCGCGGCCGGCATCCGGGAACACCTGGTTGAGGCTGGCAGCGAGGGCCTCGTCGACCAGACGGTCCTTGGAGCCGAAGTAGTAGTTCACGGCCGCCACGTTGACCCCGGCGAGATCGGCAATCCGCCGCACCGTGGTCCCCTCCATCCCGAACCGTTCGAAGCACTCGAGGGTCGCCCCAATGAGCCGGTCGCGCGGGGCGTCAGACTGACTCATCCCACCCCATTACGCAGTTGACAGCGGTTCCTTCCTGGGTCATCTTGGCTCAATCTTAAACATGGGTTTGAAACGTGCGCTTAACAAGAGCCATCCTTGCTCCCGGGCGCGCCGTCCGGATCCTGGCATGCTCCCTCCTCGTCGCGCTTGGACCAGCCCCTCTCCTCAGTCAGACCGGCGTAACCGGCCGAGTCACCGACCAGGGAACCAACCGACCGATCGCGGCAGCTCGGGTCTCTCTACGGGGCACAGAGCACGTCGCGATAACCGACTCCTCCGGTCGCTACCGGATCGTGGGTGTCGAGACCGGAACCTGGATCATCGAAGTTCGGAGGATCGGCTATCGGCCGCTTGCCTTTCCGGACGTAGTGGTTCGTCAAAACCGTTTCTCCGTGATCGACCTGTCCCTGGAACCCGCGCCATTCGAGCTGGCGACCGTAGAGGCCGCGCCTGCTCTCTTTCCGGAGCCATCGCTGGTGGCCGGAAGCCTGGTGGGGTTCTCGGCGGAGGAGATCAAACGCGCCCCCGGTGCCGCAGGCGACGTGAGTCGGATTCTCCAAGGTTTGCCATCTGTGGCCAAGGTCAACGACCAGAGCAACGCGCTCGCCGTTCGGGGCGGCAGCCCCCTCGAAAATCTCTTCCTCGTCGACGGCATCGAGATTCCCAACATCAACCACTTTCCGACTCAGGGGTCGTCAGGCGGGCCGATTGGCCTGCTACACGTCGATCTGATTCGCGAAGTCGACTTCTCGGCCGGTGGTTTCGGCGCCGAGGCTGGCGATCGACTCTCGTCCGTACTCAATATTCGCTTCCGTGAAGGGAATCGGGAGGCCTTCGACGCCCAACTCGACCTCAACTTCATCGGCTTCGGCGGCATCGCCGAAGGGCCACTCGGTCGCTCCGGGTCATGGATCGTTGCCGGCCGCCGAAGCTACCTCGATCTCGCAATCAAGGCGTTCGACCTGGGCACGACTGCGATACCTCAGTACGGCGACTACCAGGGGAAGGTGGTCGTCGACCTCAATCGCAACCACCGCCTCGGACTGCTCGCGGTTCTAGCCGACGACCGGTTCGAAACCGATCTGGCAAACGCGATCGAGAACGAGGCTTTTACTTTCGGGCGACAGGACCTGCTCCAAGGCACGACCGGCCTGACCTGGACCGCCGCCTTCGGACCGCGAGTCAATGCTGTCACCTCGGCGGCGTGGTCGACGTCCCGGTTCGACGAGGAGTACTACGAAGCCGGCGGCGCCAACGGGTTGATCTTCCGGAACCGGTCTCGCGAGCGCGCACTCAGGCTTCGCCACGCCACGAACGTGGACCTGGGAAGCGGAATCCTTTCGATCGGCGGCGATGCCAGCCGCGCATCGTCACGATACGACAACCGTTACGATGTTCCCAACCCACTGGGAACCAGCCCGACGACACTCGACGTCCGGACAACCTTGCGGAGCACCCGTGCCGGCGCCTTTGCCACCCTGGCCCCCAGGACGTCGCAGACGGTTTCGCTCTTGCTTGGTACCCGCGTCGACTACCACTCGGCCACGGGAAATACCACCCTGTCGCCACGCGGCAGCCTGTCGATCCGTCTCAGCCCGCGAACCGTAGCCACGGCGTCGGGCGGAGTTTACTACCAGACCCTGCCGACCGTCCTGCTCGCCCAGGCCGAGTCGCATCTCGCACTGCCGGATCCGCGAGCCGTGCATGCGGTGCTTGGCCTCAGCCATCAGCTGGCGGAGGACCTTCGGTTCACGCTCGAGGGCTACCACAAGCGGTATGACCGTCTCCCGGTCGATCCCGACCAGCCGGGGCTCCTGCCCGTGGATGCGCTCTATCACGGCTTCGGCTTTCTGGCCGCCCACAAGGAGTTGATCCCTTCCGGTCGAGGCACCACGACGGGGCTCGAAGCGCTGCTCCAGAAGCGGATGAGCCACCGGTTCTATGGTCAGATCGGCGGAAGCTACGCACGGACGTTCTACCGAGCGGGAGACGGAATCCGGCGTCCTCGGGTCTTCGATAATCGGGCGGTGCTGACCGCCGAAGGGGGCTGGAAGGTCGGCCGATCCTGGGATCTGTCGGCACGCTGGCTCTACGCCGGCGGCGCGCCTTACACGCCGGTCGACGCAGCGGCATCCGCCGCGGCTGGCAGAACGGTCCTTGACGGGTCCCGTATCAACGTGGCCCGTCTGCCAGCCTATCATGCACTGAGTGTCCGGGCCGATCGCCGCTTCGCCATCGGCGGCACGACACTCAACACCTTTCTGAGTGTCTGGAACGCCTACAATCGTGAGAATATTGCGCAGGTCTACTGGAACCCGGCGACCGGCCGCGTCGACTCCGTCAAACAGTGGACGCTGTTGCCGGTCTTCGGAATCGAATGGGAGCTCTGAGGACTGCTACCGGCCGAGCGCCTCGCGGGCTCGGTCGGCCACAGCCTCGACCGTTCCAATCGCGTGGATCCGGGTAACGCCACCTCGGGCTTCATACCAATCGAGCACCGGCGCGGTCTGCTCACGATAGGCCCGCAGACGGCGCTGGACAGCCGCCGGATCGTCGTCGGCTCGGCCCTCGACGGTCCGTCGCTTCTCGATCCGCTCGAGAATCTCCTCGTCCGTCACATCGAAGAACAGCACCCGGTCGATCTTCCGACCGAGCGTAGCGAGCAGCGCGGCCACGCCCTCGGCCTGGGGAATGGTCCGAATCACACCGTCGAAAACGACACCGTTGGCAGCCGCCGGCTTGCTCAGCTCTTCACCGACGATCCGCATGATCAGATCGTCGCTGACGAGGGCCCCAGACTCCATCACGGCTTTGGCTTCGAGGCCGAGCGGTGTCCCGTTCTTGACAGCTTCGCGCAGCAAGTCGCCCGTGGCGACTTTGGGGATGCCGAGTCGCTCGGCAATGAGAACGCCCTGAGTGCCTTTACCAGCGCCGGGAGGGCCCAATAGTAAAATGTCCATGCTTACGAACCAGCGTAGAGGATTCGTCTCGGGCCGGGCGACGCATCAGAGCCCGGACCCGGATCGCTGCTGCCGATCCGGAGTGCCGGGCTCCTGGTACCTCACCGACGGCACAACTAGATAAAGCGCTGCTGGCGACCGCGGAACTTGACGCGACCCGTCTTCATGAAGCTGTCGTACTTTCGCAGCGTGCGGTGCTGTTCGATCTGCGAAATCGTGTCGAGCAAGACACCGACGACGATCAGAACCGAGGTGCCGCCGAAAACGGTCTGGTAGTTGAACTGCCGCGCAATGAACGTCGGCACGATGGCTACCGCTGCCAGAAAGAGCGAGCCGGGCAAGGTGATCCGGCCGAGCACACCGTCGATATAGTCGGCCGTGGCCGAGCCAGGCTTCACGCCGGGAATGAACCCGCCCTGCTTTTTCAGATTCTCCGACAAGTCGACCGCATTGAAGATGATCGAGGTGTAGAAGTAGCTGAACAGCACGACCATGACACCGAAGACCAGGTCGTACGGAATATCGCCGGGCGTGAAGAAATTGGCCCATTCGGTGAGCGTCGGGTTGCCGGTGAAGCTGGCAATCGTGCTCGGCATGATGATGATCGTCTGGGCAAAGATGATCGGCATCACGCCGGCCGTGATCAGCCGGATCGGGATGAACGTCTTTTGCCCTTCACGTACCCGACCGCGTCCCATGACTTTTCGCGGGATCTGGATCGGAATTCGTCGCGCGGCAATCGTCATGGCCACCACGGCGGCGATGGAACCGACCGCCAGCACCACGATCAGGAGGGCGACACCGAAGCTGACGCTGCCGACCTGGACCTGCTCGAGCAGCGAGAAGGTCGAGGGCCAGAGCCGCTCGATGATCGACACGGCAATCAGCAAGCTCATGCCGTTGCCCATACCGCGCTCGGTGATCTGCTCACCGAGCCACATGATGAAGATCGCGCCGACCGTCAGCGTGAACCACATCGTGGCACGCGCCGCGAATCCGGGGTTGGTCAGCGCGCCCGGAATCGACTCGGTGAAGGCAGTGAAGGTCACGGCCTGCGACACGGCGATCATGATCGCGGTGTAGCGGGTGTACTGCGTGAGCTTCTTCTTCCCTTCCTCGTCCTTTTGCATCTTGCTCACGGTCGGCACGATGCCGCCCAGGAGCTGGAAGATGATGGACGCGGAAATGTACGGCATGATGCCCAGGGCAAAGATGGTGGCCCGATAGAGGCCACCGCCCAGGGTGTCATACAGCTGGAAGAAGGTGCTCGTCCCGCTGTTGCTGCTGATGAACGCCTGCAGCGCCTGGACGTTGACGCCCGGGGCTACGATGTGTGAACCGATCCGGTAGATCAGGATCACGAACAGCGTGAACAGCAGCTTGCGCTTGAGCTCTCCGTCGATCCCGAACGACGGGACCTGTGGGGCAGGACTGGTCACTTACGCCTCGACTTTTCCGCCTGCTGCCTCGATCTTGGCTTTGGCCTGACCCGAGACCGCAACACCGCGGACCGTAATCGCCCGATTGATCTCGCCCGCGGCGAGCAATTTGATGGGATCGTCCGCTTTCTTGACGAGCCCGGCTGCTGCCAGCGTCTCCGGCGTCAGCTCCGTCCCCTCGAGCTTCTCGAGCTGACGCAGGTTGACGATCTGGGCCACTTCCTTGAACGGGTTGGTAAACCCGCGCTTCGGCAAGCGCCGATAGAGCGGCACCTGACCGCCTTCGTAGCCCGGGTTGGTCTGACCACCCGTGCGCGCCTTATGACCTTTATGACCTTTGCCGGACGTCTTGCCCAGCCCGCTGCCGATACCACGACCGAGCCGCTTGCGAGGCGTGTTGCTGCCCTTGGCCGGCCGCAGGTTGGAAAGCGTGATCTTGTCCGCCATACTCCTGATCCTTTCCCGTCTTACGCCTTGGCCACCTGGACCATATGGCGGACCTTGAACAACATGCCTCGCACCGACGCATTGTTGACGATCTCGACCTCGGCCTGGTGCTTGTGCAGACCGAGCGCCGCGAGCGTCCGGCGCATCGTATCATCGTGCCCGATCGTCGAGCGGATCTGCTTGACCCGAAGCCGGGCCGCCTCCGCTTCGCTCGGAATAGTAGCCGCATAGTAGGCCGGCCCTTGCCGACCAACCGCAGGATTCCGTCCCATTGCTTAACCCTCCTGCCGCGGGCGGTAGGCGATCTGGTCGACTTCGATGCCGCGCTCGCGCGCCACCTGCCGGACCGAGACCAGGCTCCGCAGCCCGTCGAGCGTCGCTCGCACCATGTTGTGCGGATTGTTCGAGCCCAAGCTCTTGGTCAGGATGTCGGTGATCCCGGCGCATTCGAGCACCGCGCGCACCGGCCCCCCGGCAATCACGCCAGTACCGGTCGCCGCCGGCTTGAGCAACACCTTCCCGGCGCCATGCCGACCGATCACGTCGTGGGGAATGGTCGTCCCGGTCCGCGGGATTTCCGTCATGGCGCGCTTGGCGGCATCGACCGCCTTGCGCACGGCTTCGGAGACCTCGTTGGCTTTGCCCGTCGCAAAGCCGACCCGACCCTTGCCATCGCCCACGGCCACGAGGGCGTTGAACGAGAAGCGACGCCCGCCCTTGACGACTTTGGCGACCCGATTGATGTCGACAACCTTCTCGACAAACTCGCTCGCCTGGTCCCGGTCGCCCCGGCGATCATTGCGACCATCGCCCCGGCCGCGACCACCGCGCTCACCGCCGCGGCCGCCACCACCCTGTCCGCCACGACGCCCCCGGGTCCGTTCGCCAGTCGGCGCTTCCGTGGTCGTCTCGGTGCCCTGCACGTGAGGTTCCGTCATTAGAACTCCAATCCACCTTCGCGGGCGCCATCAGCGACCGCCTTGACCCGCCCATGATACCGATAGCCCGCCCGGTCGAAGACCACTTTGGCAATGCCCGCAGCCTTGGCCTTGGCGGCGAGCAGCTTGCCGGTCGCCTTGGCCTTGGCCACCTTGCCGGTGCCCTCGAGCTCGATCCCTTCGCTGCCGTCGCTGGTACCGAGCAGCACCACGCCGCGGGCATCGTCGACCAGCTGCGCATAGATATGCTTGAGCGACCGGAAGACGACCAGGCGCGGACGCTCCGCATCGCCGGCGACCTTCTTGCGCACCCGCAGGTGGCGGCGGTAGCGCCGCTCTTCGCGGGTCTTCGGTGCGTGAATCGGACGCATCGGTTACTTCGCTCCTGTCTTGCCGGCCTTACGCCGGACCCGCTCACCCTGATACCGCACACCCTTGCCCTTGTAGGGCTCGGGCGGGCGAATCGCCCGGATCTCCGAAGCCACCTGGCCCACCAGCTCTTTGCTGGGGCCGGTGATCCGGACTACGGTGTTGTTTTCGACCGCGACCTTGATCGACGACGGCGCGGCATAGACGACCTGGTGCGAGAAACCGAGGCTCAGCTTGAGCCCGGTTGCCACGACCTCTGCCTTGTAGCCGACGCCCTGGATCTCGAGCACCCGCTCGAAGCCTTTCGAGACGCCCTCGACCATGTTGGCCACCAGGGTGCGCGAGAGACCGTGGAGCGCTTTGTGATGCTCCTGATCGCTCGGCCGCACCACCGTCAGCACGCCGTTGTCGAGCGACGCCGTGATGTCCCGCGGCAGCTCGCGGCTCAACTCGCCCTTCGGGCCCTTGACCGCCACCGTCCCGCCCTTGATCGTCACCGTGACGTCTTTGGGAACGCTGATGGGTCTCCGTCCAATTCGTGACACGTCGCCTCCTACCAGACAACCGCGAGGAGTTCGCCGCCCAAGTTGGCCGCTCGTGCCTGACTATCGCTCATCAACCCCTTGGGGGTCGAGACGATGGCCATACCGAGACCATTCTTGATGCGGGGAATCTCGCGGCTCTTGACGTAGCGGCGCAGGCCCGGTGACGACATCCGCTTCATCTCACGAATCACCGGGCGCTCGTTATGGTAGCGCAAGGTGATGCGGAGCAGCCCGCGGGGGCCGTCCTCGAGGACCTTGAAGTCCGCGATGTAGTGATTGTCATGGAGAATCCGCGCCAACTCGACCTTGAGTCGCGACGCCGGAATGTCCACGCGACGCTGGCCCGCCGATGCTGCGTTGCGGATGCGGGCCAGCATATCCGCGACAGGATCTGTCATGCTCATGCGTGATCCCTTCCCTTACCAACTCGCCTTGCGCACGCCGGGGAGATGTCCCCGGAGCGCGAGTTCCCGGAAGCACAACCGGCAGAGCCCGAACTTCCGCAGTACAGCCCGCGCCCGACCGCAGCGCTGGCAACGACGGACGGCCCGCGCCTTGAACTTCGGCACCCGCTTGGCACGCTCAATCCAACTGGTCTTCGCCATTTCTCGCCTCTCGCCTTACAGGGCCGGTCGAATCGGGGTTTCGCCCCGGAACGGCCACCCGAACTCCTTGAGTAGCGCGAGCGCGAGATCATCCCGCCCCGCCGTCGTCACGATCGTGATATCCATCCCGTGGACCTTGTCGACCTTGTCATAGTCGATCTCGGGGAAGATCAACTGCTCCTTGATCCCGAAGGAGTAGTTCCCCCGTCCATCGAAGCTCCGGCTCGGCATGCCGCGGAAGTCACGCGTCCGGGGCAGCGAGAACGAAATGAAGCGGTCGAGGAACTCGTACATCCGCGGACCGCGCAGCGTCACCATCACGCCGACCGGCACACCCTCGCGAAGGCCGAAGTTCGAGATCGCCTTCTTGGCCCGGGTAATCACAGGGCGCTGCCCGGTGATCGCCAGCATCTCGTCGACCAGCGCATCGAGCGCCTTCGGATTCTTGCTCGCCTCGCCAAGACCGACATTGAGCACGATCTTGCTGATCCGGGGAATCTGCATCGGATTCTCGAGCCCGAACTGCTGCTTGATCCGATCGCGGATGGTCCGGGTGTAGTAGTCGAGCAGCCGTGGCGTGCCCTCCGACACCTTCGGCGTCGGATCGGTCGCAACCTGCGACTTGCCGGAGCCCTTGGTGCTCCCGCCACCCTTGCCCGGCTTCCCACCTGCCGGCGCGCCCTTGGGCGCCGCCTTCTTCGCCTTTGCCTCAGCCATCGTTACCGATTCCTCGCGATCGACTGTCCGGACTTGACGGCGATCCGCTCAACCGTGCCGTCCTTGTCCTTCTGCCGCCGAATCCTGGTCGGCTCACCCGTCTTCGGGTCGAGTAACATCACGTTCGAGTGGTGGATCGGCGCCGGGCGCTCCACGATGCCCGACTGCTGATTCGGACCGCTCGCCTTGAGATGGCGCTTGACCAGGTTCACTCCTTCGAGCGTGACCCGTCCCGTCTTGGGATGGACCCGCAGCACCCGAGCGCGCTGCCCGGCATGCTCACCCGAAATGACCTGAACCGTATCACCCTTGGTGATCGACATCTTGACGCGCACCACGGCCTTGGGGCCGAGCTTACGGCGCGCCTTGCGATGAACGAGAATCCGCATATCAGATCACCTCCGGCGCCAGCGACACGATCTTCATGTAGCGCTTCTCACGCAGCTCACGGGCAACCGGCCCGAAGATACGGGTCGCGCGCGGCTCGCCCTGATCGTTGATGAGCACCGCCGCGTTCTCGTCGAAGCGGATGTAGGAGCCGTCCTTCCGACGGGTCTCCTTCGCGACCCGGACGATCACCGCGCGGGCCACGTCACCCTTCTTGACCTGCCCCGTCGGGATCGCATCCTTGATCGCGACGATTACGACGTCACCCAAACCGGCATAACGCCGCTTCGAGCCGCCCAATACGCGGATCACGAGGGCTTTGCGCGCCCCACTGTTGTCCGCGACTCGTAAAATCGATTCCTGTTGGACCATATCCGGTGCCCTTGTCTGGTTGAGCGCCGCAGAGCGGCACCCGACGACTTCCTACTTTGCGCGCTCGACGATCTCGGTCACGCGCCACCGGACGGTCTTCGCCAGCGGCCGCGTTTCCATGACCCGCACCACGTCTCCGGCTTTCGCATCCTTCTCGTTGCGCGCCTTGATCGTCTTGGTCCGGGTGATCTGCTTCCCGTACATCGGGTGGGAGAACCGCCGCTCCAGCACCACCGTGACCGTGTTGGTCATCTTGTCGCTCTTGACGACACCGGTGCGCACCTTGCGCCGATTCCGGGCCGACTCATTCTGCTCGGTCATGGTCTACGCCTCATGTCCCTTCTGCCGCAGCACCGTCTTGATCCGCGCGATGTCCCGTCGCCGGGTCCGGAACTGAATCGGGTTCTCAACCGCCTCGGTTGCCGTCCGGAAGCGAATCCGGAACTGCTCTTCCTTGAACTCGGCCAACTTGGCCTCGAGTTCCTCTACCGAAAGCTGCGCCAGGTCCGACGCTCGTTGCGCCTTCATGCTAGTGCTCCTCCCGCTTCACGAACCGGGTCTTGAGCGGCAGCTTGGCCGAGGCGAGCTCGAACGCTTTGCGTGCCACATCCTCCGGCACCCCTTCGACCTCGAAGAGGATCCGCGCCGGCTTGACCACCGCGACCCATCCTTCCGGATTGCCCTTACCCGAGCCCATGCGGGTTTCCGCCGGCTTCTTGGTGATGGGCTTATCCGGGAACACCCGAATCCACATCTTGCCGCCGCGCTTCATCGCACGCGAAATCGCGATACGCGACGCTTCGATCTGGCGGTTGGTGAGCCATCCCGGCTCCGTCGTCGCCAGAGCATACTCGCCGTACGCGATGGTGCTGCCACGCAGGGCCGTGCCCCGGGTCCGACCTTTGAACTGCTTGCGGAACTTGATCCGCTTCGGCGCAAGCATTGTTATGCCCCCGTGCTGTACGTCTTGCCGGTGACGTCTTCCACGACCTCACCGCGGAAGATCCAGACCTTGATACCGATGGTACCGTAGGTGGTCTTCGCCGTGCTCGTCGCGTAGTCGATGTCCGCTCGCAGCGTATGCAGCGGCACCCGGCCTTCGTGATACTTTTCCGTCCGCGCGATCTCGGCCCCGCCGAGTCGACCGGACACTCGAACGCGGATACCTTGCGCACCCATCCGCATCGCCGCCTGGACCGCCCGCTTCATCGCCCGGCGGAACGAAATCCGCTGGATGATCTGATGCGCGATGTTGTCGCCCACCAGCTGCGCGGACGTCTCGGGCCGCTTGATTTCCTCGACGTTGATCGCCGCTTCCTTCGACGTCAGCTGTGCCAGCTCGTCCCGGAGCTTGTCGACCTCGGCGCCCTTCTTACCGATCACCACACCCGGCCGGCCCGTATGGACCGTCACGGTGACCTTGCCAGGCCGCCGCTCGATGTGGATCTCCGCAATGGCCGCGTGGCCGAGACGGGTCATCAAGTACTTCCGGATCAGCTCGTCTTCCTTGAGCAGCGCGGGCATGTCCTTCCCCGCATACCAGCGGGACACCCACGGCTTGACGATCCCGAGCCGAAACCCGACCGGATTGGTTTTCTGACCCATCGACTACTCCTTGCTCCGCACGTGGATCTCCACGTGGCTCGTCCGCTTCTTGATCGGTGTGGCCCGGCCCTGCGCCGCAGCGTGGATCCGCTTGAGCGGCTTACCCCCGTTGACCAGCGCGCGGGCGACCACCAGCTCGTCGGCGTCGAACCGCTCATTGGCCGCGAGGGCCTTCTGCTCGGCGTTCGACACCGCGCTCTTGAGCGTCTTGGCGATCTGCTTCGCCGCATTCCGCTTGTTGAACTTGAGGATCGCCAACGCCTCGTTGACGTCCTTCCCGCGGATCAAGTCGATCACCAGGCGCATCTTGCGCGGACTCTGGCGGACGTGCCGCTGGATTGCGTGTCCTTGCGACATAATCACTCCGGCTTCGCCTTCTTGTCAGCCACCAGCTTGCCGCTGTGGCCCTTGAAGGTACGGGTCGGTGCAAACTCGCCGAGTTTGTGACCCACCATGTTTTCGGTGACATACACCGGCACATGCTTGTTGCCGTTATGCACCCCGAACGTGTGGCCAACGAACTCCGGCAGCACCGTGCTCGCACGGCTCCAGGTCTTGATGACCTGCTTGCTGTTCTTCGTGTTCAAGACCTGCACCTTGCGGAGCAAGGATTCATGAACATACGGTCCCTTCTTGATGCTCCGGCTCATTACGACGCTCCACCGCCAGTGGCCTTACCGCGCTTCCGTCCGCGAACGATCAACCGATTCGTGGCATTCTTCCGCCGCCGCGTCTTGACACCTTCGCGCTTACCCCACGGGGAAACCGGCGGACGGCCACCCGAGCTCTTACCCTCACCACCGCCGAGCGGATGGTCAACCGGGTTCTTCGCGACACCACGCACTTTGCCGCGGCGACCGAGCCAGCGGGTCTTCCCCGCCTTGCCCAGCGAGATCAGCTCGTGCTCGGCGTTACCGACTTCGCCGATCGTGGCGGTGCAGCGTGACAGCACCATCCGCATCTCGCCCGACTTGAGCCGAAGCGTGACGTACTTGCCTTCCCGCGCCATCACCTGAGCATACTGACCGGCACTCCGGGCAATCGAACCGCCCTTGCCGACCTTGAGCTCGATGTTGTGTACGTTGGTACCAAGCGGAATCTCTCCGAGCGGCAAGGCATTGCCTGTCCGCGCGTCGGTGCCCGGGCCGCTCTGAATCCGATCACCCTGCTTGAGACCGGCCGGATGCAGGATGTAACGCTTCTCACCGTCCGCGTAGACGATCAGCGCAATCCGAGCGCTCCGATTCGGATCGTACTCGATGTGCGCCACCGTGCCCGGAATCCCGTGCTTGTCGCGCTTGAAATCGATGATCCGATAGTGCTGCCGGTGACCGCCACCGATGGCACGCATCGTGACGTGTCCCTTGTTGTTCCGACCGCCCTTTTTCTTGAGCGGCTCGAGCAAGGACTTTTCCGGCGTCGAACGCGTGATCTCATCGAAACTCGCGACCGACCGGAACCGGGTGCCCGCTGACGTCGGGCGATATTGCCGAATAGCCATCGTTTAGCCCTCGAACACGGCAATCGAGTCGCCGTCTTTCAGGGTGACCAGCGCCTTCTTCCACGCGCCCGTCTTGCCGCGGGTGCGACCACGCACCACCTCGGCTCGCCGCACCTGCATGGTGCGCACGCTCGTGACGGTCACGCCGAAGAGCTTCTCCAATGCGTTCTTGATGTCCCGCTTGCTCGAAGCCGGGTTCACCTGAAACGCATATTCCTTCCGGTTCTGGTACGCCGCGGAACTCTTTTCCGTCACCAGCGGCTTGACCACGATATCATGAAGGGCGGGCATTACTCACTCCCCTTCTTCTTGGGCGCGGCCTTCTTGGCCGGCGCCTTCTTGGTTGCCTTGGGCTTCACAGCCTTGGCCTCGGTCGCCTCCGGAGCCTCAGCCGCCGCCTTCTTGGGCGCTGCCTTGGCACGCTTGGCCGGAGCCTTCTTGGCCTTGGCCGGTTCCGCAGCGACCTTCGCCGCCTTCGGCGCCAAAGGAGCTACGGTGTCCTCGATCGGCGCCTCGCCGGTCAAGGCGCCACGCTCGATGACCACCGCGCCCGACCACAGAATGTGGTAGGCCGAGGCATCCGCGTACGGCAGCACTTCGATCGACGGCAGGTTGCGACCGCTCAGATAGACGCTCCGTCGCACCCCGTTGGTGAGCAAGAGTACCTTCTGTCCGGCAAAGCCGAGCGCCTCGACCAGGCCGGCCAGCTGCGCCGTCTTGGGTCCGGCAAAATCGAGCGCCTCGATCACAGCCAGCGCGCCCTCACGCGCCCGCGCATTGAGCGCCGAGCGACGAGCCAGCTGCTTGACCTTCTTCGGAATGCCCTGGGTGTAGTCGCGGGGGTGCGGTCCATGCGCCACGCCACCGCCAGGCCAATGCGGCGCCCGGGTGGTACCCTGGCGCGCCCGACCGGTTCCCTTCTGCTTCCACGGCTTCTGGTTGCCACCCGTGACCCAACGGCGGGTTTTGGTCGAATGGGTACCCTGACGCTGATTGGCCAGGTACACCTTCACCGCCTGATGGAGCACCGGCTCATTCACCGTGCCATCGAAGACATCGTCCGGCAGAGCGTGACTGCCGCTCTTCTTGCCGTTAGCCGCAAACAGCGGAGCTTCAATCATGGCGACTCTTACCTCCCTGCTTCGCCACCGTCACGATGCCGTTCTTGGCACCCGGGATTGCGCCGCGGACGAACAACAGATTCCGCTCCGCATCGACCCGCACCACCTTGAGCCCGAGCTCGGTGTGCCGACGATCGCCCATGTGGCCAGGCATCCGCTTGCCCTTGATGACCCGCGACGGATCCGTACCGGCGCCGATCGAGCCCGGCTTCCGATGCCGCGTGTTACCGTGTGAGGCAGGCCCACCACCGGCACCGTAGCGGTGCACCAGACCCTGGAAGCCACGGCCCTTCGAACGGCCCGTGATCTTGACCAGTTCACCGGCCGCAAAGATGTCGACCGTCACCGTGTCGCCGAGTTTCGGGGCATCGCCGTTGACCGCGAAGGTGCGCACCACACTCGGTGCTCCCTCGACGCCGGCCGCCTTGGCATGCCCGACTTCGGCTTTGCTGGCACGCTGTGCACGCTTCTGACCGTAGCCGAGCTGCACGCCGTCCTCACGCACCTGGAGCACCCGGCAGGGACCGACTTCGATCACCGTGACCGGTACCGATGAGCCGTCGTCCACGAACACGCGGGTCATCCCGATTTTCCGTCCAATCAATCCAGCCGTCATCGCTACTCAACCTTGATTTCAACGTCGACGCCCGCCGGAAGGTCGAGCTTCGTCAACGCATCCATCGTCTGAGGACGAGAGTCGTTGATGTCCAAGAGCCGCTTGTGGGTCCGGAGCTCGAACTGCTCCCGACTCTTCTTGTCCACGTGCGGGCTCCGCAGCACCGTCCACCGCTCGATCTTGCTCGGCAGCGGAATCGGCCCCGAAACCTGCGCACCAGTCTTTTCGACAGACCGCACGATATCCGCCGCGGCCTGGTCGAGCACCGCGTGATCGAACGCCTTGAGGCGAATGCGGATCTTGCTAGCCATACCTTCTCCTGACTACTTGAGGATCTTGGTGACGACGCCCGCGCCGACCGTCCGACCACCCTCGCGAATCGCGAACCGCAACCCCTCGTCCATCGCGATCGGCGTGATCAGCTCCACCTTCATCTGCACGTTGTCGCCCGGCATCACCATCTCCACCCCCGCCGGCAACTCGATGTTCCCCGTCACGTCCGTCGTCCGGAAGTAGAACTGCGGCCGGTACCCCTTGAAGAACGGCGTATGCCGCCCCCCTTCATCCTTCGTCAACACGTAGATCTCCGACTCGAACGACGTGTGCGGCGTGATGCTCCCCGCCTTCGCCAACACCATCCCCCGCTCGATTTCCGTCTTCTCCACGCCCCGCAGCAACAGCCCCGCGTTGTCCCCGGCCACCCCTTCATCCAGCAGCTTCCGGAACATCTCCACGCCCGTCACCACGCTCTTCTTCTCGCTCCCGAACCCGATCAAGGACACTTCCTCCCCCACCTTGATCTTGCCCCGCTCGATTCGCCCCGTCGCCACCGTCCCCCGCCCCGTGATCGAGAACACATCCTCGACCGGCATCAGGAACGGCTTGTCGATCTCGCGCACCGGCTCCGGAATGAACGTATCCAACGCGTCGTACAACTCCTGAATCTTCGCCACCCACTTCTCGTCGCCCTCGATCGCCTTGATCGCCGAGCCCCGAATCACCGGCGTGTCATCCCCCGGATAGTTGTACTTCGTCAACAGCTCCCGCACCTCGAGCTCCACCAGATCGAGCAACTCCTCGTCCTCGACCAGATCGCACTTGTTCAGGAACACCACGATCGACGGCACGTTCACCTGCCGCGCCAGCAGAATGTGCTCCCGCGTCTGCGGCATCGGCCCGTCCACCGCGCTCACCACCAGGATCGCCCCGTCCATCTGCGCGGCCCCCGTGATCATGTTCTTCACGTAGTCCGCGTGCCCCGGGCAGTCCACGTGCGCATAGTGCCGGTTCGCCGTCGAGTACTCCACGTGGCTCGTCGCGATCGTCAGGATCTTCGTCGCATCCCGACGCCCCTGACTCTCCGACGCCTTCGCCACCTGATCGTACGGGACGTACGCCCCCAGCCCCTTGTCGGCCGCGATCTTCGTCAACGCCGCCGTCGTCGTCGTCTTCCCGTGGTCAACGTGCCCGATCGTTCCAACGTTGACGTGCGGCTTGTTCCGCTCGAATTTCGCCTTGCCCATTGTGCTGTCGTCCTAATAACAAGTGGTTCGAGATACTTATTTCTTGGTCTTGGCTACGATTTGCTCTTCGACCGCCTTCGGCACCTGCTCGTAGTGGTCGAACTGCATCGAGTACACCGCCCGGCCCTGACTCATGCTGCGCAGGTTGGTCGAGTACCCGAACATCTCTGAAAGCGGTACCTCCGAGGCGACCACCTGGTTCTCGCCTCGCTGCGTCATGCCACCGACTTTACCGCGCCGGCTCGACAGGTCGCCGATGACGTCACCCAGGTAATCGCCCGGCGTGACGACTTCGACTTCCATGATCGGCTCGAGGATGATCGGACCAGCCTGCTTACAGGCCTCCTTGAACGCCATCGAGCCCGCGATCTTGAACGCCATTTCCGAGCTGTCGACGTCGTGGTAGCTGCCGAAAACCAGCGCCACCTTGACGTCCACCACCGGATACCCGGCCAGCACGCCGTTCTCGAGCGCCTCGCGGATACCCGCCTCGACCGGCTTGATGAACTCACGCGGGATCACACCACCCACGATCTTGTCCTCGAAATGGAAGCCGGTGCCCGCCTCGGCCGGCTCGAGGTCGATGACCACGTGGCCATACTGACCCTTACCGCCCGACTGCCGCACGAACTTGCCTTCGACCTGCGTGACCTTTTTGCGAATGGTCTCGCGAAAGGCTACCTGCGGACGGCCGACATTCGCTTCAACCTTGAACTCCCGCTTCATCCGGTCGACCAGGATTTCCAGATGGAGCTCGCCCATTCCGGCGATGATCGTCTGACCCGTCTCGGCGTCGCTGCGCACCTTGAAGGTCGGGTCTTCCTCGGCCAGCTTGTTGAGCGCAATGCCCATCTTGTCCTGGTCGGCCTTGGTCTTGGGCTCGATCGCGACGTCGATGACGGGATTCGGGAACTTCATCGCCTCGAGAATGACCGGCTTGTCCTCGTCGGACAGCGTGTCGCCCGTGCGCGTATCCTTGAGACCGATGGCCGCCGCGATATCGCCGGCCAGCACCTCTTCGATCTCTTCCCGCTTGTTGGCATGCATCTGCAGCAAGCGACCGATCCGCTCGCGCTTGTCCTTGGTGCTGTTATAGACGTAGCTGCCCGACTTGATCGATCCCGAGTAGACCCGGAAATAGGTCAGGCGACCGACGTACGGATCGGTCATGATCTTGAACGCCAGCGCCGAGAAGGACTCGTCGTCCGACGCGATCCGCTCGACCTGGGTGTCGTCATGCAACGGCAGGTGACCCTTGATCGGCGGAATGTCCGACGGCGCCGGCAGGAAGTCGATCACCGAATCGAGCAGCGCCTGGACACCCTTGTTCTTGAAGGACGCGCCACACAGCACCGGGACGATCCAACCGTTGATCGTGGCGCGGCGAATCGCACCCATGATCTCTTCCAGTGTGGGCTCGACACCATCGAGGTACTTCTCGAGCAACTCCTCCTCATGCTCGACCGCCGCCTCGATCAGCTCATGGCGATACTTGGCAACCTGCTCCTGAAATGCCTCGGGAATCGGCATCTCGGTGAAGGTCTTGCCCATGGTCTCGTCATTGAAGACGATCTCGACCTGGCGCAGCAGATCGATGTGCCCGGTGAAGGTCTCACCAGAACCGACCGGCAGCTGCAGGGGAAATGCCTTCCGCGTCAGCCGATCGCGAATCATCTGCAGACAGCGATCGAAGTTGGCACCGACCCGGTCCATCTTGTTCGAAAAGATGATCCGCGGAACGCCATAGCGATCCGCCTGACGCCAGACCGTCTCGGTCTGCGGCTCAACACCCGCCACCGAATCCAGCAACGTCACCGCACCGTCGAGCACGCGCAGCGAGCGCTCGACCTCGGCCGTGAAGTCCACGTGGCCGGGGGTGTCGATGATGTTGATCCGGTACTCTTCACCGTTGCGAGTCCAGAAGCAGGTCGTCGCAGCAGAGGTAATCGTGATACCCCGCTCCTGCTCCTGCTCCATCCAGTCCATGGTGGCCGCGCCGTCATGGACCTCACCGATCTTGTGACTCTTGCCGGTGTAGTAGAGGATGCGCTCGGTCGTCGTCGTCTTGCCGGCATCGATGTGCGCCATGATGCCGATGTTGCGATAGCGACTGAGCGGTGTGGTACGAGCCATGTGAATCGATCCTTAGCCTTCCAAACGTATCCGTCAATACAAAAGCGGGGCGACCAGCCGGGACCCTGTCCCGCGGTATCGCTCCGCACGACCTCCTCGGCACTGACGCGGACCGTCGCCCTACGCGACTGCAGTCCGACTCCGACAGGAGGGGGCGCCTGTGAGGCAACCCTCGGCTTTTTCTCCGGCCCGGAGGTGGCGGGGGAAACCTCCCCTACCGTCACGCGGGCCTGATACTACCTACCAGCGATAGTGTGCAAACGCACGATTGGCCTCGGCCATCTTGTGCGTGTCTTCCTTCTTCTTGATCGTGTTGCCCTCGCCCTTCGATGCGAGAATCAACTCAGCCGCCAGCCGCTCCGACATCGTCTTCTCGGTGCGCGCCCGCGAGTACTGAATGATCCAACGCATTGCCAGCGCGGTCCGCCGCTCAGGACGAACCTCGACCGGAACCTGCAGCGATGCACCGCCAACTCGGCGGCTCTTGACCTCGACGGCCGGCTTCGCGTTGGCCACGGCCTGCTTGAAGACGGTCACACCGGGCTGCCCGGTCCGCTCTTCAATCAGGTCCATCGCGCCATAAAACACCCGCTCGGCCAAGCTCTTTTTGCCCTCATACATGATGGCATTGAGGAACTTGGAAACCGTCTGGCTGTCATACCGCGGATCGGGCGGCAACGGCCGCCGGATTGCCTTGTTACGCCGACTCACTTCTTACCTCCGGCCGGTGCGCCAGCCTTGGGCGCCTTCGCTCCATACTTCGACCGGCTCTGCTTCCGGCCGTTGACCCCAGCGGCGTCGAGTGTACCCCGAACGATGTGGTACCGAACGCCCGGCAAGTCTTTGACGCGACCACCGCGAATCAGAACGATCGAATGCTCCTGCAGGTTGTGCCCTTCGCCGGGGATGTAGGCAATCACCTCAAACCCGTTGGACAACCGAACTTTGGCCACCTTCCGAAGCGCCGAGTTCGGCTTCTTCGGGGTAACCGTGTATACGCGCGTGCAGACGCCCCGCCGGAACGGGTTCTGCTTGAGCGCAGGAGACTTGTCTTTGTATACGGGCGCCTTCCGAGGGCGCCGCACCAACTGATTGATCGTCGGCATCAACAAACTTCCTATAAGGCCCGAGATTCGGAGCCCCAGAAGCTACCCCGGCGGCACCCCTTGGTCAAGCCTACCCGGTTCGCCGGGCCGGACCGGACCAGCCACCTGAACGACGGTCGGCGGCCGACCACCCCCACCCCCGGTCCGGGCGCCTCACCTTTCTGTATATTGTCGCCAGCCCCCGACCATCTCACGGAGCACCTGGTATGCGTCCTTGCCTGCCTGTTCTCGGCCTGTTCCTCCTGCTGATCGGAACCGCAGAGTCTGCGGCTTCCCAAGAGCCCCGGACCTTCGATGTCTACACCAAGGGGATTCACGCGGCCGAGCTGGTCATCGGCAGGGCAGAGTACCGAATCCGGAAGCGAAACCCGGAAACCGGGGCCTGGTCCTCACCCACGGTGCGGCCCGCATTTCCGGTGGCAACCGACACGGCGTTCATGCTGCCGGGCCGGATCCGGCTCCTCGCGCTGCAGCTCCCCCAGCTGGAGCGGATCCCCTGGGAGCTCTTGCCCGCGGCCGCCTGGCCCGACGCCGTCACGCTGTACGACCGGCAGGAACGGCGGGAGGTCGTGGTCGGCGGGCGCACCGTCCAGACCACCCGCTGGACCCATCGCGACGGCAGCCTGCCGGTCGATCTGATCATCGACCAGGCCGGCACGCTGGTCGCAGGAATCGACCTCAGAGCCGACGTGGTCCTGGTCCGGAGGGGCTACGAGGCACTCACCACCGTGCCGCGATGGCAAGAGGCAAACATCTCCCCGGCACGCTACGGCTATCACCTTGCCGAGCGCGTCATGGTACCGATGAGCGACGGCACCCGACTGGCGACTCTCGTCTACCTGCCTCGGGAGGGCAAGGGCCCCTACCCTACCATTTTCGTTCGGACCCCCTACGGCATCAGCAATCTGATCCTCGAGTACTGGCACTACGTCGCGCGCGGCTACGCCGTGGTGCTTCAAGCCGTCCGCGGCACGATCTACTGGGATGCCGCGAATCGCTCCGAAGGGGTCTGGGATCCGATGATCAACGAACCGGCCGACGGCAAGACAAGCCTCGAGTGGCTGGTCCGTCAGCCCTGGTCCGATGGTCAGGTCTGCATGCAGGGCGGCTCGTACGTCGGGTACACCCAGTGGGCCGTCTCGATGGCCAACAACCCGGCCCTCAAGTGTCTGATTCCAGAGAGCTCGATGGGCACCGCCTTCAGCGACCAACCCTATTGGGGCGGAACCATCGTCGAAGGCATTGCCTACTACGTCCTCTTCATGCTCGACAAGCCCATTCTCCCCGGTCGGAGCTGGAACGAGATTCTCCACCATCGGCCGCTGATCGACCTGGACCGCTACGCGACCGGCAGCGACATACCGCAATGGAAGCGGCTGCTCACGCACCAGTCCAACGATGCCTACTGGGCCCGACAGAACTGGTACCGGTCGACCGAGCCGCGCCGCTTCTCCGCGCTCCAGATCAGCGGGTGGTTCGATGACGACTTCCCGGGCACCGAAGCGAACTGGGCCATGATGACACGGTACGGCCAGGGACCGCAGCGCCTCGTCATCGGCCCCTGGAAGCACAGCTACAACGCCGACCGGAGGCTCAACAGCTACAGCTTCGGCCCGACCGCCGTTCGCGAGGACATCTGGCTGCTCAAGCAGCAATGGTACGATCGTTTCCTGCGCAACAAGGCGCCCTCAGCACCGGCGCCCACCGTCGACTACTTCGTGCTGGGCAGCAACCAGTGGCGCCAGGCCAGCGCCTGGCCGCCCGCCGAAGCCGCAGCGACGCCATGGTATCTCGAAAGCGACGGCCAGGCGGCCCGACTGCGCAGCCGGGGCCACCTCGTGCCGGAGGCCCCGGTGACAGCCGGCACGCCCGACCGCTATCGCTACGACCCGGCCAACCCGCCGGCGAACTGGTATGACTTCGATCAGATGCAGCGGTGGGAGGACGTCCAGAGTTTCCCGTATGACGTCAAGGACATCGAGTCGCGCCCCGATGTCGTGACCTACACCTCAGCGCCGCTGGAGGAGGACCTGACGATTGCCGGAAACGTGATGATGGTGCTGCACGCCTCGACCGACGTACGCGACACCGACTGGTGGATTCACCTCGCTGATGTCGACACCAGCGGCCGATCCAACCGCATCTCGCTCGGTGTGCTGAGGGCACGGTTCCGTGACCTCGAGGACCCGGTCAATCGGGCGCTGGGCAAGAACTATGAGTCTGAGCGGCCGCTGTCGGGCGACCCCGGCGAGGTTGTCGAATACCGGATCGCGTTGCGGTCGATTGCCAACACCTTCAAGAAGGGCCACCGGATCCGGATTGCCGTGATGAACGCCATGAACAACTACTCGTTCCCGAACTCCAACACCGGCGCCGACGAAGCCCGCGTGACGGAAACGATCCCGGGACAGATGGCCATCCATCACGGCGGCCCGCATCCGAGCCGGATCATCCTGCCGGTGCTACCCCGCCAGGCCGGCCTCAGGCCGGCACCAACCCCGTAGCAGTGAGCGCGCCATCCTCGAGCATGGCAGTCAGAGCCGCGCGAAACGCCGCGACCGTCTGCGCCACGTCCTCAGCCTGGTGCGCAGCAGAGAACATCAGCGCCTCGCCCCGGAGACTGGCCACTCCGCGAGTCAGCAGTTCCAGATCCAAGCGGCGATAGACCGGAGCGCGAAGCGGATCCACCAGTCGGGTCCAGTCTCGTGTCGGCGCTTCGGCATCGTCTGCGTCGGCGTCGGCATCCACCGGCCCGAGATAGATGTGACAGATGCTGCGCCCATAGACCCTGCCGCTGACCCCGAGGTCACGAAGGGCCGCGTTGGCGCCGCGCCTCAACTCGGCCGCGGTCTCCGCCGCATGACGTTGCGGCGCACCGTCCCGGTAAAGCCTGCAGGCCGCGATGCCAGCTGCGCAGCTCAATGGAAAAGCGTTCCAGGTGCCGCCCCGGGCAATCAGTCGCTCGGCGCCGATCGACGGGTCGAGCGGTGCAAACAGATCGGCCCGACCGACGAGCACACCACAGGGCATCCCCGCGCCAACGGCTTTGCCGAGGGTCGTGAGGTCAGGTCGAACCCCGACCACTGCCTGCCACCCCCCCGGCGCGTCTCGAAACCCGGTCACGACCTCGTCGAGGATGAAGACCGTCCCGTGACGCCGCGCCAGCTCGGCCAGCGCACGATAAAACGCCGGCGCAACCGGAATCCGGCCCGACAGATGCGCCCCGCCGCCTTCGATCATGACCGCCGCGTACTCTCCCGATACCAGTTCACGCTCGACCGCGTCGAGGTCACCCGGTGGCAGGACGGTGATGGCCTCGTTGACGGCGCCCGGAGCACCCGGGGCAGTCAGCTCGTCGGCCCAACCATGAAAGTGGCGGGTGAAGCGGAGAATGCGCCGCCGGCCGGTTGCTGCGCGGGCCAGCCGGAACGCGAGCAGGTTCGCTTCCTGCCCCGACGCGAAGTACTCGACCCGCTCCGCACTCGGCATCAGTTCGCGAATCAGCTCGGCCCATTCGATCTCGAGCGCGTGATTGTCGCCGAAATGAATCCCGAGGAGCGCCTGTTCGCAGACAGCCTTGACCACGGCGGGATGGCCATGCCCCAGCATCAGCGCGCCATGGCCCATCACGTAGTCGATGTATTCGTGGCCGTCCACATCCCATTTGCGGGCGCCTTCGGCCCGGACCATGTACGGGCCAAACGGGGCGCGTGCGCGGGTGAAGTGCGTGGCGCCACGGGCGGCGAAATACTCGAGGCCGCGAGCGTGCAGCGCCTCCGACGTTGCGTGGCTGGCGCGATACTCGCGTTCCAGCGCCTCCGATTCGCTCATCGATAACCTCGTGGTTGGACTCGGGGATGATAGCGTGTCAAAGCACCGGCGGCCACCATGTCGCCGACGTGACGACCTCGCTCCCGGGGCAAGCTTACTGCCGGGGACCGGCCCCGTGAAGGACAAAGTAGTCGTACCCGGTCCGGGCAAGGTCCGCGATCACCCGACTCATCTCAGCCAGGGGTCTGGTCGCCTCGGTCGTGTAGACCGCAATGACCAGGTGCGTCCCGTCCGGCAGGAAGATGACCCCGACGTCGTTCTGAATCGTGACGTCCAGCGTCCCTGTCTTGTTCGCAGCTCGCACCCCGGCCGGCAGACGCCCGCGAATCCGGGCGGCGCCGGTCTCCTCCCGCGCCATGATGCTCCACAGCAACTCGGTCGACGCCGGGGTGAGCACCCGGCCCCGAACCAGCTGCGCCAGCAGACTGGTCATCGCCTCTGGCGTCGTGTGGTCGCGCCGGCTGGCGAGAAAGGCCCGGCTGCCCGCCCGGGTCGCCTCCGGTGTTGCGGCAGCCATGAGCTGACGAATGCCCTCGACCGTCCGATCGCGCCAGGGTGGCAGCGTCACACCAATCCAGTCCGCGCCAAGCTCCATCACGGTGCGGCTCACCTGCATCCCGGTGATGCCAAGCCCCTCGACCCGCCCCTGCACCGCAGCGGTCCCTCCCGTCAGGCGAAGCAGAATGTCGGTCGCCGTATTGTCGCTCAGCCGCAGCATCAGCTCGAGGTAGCGCCGCACCGACAGGACCGCGCCCGGCTCACCTTCACCGAATCGCTCGGTGAGCAGACTCCCGAACGGCACCACGTCGGCCCGTTCGATCGGGACCAGACTGTCGAGCCGCAAGGTGCCGCGATCGACCCGAGTCAGCACCTCCACCGCCATGGGCACCTTGTAGGTACTCGCCATGGGAAACCACTCGTCCCGATTGACGAACACCGAACGTCCGGACTCGACATGGACGATGCCGACCCCAACCTTGGCCGGCGCCGCGGCGGCAATCCGCGCCACCTCCCGCTCGAGTGTCTCGACCTGCGCCCGAGCGGGTCCAGCCATCCCAACCACCAGCCCGACGGTCGCCACGATGCCGAGCCTCCGCGCGGGTCGGACAGGCATCCCTGCTGGTCGACGCCGGGTACGGACTCCGGCGCCGCTCATCCGATGATCTCGCGATAAACACGCAGGAAGTTGCCACCCAGGATTCCCTCGATGTCCGCGGCCGAGAACTTGCCCTGCAGCCGGCGCCGAATGACATGGAACTTCTCCGGCACGTCGATTTCCTCGATGAACGGCGGCCACCGCACATCGGCGCCAGGCTTGAACTTGAACTGGCTGTGGAAATCCCAGAACGCCTTCTCATCCGGGAATGACTGGCGCCAGCCGCCGATGCTCGAATCGCTGCCGATCCCGACGTGTTCGACGCCGACGAGCTTGGCCACATGCTCGATGTGCGCAATGAAGTCATCGAGAGTCGACCGGGGTTTGTTACTCACGAAGAAATTGACAGTCGTGATGCCCATCACGCCACCTTTGGCCGCCAATGCCTTGATCTGGGCGTCGGACTTGCAGCGCATGTTGTCATTGAGCGCCCGACAGTTGGAGTGGGAGAAGATCGGGGTCTTCTTCGACACCTCGATGGCATCGAAGGTCGTCTTCACACCGCAGTGCGACAGATCGACCAGCATGCCGAGCTCATTCATGCGATGAACCACCTCGACACCAAAGTCACTCAGCCCGACATCGTTCCGTTCGGTACTGCCGGCTCCCAGGGCGTTCAGTTCGTTATAGGTCAATTGCAACTGACGAATGCCGAGGTCGTAGAAAAAATCGAGGTTGCGAATGTCGCGATTGAGATGCGTCCCGTTTTGAAAGCCGAGCATCACCGCCAGCTTCCCTTCCCGCTTGGCCGCCAGGATATCGTCGGTCCGCCGCACATGAATCAACTCGTCACGATGGCGGGCGAAGTAGCCGTGCCAGCGCGCCAGGTCGCGCACGGCGGCTTCGTACCCGAATGTCGGATTGCCGGCGGGCCCCAGCGTCGTTTCGATCATGGTGAGCCCGGAACGTTTTGCCTCGGCGAATCCCACCTTGTCCACTCGAGTGGCACTCAGCGCATCGATCCAGATCCCGCTGGCGTCCTGGACCGGCTCCGACCGGGTGTCCGCACCAGCCACGCGCGGCACCAGGCCCGCCGCCACCGCTGCCGCACCCGCTTGCTGCATGAAACTCCGACGTGATGTCGCCATGGAATCCTCTTTTTCTCGTCCGGGTTGGAAACTGGGTCAGCGGCGTGGTCGCCGAGTCCGGCGGGGTCCGGTCGCATCGCCCTCGATAGCAGGTTCGACCGATGTCTCGGTCCCCTCGCCTGGGAACAGTGCCAGCGCCAGCCGGAAGCCACCGGACCCCGCCGCCCGGTGACGGCGGGCAAAGTCATCCAGCCAGGCGGGGAGCTCGCGGGTCAGTGCCTCGAACCCGGCCGGCGTGATGCGCAGCATGCGGTTCTGCAGCAGCACGCCACGACTGGCCACTCCCGGATCGACGCGTCCGGTGCGCAGCCCCTCGACCAGCGACTCGAACCCGCCGACCAGGACGGTCCGGGCCAGCTCCTCGAAGCTCGCACTCGTCGCTCCCGCCGCAGCGTCGTTGCCAAAAAGGTCATCGGCCAGCACATAGCGCCGGGCACTGGCGCGAAAGATCCGCTCTTCCATGCCGCGCCGCGGAACCCGGCGGACCACGTCGATCAGGCCAGCCTCGAGCAGCAGGTCGAGATGGTGATAGACCCGCGTCACCGGTACGCCAACCAGCCGGGCCAGGTCGAGCGCGGCTCGCTCCTGGGGCACCAGGGCCTCGACGATCCGGAGCCGGAGCGGATCGGCCAGGGCCCGGACCTGCTCGACACTGCGCAACGCCAGTCGGGGCTTCACAGCAACGCCTCAAGTTATTTTCAGGTAAATGTCAATATTCAAGATAATATGAAATGATCACCATACACCAGCCCCCCTGCCGGGCGCAGGCGCACCTGCCTGTCGTTTCACGACACCTTGCGCGAGGGTGAGAAGGGGCGTCGGGCGCGCCCTCTCTCAGGAGGAACGGATGGTCCTCTTCGCCTGCATCCAGGCGCCGCCGACGATCAGCAGCGCCACCAGGCCAACCAGCAGGACCCGGATCCAGCGCGCCACGAAGCCCTGGAGTTCACCGGGGCTCGCGATCTGTTTGACAGCGGGGCCGTCAACCCAGAGCGAGACCAGGGCGAGGATCAGGAGACCGGCCACGACCGCAAATCCGGTTCGAGCCAAACGGGCCGGCCGCGCCTGCCCCGCCAGCTGCGCGACGCCGAGAATCAGCAGCAGCCCCAGGCTCATGGCCGAGACGCGCCCGACCAGCAGCGCCGCCGTCTGAAACCGCCAGATGGCCTGCCCGGGATCAAAGCCGGCGATCCCGACCAGCACCTGGGTCAGCTGATCAATCAGGATCAGCACTCCACCGAAGTAAGCCACCGGAACGATCGGCTCGAGGATACCCCGAAACTCGGCCTGGTGCGCATTGGTGCTCATTGATCCGTCCCGGTAATCAGGACCGGCCCGCTGCGCCGTTCAGCTTGCTTGGCCCGGCTCGACGACCGCCATCCGGCAATACCGGCCCAGAAGCAAAAAACCACCGAGATGAGTACCATCACGGCGGCACGCGATGCCGCCAGCAGGAAGGACTCCATGCCCTCGGGTCGAACGGTCCGGCGAATCTCGAGCACGTCGAGGGAGAAGATGGCCACGCCGCCGAGAAAGAGCAGCCCGAACACCAGGTGAATGACTGACCAGACCCGGACGAAGCCTCGATGGCCGAGGCCAAGGGCGGCCACGAGGAGCAGGGCGTCTACCAGGATCAGCACGGTGGCGCGTCCGGTGGCCAGACCAAAGGCCCCGAAACGCCAATGCACCTCGCCCGCCCGGAAGGGATAGAGCCCGATCGTCAGCTCGGCCAGCTGGTCGACGATGACGAGCCCGGCCGCGGCATAGAGCGTCCAGAACACAAACCGCGCAGGCACCGATGTCGCTTCGCTCATCTCACTCGGACCTCAATAAAGACCATGGTTGTCCGGATCGAACGATGCGGACATTCGGACTTGGCCCTGCATCCCTCGTGCCGATCCGCTCGAGCCGCTGCCGTAATGTGGCCCACGGCACCCGCGCGGTTCAAGGACATGCTTCTCCCGGAGGCCCGGTTCATGGGCGTACGGCTGTACATTCCCACTATCTCCGACCGATACTCCGGGGAATGCGCACCTCACACCGTCTCGCCATTATGGCTCTGATTGCGACCGGCGCAGCCTGCGGGGGCGAGCCCTCGGCCGGGCCGCGCACGCCGTCCCGGATCACCCCGGTGTCCGGAGCGGTCCTGACCGGCACGGTTGGCGCTTCCCTGCCCGGGGTCCGATTCGTCGTGGCTGACGCACAGGGCCCGCTGCCGGGGGTTCGGGTTACCTTCGGTGTCAGCGACAGCCGTGGGTTTGCGTCGCCCGGGGAGGCCACCTCGGATTCGTCCGGCGTGGTTGCCACCACCTGGACTCTGGGTGGAGACATCGGGCAGCAGACGCTCACGGCCACGGTCGCGAATGTCACGCCGGCAACGGTCAATGCGCAGGTCACGATCGGCCCGCTCACCACGCTCAATGCCACCACCACGGCAAACCAGTTCGTGGTCATCGGGGGCACCGTCGCCAGCCCGCCGGCGATCCGGGCAACCGATGCGTTCGGCAACCCGATTGCCGGGCAGGCAATCGTCTTTGCCGATCCGACCGGCCGGTCGACCCTCGTCGGGGCGACGGCAACGACCGACGCGGATGGGCGCGCCGGGGTGGCCGCCTGGACCGTGGGTACCGCACCCGGAGCGTACTCCGTCGTGGCCTCGGCCGGTCCGTCGGTCGCTGCCGGGTTCTCGGCGTTTGCGCACCCTGCCGTGATCCAGATCGCGGGCGGCAACAACCAAACCGCCAACGCCGGCACCCAGCTCGACCTCCCCCCCGCGGTGCAAGCGCTTGGTCCGCAGAATGAGCCGGTGGCCGGAGTCGTCGTGACCTTTGCGGTCACCGGCGGCGGCGGCCGCCTGCTTGGCACGACGACGGCGCTGACCGGAGTCGACGGGGTGGCCCGCGGCGCCAACTGGATCCTCGGCGACGTGCCCGGCACCAACACGGCGACCGCACTGGTCAACGGCCTGCCGTTGCTCGAATTTACCGCCACGGGGGTCTCGGCCATCCCGACCGAGCTCGTTGCCGCCGCCCCGACCGCGTTCTCGGGCCTCGAAGGCAACTACGGGTCGATCCGTCCGGCCGTCCGACTCCTCGACGCGGCCGGCAAGCCGGTTGCCGGCCGGACCGTTGTCTTCTCGGCCACAGGGGGAGGCACGCTCGTTGGCACCAACGCCACCACCGACTTCAACGGCGAGGCTCGACTGCGAAGCTGGCGGTACGGGTCAGGTCCGCAGACGGTGGCGGCCACCGCTCCCGGCCTTCCGCCGGTCGTCTTCGCTGCGGCGACCGCTCCGGTACCAGCCTCCGGATACTCGATCACGGTCCGGTTCCTCGGCGCCACTCCGACGGCTGGACAGCAGGCCGCCTTCGAGCGCGCGGCAGCGAGGTGGAGCTCAATTCTCCTGGGCGACCTCGAGCCGGTGCCGTTCACGCCCGACGACAACATGAACAGCTGCGGCGGACAACCCCTCGACGAGACGATCGACGACCTGCTCATCTTTGCGCGAATTCAACGGATCGACGGTCCCGGCGGCATTCTGGGTCAGGCCCGACCCTGCTACGTACGCACCGGCAGCTTCCACACCATCGTTGGCTATATGGAGTTCGACGCCGACGATGCGGTAGCGCTCGAGACGTCAGGCAACTTCGACAACGTGGTGCTGCACGAGATGGGGCATGTGATTGGGATTGGCAGCCTGTGGAGCTTTCAGGGCCTGGCTGCCGACCTGACCACCGGCGACCCCTACTTTGTCGGTCCGTCCGCGCAGATGGCCTTTGCGGCTGCGCTGACAACCTATCTCGGACAGGCCGTGCCGATCGAGAACACCGGCGGGGCGGGAACCCGGGGCGGGCACTGGCGTGAAAGCGTCCTGGCCAACGAGTTGATGACAGGATTTCTCAACACCGGGGTCAATCCCCTGTCGGCCATTACGACGGCATCGCTCCGGGATCAGGGCTACCTGGTATCCGACGCTGCGGCCGACCCGTTTTCGCTGAATGCGGCCATTCGCGCCCTCAATACCCCGGCCTTCGAGCTGCACACCGCGATCGAGCCCGTCATCCTGCGCAGTAAGGACCGGAATGGGGTGGTCCGGGTAGTGCCGACCGGGCGCGGACCGGTTCGGAGCGGATCGAGCCGCTGACCCCAGGCCCTGGGTACCGCAGGGGTTGCGCGCTGGGAAGGCATTGGGTAGTTTCTGAAGGCTAAAAACCTTCGGTCAAGTAAGACAGAAGGACGGTTCCGTGGCGATGATTAAGGGGCTGGCTCCATAGTCAGCCCCTCAGTTTTTCGTGATAGCCTCCGACCCCTGGTGGTCGGCAGAGGAACCAGACCCTTACGTGAGGGGAAGTCATCACGAGCACGTAGTCGGCGGGCACGGTTGATCCGGACTCCGATTACAATCTTACAGGGAGTTTGGAGCAACATGCGTACTACCGGCACTGTGAAGTGGTTCAACGAGACGAAGGGCTTCGGGTTCATCACCCCCGAGAACGGTCAGAAGGACTGCTTCGTGCACCACTCGGCCATCAAGGCCGATGGGTTCCGGACCCTCACCGAGGGTGAGCGGGTCGAGTTCGACATCGTGCAGGGCCAGAAGGGCCCGGCGGCGGAGAACGTCGTCCGGATCGGCAGCTGACCAGGTCGTTCTGATCAGCTAAGGAGTGACGGTCGGTTCGTCACCTGACGAACCGACCGTTCGTTTCATTGCGAGGTCGAGGAGCAATACATGATCGAAGTCACGTTGGCCGAGACCGACGGCATCGAGTGGGCCATCAAGGTCTTCAAGCGGAAGGTCCAGAAGTCCGGGATCCTCAAAGAGCTCCGGCAGAAGCGGCATTACCTCAAGCCGAGCGTTGCCCGCCAGCTCAAGTCGCAGGCGGCCCGTCGGCGCGCCCGCACTCGGCGCACCAAGTAGTACCTGCGTTACCCGTCGGCGGCTAATCGCAGCCGCAGGCGTCACTGCGTCACCCTCCCTACCGGGTGACGCTGAGCTGGCGGGGATTGGATCCCGGAAAGCTGCCGGCCCTTCCTCACCGCACTGCCGCGACCTCGCCGCGCGCCGGCAAGCCGTTCTGCTCCGATCGCGCCGAACCTCGCTGCCCCCAGCCGGAGCCCACCAATGCCGACCCTCGCTCTGGACCTGATCCAAACCGTCGCTCTCGCCGTTGCAGTGCTGTTCGCCGGCTACGGGTTGCGACGCCGGATAGCGGTCCTCGATCGGTTCAACATTCCAGCGCCAGTCATTGGCGGGTTCCTCTTTGCCGCGCTGGCCCTGACGCTCCGGCAAACTGGCCTCCTGGCCTTCGAGTTCGATACGACGCTGCAGTCGCCCTTCATGATCGCGTTCTTTACCACCATCGGCCTGGGAGCCAGCTTTGGCCTGCTCCGGGTGGGTGGGCCGCAGGTGCTGCTCTTCTGGGGCCTGGCCACCCTCCTGGTGGTGCTGCAGAACGGGGTCGGCTTGCTGCTGGCAGGCGCCCTGGGGCTCGATCCGCTGGTCGGCATGATCTCCGGATCGGTGACCATGACTGGAGGCCACGGCACCGGAGCTGCGTTCGGGCAGATGTTCGAGGAGCAGTATCAGGTTCCCGGAGGACTGACCCTGGCCTTAGCGGCTGCGACGTTCGGTCTCGTCAGCGGCGGGCTCCTGGGCGGACCGATTGCCACGCGGCTGATTCAGCGCGGTCGCCTGACGAGCCGGGGCTCGGGTTTGGCGGCCAGCGTCGTGCCGAGACTGGATCACGCCGCTCAGCCCTCAGCGCAGGCAGACCAGGAGGCGGCGCCGGCCGACGGTGCCGATTCCGCGTCGGCCTACGGCATTCTCCATGGGCTCGCGATCATCCTGGTTGCCATGGCGCTGGGGGGATTATTGAGCGGATGGCTGGGCCGCTTCATCACGCTGCCGGCCTATATCGGGGCCATGATCGTGGCCGCCACCGTGCGGAACCTGGACGACCGCTTCCGGTTCCTCCGCATCGAGCAGCGGACGGTTGATGGCCTGGGCACCGTGGCCCTGTCGCTCTTCCTGACGATGGCGCTGATGTCGCTGCGGCTCTGGGAGCTGCTCGACCTGGCGATTCCGATGCTCATCATCCTCGCGGTTCAGGTGGCCCTGGTTGCGATCTTTGCGTATGCCGTAATCTTTCGGTTGATGGGCCGGGACTTCGACGCCGCCGTGATGGCCGGCGGCATTTGCGGCTTCGGACTGGGCGCCACGCCGAACGCGGTCGCCAACATGCGGGCCATCGTGGAGCGTTACGGCCCGGCCCCCCGCGCCTTTCTGGTGGTCCCAATGGTCGGCGCCTTTTTCATCGACTTCACGAATGCGCTCGTCATCACCACATTTATAAACTTCGTGCGGTAGTCCCTCGCCCACCCAAGGGAAGGCCGAATGCCAACAGTACGTCTGGACCTGATCGAGACCGTTGCGGTTGCAGCGGTCCTTCTCTTTGTCGGGTACGCCCTCGTCCGCCGGGTCTGGTTCCTCAACCGCTTCAACATCCCCGCCCCGGTCGTCGGGGGGTTCGTCTTCGCCGCAGCGGCGCTCGTGCTGCGACAGACCGGGGTACTGGCGTTCGAGTTCAACACCACACTGCAGTCGCCGTTCATGATCGCGTTCTTTACGACGATCGGCCTGGGCGCCAGCTTCGGCCTCCTCAGGATCGGCGGGCCGCAGGTGCTCATCTTCTGGGGCCTGGCGACCCTGCTTGCCGCGCTGCAGAACGGCGTGGGACTCGGCCTGGCTGCGGTGCTCGGCGTCGATCCGCTGATCGGCCTGATCTCGGGTTCTGTCACCATGACCGGCGGACACGGCACCGGGGCAGCGTTCGGCAAGCTGTTCGAGGAGCAGTATCAGGTTCCCGGGGCGGTGACGCTGGCTCTGGCTGCCGCCACCTTCGGGCTCGTCAGCGGGGGTCTGCTCGGTGGCCCGATTGCGACCCGCCTGGTTCGCCGCGACGCCCTCTCGAGTTCGGGGTCGACGGCGCGCCGCTCGGTGACGGTCGAGGTCGAGGTGACCGAGTCCGCCGACGCAGAGCCGCTGCCGGACGCCGCGTCGGACGAGTCTGCCTCGGCCTACCGCATTCTCCATGGGCTCGCCATCATCCTGGTTGCGATGGCGCTGGGCGGGCTGCTGAGCGCCTGGCTGGGCCGCTTCATTACCCTGCCAGCCTACATCGGCGCCATGATCGTGGCCGCCGTGATCCGAAATCTCGACGATCGTCTGGGCTTTCTCCGGATGGACCAGCGCACGGTCGAGGATCTGGGCACCGTGGCCCTGTCGCTTTTCCTGACCATGGCGCTGATGTCGCTGCGGCTGTGGGAGCTGCTCGAGCTCGCAGTTCCGATGCTCGTCATCCTGGCTGCGCAGGTGATGCTGGTGGCCGGCTTCGCATACTACGTGACGTATCGGGTCATGGGGCGTGACTTCGAGGCGGCCGTCATGTCGGGCGGGCATTGCGGCTTCGGCTTGGGCGCCACCCCGAACGCCGTCGCCAACATGCGCGCCATCGTCGAGCGGTATGGCCCGGCACCCCGGGCCTTCCTCGTGGTGCCGATGGTCGGCGCCTTCTTTATCGACTTCACGAACGCACTGATCATTACGGCCTTCGTCAACCTGGTCCGCTGAACCCACCTCGCTGGCGGTCTTCGCGAGAGTCCGGACGCGAGACGGCGAGAACGAGAACAAAGAAAGGGCCGGGAATGGTCCCGGCCCTTTCCGTTGTCCCACTGGCCATCGAACGGCTACACCGCTTCGACTTCCTCAACAACCGGAGGAGTCGGCACCGGCTCGCTTTCGGGAGCCGGCGGCGGCGGTTCGAAGCCCGGGGGCGACTGCACGTCGAGGTCGACGTACCGGTAGTGACCGGTGCCCGCGGGGATCAGGTGTCCGATGATGATGTTCTCCTTCAAGCCGCGCAGATCGTCTTTGGCGCCGCGAATGGCGGCGTCGGTCAGCACTCGAGTCGTCTCCTGGAAGGAGGCGGCCGAGACGAACGACTGCGTGGTCAAGCTGGCCTTGGTAATGCCGAGCAGGAGCGGCTCGGCCGTTGCCGGGGTCAGCTTGCGGCGGATGACTCGCTCGTTTTCCTCACGGAAGCTGAGTTTGTCGACCGCTTCGGCCTCGAGGAACGAGGTGTCGCCCGGATCGGTGATGCGCACCTTCTGAAGCATCTGCTTGACGATGACACCGCAGTGCTTGTCGGCGATACGCACGCCCTGGAGCCGGTAGACTTCCTGAATCTCGTTGAGCAGGTACTCCTGCACCGCGCGCGGACCCTTGATGAGCAGGATCTCGTGCGGATTGACCGGCCCTTCCGTGAGGCGGTCGCCCGCGCGGACGCGGTCGCCTTCATGGACGCGAAGGTGCTTGCCGGCAGGCACTTCGTAGACCTGCGGCGGCTCCTTCTCATCGATGACCTTGTCCGCCGTCATCGGATAGACGAAGATCTCACGCTTGCCGCGCTTGATCTCGCCGAACTTGACGATGCCGTCGATTTCCGACATCGTGGCCGGATCCTTCGGACGGCGCGCTTCGAACAGCTCCGCCACCCGCGGCAGACCGCCGGTGATGTCGCGCGTCTTGGCGCCTTCGGTCGAGATACGCGCCAGCACGTCGCCGGCCTTCACATGGGCGCCCGGCTCGACCGAGAGAATCGAGTCGACCGAGAGCTGGTAACGGGCGTCCCCACCACGCGCCAGCTTGATCACCTTGCCGTCCTTGCCCTTGATCACGACCGAGGGACGCAGGTCGACCTGGTTCTTGCCCGAGCCCGTGCGCCACTCGGTGACGACGCGCTTGGCGATGCCGGTGGCCTCGTCGACCGTTTCCGACAACGACTGGCCGTCGACCATGTCCTCGAAGCCGATCTCGCCCTCGACCTCGGTGAGGACCGGACGGCTGTAAGGATCCCACTCGGCGATCCGCTGGCCGCGCTTGATCTTGTCGCCATCGGCGACCTTCAGGCGCGCGCCATACGGGATGCGGTGATGGGCGCGCTCGGTGCCGTCGGCATCGAGCACGGAGACCACCATGTTGCGCACCATCGCGACGGTCTCGTTCTCCGAATTCTTCGCGGAATTGCCCTTGAAGCGGACAGTGCCGTCGAAGTTCGATTCGATGAACGATTGCTCGTTGATCTGCGCCGCGCCGCCGATGTGGAACGTACGCATGGTGAGCTGCGTGCCCGGCTCGCCGATCGACTGCGCGGCGATGACGCCCACCGCTTCGCCCATATTGACCGGAGTGCCGCGGGCGAGATCGCGCCCGTAGCAAGAACCGCACACGCCGTTGGTCGATTCGCAGGTGAGCACCGAACGGATGCG